>CAJNCE010000001.1:0-320457 GCA_905221185.1 bacterium | reverse complement strand
GCTGCTTTTGCTGCTTCTAATGCTGCTTTCTTAGCGTTTACGTTCGCTAATGCTTCTGCTACGGCTGTTGCTGTAACATTTTCGTCGTTGATTACTGCTTCGGCTGCTGTTACTGCTGCTTCGGCTGCTGCTTTCGCTTCGTTATAGGCATCTACTGTAGCTTTTGTTTTGCCTTCTGTTGGAACGACTTCTTTTGCTTTTGTATCTAACTCTGCTTTCGCTGTTGCCAACTCTGTTGTATCTGCTTTAGCGACTAATTTTGCTTTGGCTGCTTCTAGTTTAGCTTTTAAGGCTTCAATTTTCGCTTGTACTAGGGCTGCTTCTGCTTGCGTTTTGTTTTCTGGATCCGCTAAGATTGCGGCTGCTTCTCTCTTAGCTGCTTCGATGTCTGCAGTAAGTTTTCCAGTTTCTGCTTTATAAGCATCTGCTGTTGCTTTTGTTTTGCCTGCTAAGTCCGCATCACCTAATACTGCTAAGTCTGTGTCTACTTGTCCTAACGCTGTTTTTTGTTCTGGCGTTACTTTGTCTACTAACGCTGCTTTTGCTGCTTCTAATGCTGCTTTCTTAACTTTAATTTCAGCTAATGCATTTGCTACGTCTTCAGTTGTTGAATTTATATCACTAATCACTGCTTCGGCTGCTGTTACTGCTGCTTCGGCTGCTACTTTAGCTGCATTATACTTATCTGCTGTTGCTTGTGTTTTCCCTGCAGTAACATTTGTTTCTTGAGTTAATGTTTTTAAATCATTCTTAGCTTTTTCTAATTCAGCTGTATTTCCTTTATCTTTCAATAAGGCAGCCGCTTTATCTAATTCAGCTTTGATTTTATCAACTTCAATTTGAGCATCAGTAGCTTCTACTTTACCAGCATTTTCTGCTTTATCTAATACGGCTTTAGCCTGAGCTTTTGCAGCTGTTAACGCAGCTTTTAATGTTTCATATTTTCTCTCATATTCTTCAATACTATTTGGTGTTTTATTTGTCTTATCTGCTTCTGTTAGTGCATTCGAATCATTTTGTAGTTTTGTTTTTTGAGCTTCTGTTGCTGCAACTACTAGAAGTGCTCTTGCTGCTTTTAATTCAGCTCTTTTAGCTTTCACATCTGCTACGGCTTGAGCAACTTGATCAACAGTTGCATGTTCATCATCGATGACCAATTTAGCTTTTCTAGCTTCTTCTTCTGCGGCACTTTTAGCTATATTATATTCTGAAACAGTTTCAGGTGTTTTACCTGGAGTTGGATCGTCATCTACTAGTTGATCTAGTTCTCCTTTTGATGTTGTCAATGCCGATTTATCAACTTTTAACTTCTCTTGTTTTTCTAAAGCAAATTTTAATAGTTCTTGATAGTTTTTAGTTGAAGTATACTTCCCTGGTGTCAATGCTTCTCTTATTGCATCCAGTTGAGCTTGATAAGCTGCTTGTGTCTCAGGAGTTTTTCCTCTTTTATCTTTATCAACTGTTTCCAATAATTTATCATAAACTCTTTGTAACAGAGATTTAGCTACCTTAGTTGTATCTTGAGCGATTGAAAAATCCGCTCCTGTAACAGGAATTGAATATTTTTCATCCCATGCTTGATAACTCATACCTGTACGATTCTGATCTGCTAAACTAATTCTAACCTTATAGTGATCAGCACCTTGAGGTAATGCAATAGGTTTACTAGTAAACGTCCCTGCTTTACCATTTGGTAAATTCTCAGGTCGTGCCATTAATTTTTCTGCTTCTCTTTTCCCTATAAATCCTGGGCGTGTAGTATTATCTACTCCAGAATCTATAGTAGTACTACTTGAAGCATTAGAAATTTTAATTCTTTCTCTATTCGTTCCATCTGTTGCTTTAGTTACAATATATTTTGTATCATTTTTATTGATAGAAGGATCAAAAGTCGTTTCATAGACTAAACTCTCTTGATTGCCTGTTATACTATAAACTTGGACTTTATAATTCGCTTTAGAGCCATCACTATCTCCAACATATCCTGGTTTAAATTTAACAATTATATCTGAGCCCTCTGCAGTTGAATACGCTGTAAATGTTTTTTCTATCCCTTTATATCTAGCAACATTCTTTGTTATTCCGGCTCCAACTCCTGTTGGTTGATACGTACTACCATCAAAAACTACTTCATCTCTATTAGCTCTCGTTCTACTCTTTGAAAGTAATAAAGTGTACTCCGTGTCTCTATCAAATGCTTGTTCTCGTAACCAAACTGTATCATCAAGTGTTGAATTGATAGTTTCAAGAGGATAAACTCCTTCTTCAGTTCTTCTAGCAATGGCAAAAACTCCTCCATCAACTGCTTTCCAACCACCAAATTCTTGAATTTCCTTCACAGTACCTTTTGCTACTTGCTTACTATCACCTAAGGTATTCATCTCATTAGCAAGTTTCGTATTATTTTCTACTGTAGCACCTAATCCTAATAATTTATCTGCTAAAGTCTTTAAATCGGCATTTTCAGCTGGAGCTGTATACGTTTGGTTCGCAGCAGGATCTGTATCCGCATCCGTACGGAATGGATTACTTCTATCCAATGCTTTCCCATGACGTTCATCTCTAGAACCTGAGTTGACAATCGAGTTAGAGTTTGATGCTTTTTCAGTATTAGTTGCTTTTTTACCTACAGTAGCTTTCCCATTTGTAGTATCGACTGCTGGTGCTTCTTTTTTCTCTGCTGGTTTTGTTTTCAGTTGCGTTGTTGCTGTAACTAATTTGCTGTGTGCTTGTGTTAATTCACTTTCTGTTGTCGCATTACTTAAAACTGATCTTGCTTCTTCTAAAGTTGCCTTTAATTTGTTTACACTTTCTTCTGTTTTAGAAGCATATTTCCCGTTAGTAAATTTCCCATCAATTTCTTCTATTAGTTTTGATAAAGCTAACTTTCTCTCATTTGAATCTGAAATAGTTGAAACAACCGGCACTGACTCTTGAGTTTCTTTTGAGCTTCCTACCACATCTCCTTCTGGTTTATTCTCAACATTTGCAGCAGAAACTGAAGTATTAGCTTCTTTAGTAGACACTCCAGTAGTAGATGAGTTGCTCGGCATAAGAGGATTAGGAGTTTGTTTATTCTCATTCACACTCACTACATTTTGAGTTTGTTTATTCTCATTCACACTCACTACATTTTGACTTTGTTCAGCTGCTTGTACATCTTCAACTGAACTAACTGCAAAAAAGACTGACCCTAATAAGACAGATGCAGCACCAATTGAAAATTTGCGAATAGAGAAACGCTGGCGCTCATTAAATTTAAATTGTTTCATTTGTTACCTTTCTTTCTATCCTGTTCTAAATAGCTCAAGACCATATAGTGAATCTACACTTGTTTACTTCTTTAAAAAAACAGGAAAATGAACCTCCTATTATCTTTCAAGGAATAAGAAGTCTCATATTTTTATAGTTTTTCAATCTATTATATCAAATTTATTATATTCTTTGCAAACTGCTTTCCTCCCACAAATAAACGAATTATATATATATATATATATATGCACTAACCTTATACTATAAGGTTTATAGCTCTTTTTTTGAAAATTTAACATATTTTCGGGTATTTTTTAGAATTTTTACATTTTGATGACAATTGGTATATGCTCCATTTAAGCAATCTCGCTTAAACCTATTCTTTATCTTTTCTTAGTGATAAACTTTATCTGACTCTCATATATGAGATAAATGAAAGACTATAGTGCAAAAAAATGGTACAATGTAGTATGTACTTGGAACTATTAAACTACACAGTAAAGTAGTTGCAAGACACAATCTACTCACTATTAAAAAAACATAAGGGAATTAACCCTTGATACGAAAGGAATTTTAGAAATCTTATGATGAACATGCAAAACATGATGCGTCAAGCACAGAAACTTCAAAAACAAATGGAACAAAGCCAAGCTGAACTTGCTGCTATGCAATTTGTTGGCAAATCTGCTCAAGACCTTGTTCAAGCGACCTTAACTGGAGATAAGAAAGTTGCCAGCATTGATTTCAATCCAGCTGTCGTTGACCCAGAAGACCTTGAAACTCTTTCAGATATGACTGTTCAGGCTATCAACTCTGCTCTTGAACAAATCGATGAAACGACCAAGAAAAAATTGGGTGCTTTCGCTGGAAAATTGCCGTTCTAATTAAAAGAAAAAACAAGTATTCAAGAGAATACTTGCCTATCGTGGGAGGAACAACTGTTCCTCTTTTTGCTTACTAAAAATTAAAGAATTCCATGGCCTGTTTGAAAAGCAATTCCGTATACTCTGGGTCTTCTTGGGCAATGGTTACTTGGTCTTGAATCATTTCCAAGTCATCCGTTATCATGCCATCTGCTCCCAAATGAACAGATTTATCAAAGGACTCTGAACTATTGATGGTCCACACGTACAATTTCTGATCGGTATTCCAAAGCTTGTTGACAAAATTTTCATCTAAAGTTGAATACTCCATGGTGTAACCTGTGGCTTTGGTTCTTGGAAAGATACTATTGTAAGGTAGGATGAAATAGACTGGAATTTGTGAATCATAGGCTAGCACCTGGTCAATCACATGGTAGTCTAAGGACTGCATCTGGTGGCCATTCTGCTTAATGATGGCTCCATATTTGTCCATAAAACGTTTCATCATATCTGGGCTATCTTTTCGACTAGTTTTAATCTCAATAAGAAGTTTCTGATGCAATTCATTGGCTTTGTTGAGATAATCATCAAAACTAGATACCTTACTATGATAGCCGTTTTCCGAAATATCGAGTTTGGTTAATTCTTCCAAGGTTAAATCCTGAGGATTGGCATTAACTCCTGTCAAATTCTTGATATTGGCATCATGCATCATGACAAACTGGCCGTCTTTTGTTTCCTGAACATCCGTCTCAACAAAGTCTGGCTCTAGCTGAGCTGTCCTCTCTAATGATTGGACGGTATTTTGGACACCATTTTTATCTGAAACACCGCGATGAGAGATAATTAAAGGTTTATGTGAAACTGGAGCTTCTAAATAAACATACCCCTCAAGAGCGAAAAAGATGCCTGCACAGCCCATCACTCCCCATCTCATCCAGTGGTCTTTCTTTCTCCTTGGTGTGATTTCTAGTTCTTCCCCTGTCAAAAAGGAAACAAACTTAATAAGGAAATAGGTCAAGGCCATATAGTGGAAATTCTTAATCAAGACAAAATTGATAATTCCTAGTACAAGAGATTCCTTATGGGTCACTCCATCCATCAGTGCCTGACTTGCTAAGATTGGGATCAAGAGAAGAATGAAAAATAGATACGTTTTGACGATAATCCAAAGCAAGTTCCAAATATAAAACCAAGATTGCCTTTTGGTCTTCTCTAGACTATATCTAACTGCTTCTTTGACTGTTTTCTTCTCAAACAAAAGCTGGGGTAGGGCAAACATCAAACGTATTGAAATGTAAAAGAGCAGCAAGGCTAGAATAGTAACAATCAAACCGACCAACCAATACTTATCTTCTACATAGGCTACTATGAATTCCGGAATGACGATTTTATTGAGGTAATAAATCTTTAAAATCTTTCGAATCAATGGAAAGAGCATCATGACATAAAAGAAAATAAAGGCCATTTTGGAAATCGTCACTTGTCTCATGAATAAGAAACTCTGACGAAAGACCTTGCGACTGTACTCCAGCAGGGTCCTCTTTTCATGATAGAGGAGGTGGCGAGCTCCGATAAAGAGAAGTCCTATCTGGTAGTAGGCGATTAGTAAATTAACGATTACCAGAACAAATAAAGCAAGACTAACAAAGGGAGAACCCTTTATAATAGCGAAAATATTATTGTAGGAAAGAAAGAGATAACCTGTCTGACGGAGCAACAGTCCAGCAATCCAAGAATTAAGTGGTAACCAGACAAACTCAATCATCATAAATATCAAGAAAAAGAGAAAGAGAATTTTATCTAGATTAAAGTAGATTTTCCTAAAACCTAGATTTTTAGGCTTTTCAGGTTTCATAGGCACTCCTAGTCAAATAATTGAGATAAGTCCAAGCCACCAAAAGGATTGTTTGATAGGCTACTTTCTGTCTCTAACAATTCTCTAGCTTGATCTGACTCTAAGAAGGATTCGTAAACACGCGCCGTCATTCGAGCATCCTCCAAGCTATTATGGGACTGACCTTGAAATCCGAGAAATGAGGCAACAGTTTGCAATTTGAGATTGGCAATACCATGTAAATCAGAACTCCGACGTTCAAAGGCTTCATCATACAAATCCACCTTGTACTGCTGGCTGTAGTCTAAACCATGCTCTGCTAGAATAGGCAAATCACTTTTAGCAGCATTGTAGCCTACCATAGGCAAAGAACCCACAAACTCTTGAAATTCTGCTATGACTTTCTCCACTGGTGGAGCATCTTTTAAGGTCTCAGCTGTAATCCCAGTCAAACCATTGATAAAACTTTTTAATGGGGCGCTGGTATGAACATAGGAATCATAGGCATCGATTTCCTGACCATCTCTAAAACGAACAGCCGATACTTGAATCAAGTGTGTTTGTCCTTCGTGCTGATTAAATTCTAAGTCAAAAGCAATGTACTCTTCTAATCGTTCCATTCTATACCTCTCCTATACTGTTATTTTACTTGAGCAACTATACTATTTAGAAACAAAAGAAGCCATCAGGTTAGCATGTAACCTAAACAGCTCCTTGATTATCCTCCAAATAAACGAGCAAAAAAGCCTTTCTTAGTGGATTGGACTTCTTCTTTTGCTTGGTCCAGCTCTAGCTTGAGATTTTCTTGATCCTTCATGGCTTGAAGGGTCAATTGTTGCTGCTGATCTAGTTGTTTGTCTTTCTCAGCAATCTGACGGTCTTTGATACGCATCTGCTCGTCTTTTTCTGATAACTGACGATCCTTGGCTTTTAATTGTTCATAGAGACGAAGAATTTCTGCATTCTTCTCATCAACTAGAATCTCCATCAGTTCACGTTGCTTGACATCTTCACTGACAGGCTCATCTTCAAAAATCGTTTTTTTATAGATTTCTTCTAGCTTAATCAAGCCACTTCTGGTAACGACTGTTACCCCTTTGTCATTTTTATCTGTGTCTTCTTCTGGTAATTCTTTGACACGGTTATTGATTGCTTGGCGAGATAATCCTAAAACCTCTGCAATCTCACTGACGGTCATTTCAATACTCATAATATCCTCTGAAACGTTTTCTAGCTTTTCTTTACTTAAATCTTATCATAAGCTAGAAAAACTGTCAAATTTTCGCTTAATCTAAGGCCTTCAAAAAGGCTAGTAAGACTTGGGCAGAGCGACGTCCAGCTTCGATAATAAACTCATCAAAAGAGATGTTTGCTTCATGGTTAGCATTGTCACTCATAGCTCGGATAACTAAGACTGGAAGATTAAGAGCATGCGCTGCCTGAGCAATAGCTGCCCCCTCCATCTCAACGGCTAAAACTTCTGGGAAATGGGACTTAATCGCTTCTATCTTATCATTTCCTGCAACAAAACTATCTCCTGTAGCAATTAAACCAAGATGCCAGTTTTGGTCCAGTTGAGATAGACTCTCTTGGATTTTGGCAACAAAGGTTTTATCTGATTCGAAATAAAGCGGTTGTTGCGCCATTTGTCCATAAGCATAGCCAAAAGCTGTGACATCCACGTCATGATAGGCTAATTTATCAGCAATCACGACATCCCCAACAGCAATACCCTCTGCTACTGCTCCAGCAGATCCCGTGTTAATCAAAGCATCCACTTGGAAATGATCAGCCAAAATCGCCACACTCATAGCAGACATGACCTTACCAATTCCACTTTCTACAAGAACGACTTCATGCGAGGCAATGCTTCCTGTGTGATAGGTATTCCCCAAAACAACTTGCTCCTGGGCATTGTCTAAATTCTGGACCAGATAAGCCAGTTCTTCTGGCATAGCCGCAATAATTCCTATTTTCATTTCAATTCCTTTTCTATTACAAAAGTTTCATTGCTAAAACAAGCAAAATCAAGAGAAAGATGACTGCGAATAAGATTTTATTTAACTTAGAATTGAAGACATTTCTCTTGGTATTTTCAATGCGACGGCTTTTATGAATAGACGGTTCGACCTGAATCTTCAAGGTTTCCTGACTAAAACCATGTTCCTTAGGATTGGCATAACCAAAACGGGAAGATGAAGTTGGTAAAATCTTGGTCTCCTCATCATCTAGCAAAGGGGGACCTGAAATTTTTTCGCCTCTATTAGCTCTTTCAATCATTTCATCCGTTAATAAAGGTTTACCCATACTGACCTCCTCTATTTTTTGTGCAATTCCCAATACTGAACAGCCATAATTGTCTTGGCATCACAGATGTGACCTGATTGGATTAATTCCTTGGCTTCTTCTAGGCTCACTTCAAGGACTTCCAAGGTTTCATCCTCATCCTGCGGACGCGGATTTTCCACCTTTGTCAAATCGCTTGCTAGGTATAGTTTTAATTTTTCATTACAAAAGCCAATGGCTGAATAAAAGTCGTACAAGAGTTCTAACTTCCCTGTATAGGCTGTTTCTTCCTCTAATTCACGAAGGGCTGCTGCGACAGGGTCTGTATTTTCTCCTACTTCCAGTTTTCCAGCTGGAATTTCGTAAGAGACAGCCTCAATAGCTTTGCGGTACTGCTTGACCAAGATGAGTTTTTGCTCATCTGTTACGGCTAAAACACAGACAGCTCCATTGTGGAAAATCAAATCCCGTTGGGCAGTTCCCTTGCCTTCTGGTAATTCAACCTGATCTTGAACCAGTTTAAATATTGGTCCTTGATAGATTTCTTTTCGGCTAAGCGTTTTTTCTTCAAATTCCATGATAGGCTCCTACTGATTCTTAGGATGATGAGGGAGGCGTGTCGCATATTCGTCTTTGTTGACCTGACGACCACGACCAATCGCAATCGCATCCGCTGGTACATCTTTGGTAATAGTTGAACCAGCACCAACGAGTGAATTGTCACCTAACTCAACTGGGGCAATAATGGTTGAATTTGAACCAACAAAGACATTGTTGCCAATGACTGTCTTGTATTTGTTTTTACCGTCATAATTGACTGTAATGGTTCCTGCACCAAAATTAACATGACTACCCACTTCACAGTTTCCGATATAAGTCAAATGACCAGCCTTGGTATTTTCACCGATAGAAGAGCCTTTCACCTCAACAAAGTTACCAATATGAACTTGGGCACCCAGACTTGAACCTGGACGAATGTGGGCATAAGGGCCGACTGTCACGCCGTCAGCAACACTACTTTCCTCAATCATAGAGTTGGTAATGATAGCTCCTGCTCCGATAGTGCTATCCACTACATAAGTACCGTTTGTCAAAACAGTCTCAGCACCAATTTTCGTTTGACCTTTCAAAGTAACATTGGCTTCGATTTGAACTTCAGAAGCAATCTCAACATCAATATCGATATAAGTTGCTTCTGGGTTGACAAAGCTAACACCGTTGACCATGTGTTTATGATTGATACGACGACGCATAACTGACTCAGCTGTCGCAAGTGCCACACGGTCGTTTACTCCAAGACTCTCATCAAAATCTTTCAAAGTATAAGCACCAACTTTTTCACCAGCTTCACGGAAAATGCCAATGACATCTGTAATATAGTATTCACCTTGAGCGTTATTGGTGTTGATATTTTTCAAAGCTTCAAACAAACGCTCGTTGTCAAAAACGTAAGTTCCTGTGTTGATTTCCTTGATTTGTTTTTCAAAATCTGTAGCATCCTTCTGCTCCACAATACGAAGAACTTCAGCATTGTCATTACGAACAATTCGTCCATAGCCAAAAGGATTATCCGTTTCAGCAGTCAAGATAGTCGCCACATTTTTATGATTGATGTGGAAATCAATCAAGTTTTTCAAGCTTTCACCAGTGATTAAAGGAGTATCTCCTGCGATGACCAAGGTGTGCCCTGACAAATCTTCTAAGATAGGCTCTGTCATCATAACCGCATGACCTGTACCCAACTGTTCAGATTGAGTCACAAATTCTGTCTGTCCAGCCAAGACCTGCTCAACCAATTCTGCCTTGTGTCCAACAACTGTTACTGTCTTTTCAGGTTGGATAGCTCCCACACTACGGAAAACATGTTCCAGCATTGAAATACCCGCAACCTTGTGCAACACTTTTGGCAAATCAGATTTCATGCGAGTCCCTTTACCCGCTGCTAAAATAATGGCATAATTTGACATAATCTTCTCTTTTCTCTAGAAATTCCCTTTTATTATACCATATTTCAAATCATTCCGCGCCCTTGAATGAAAAAATGCTCTAAAGTCCTTTCTTAACCCATTTTTGAGTATTTTTTTGATTTTTTTTCATTTTTAAGGTAAAATTATGTGATATGAGAAAAAAAATTAATCCGCTTATTTTATTTGGTTTTTTTGGGATTATGATTTTCATTTTAATCATCAATCGCCCACTTAATGACAACCAATCGTTTAAAACAAAATCCAACATGGTGCAGATTGAAGCACAGGCTTTGAAACACTTAGACAAACCGATTATTGACCTCTCTGGTTGGCAACGTCCTGAGGAAATTAATTACGATACTCTGTCCCAAAATATTTCTGGAGTTATCGTTCGTGTTCACAGTGGTGCTCAAACGACAAAAGAAAATGATGCTTCCTTTATCAATGGAATAGACAAGGCCTATAAGAGTCATATCACTGAACTTCAAAAACGGAATGTCCCAGTTGGGGTCTACGCTTATGTAGCTGGAAAAAGTGTCCAAGAAATGGAAAAAGCCGCTGAAGTTTTCTACAATGCTGCCTCTCCTTACAGCCCTAGCTACTATTGGCTAGACGTAGAAGACAAAACTATGTCCAATATGAACGAGGGTGTTGAAGCCTTTCGAGCAAAACTGGCATCACTAGGTGCAAAAAATATCGGCATCTACGTTGGGGTCTACTTCATGGAAGAACATAGTATTGATACAGGCAAGTTTACCTCTGTTTGGATTCCGTCCTACGGCTCAGACTCAGGATTTTTGGAGAGCAGTCCTAAAACTGATTTAGATTATGACATCCACCAGTACACTTCTAAAGGAAAAATTGCTGGTTTTGACCACGATTTGGATATCAACGTCATCTCTTCCTTAAAAAACAAAGAAGAAACCTTTAGAAAACTCTTTTTAAAACCTTAAAAGCATTTGTTTAGCATTTGCTTTTTCTTTTTGTGTTTGATTATGATACAATATAATAAGGATTTTTTGAAATAGAAATAGTTGGAGGAAAAATATGCTCTCATGGTTAGCACGCCTTATTAAAGGGATTGTAATTGCTCTTGGATTTATCTTACCAGGAATTTCTGGAGGGGTTCTAGCAGCAATCTTAGGAATTTATGAACGAATGATTGGTTTTCTAGCCCATCCCTTTAAAGACTTTAAAGAAAATGTTTTGTATTTTATACCAGTTGCTATCGGTATGCTTCTGGGAATCGGCTTATTTTCCTACCCGATTGAATACCTGCTTGAAAATTATCAGGTCTTTGTCTTATGGAGCTTTGCGGGTGCCATCATTGGTACAGTTCCTAGCCTCCTCAAAGAATCGACTCGAGAATCTGACCGAGACAAGATTGATTTAGCTTGGTTCTGGACTACCTTTATCATTTCTGGATTAGGACTCTATGCCTTAAATTTTGTTGTTGGAACCTTAAGTGCCAGCTTTCTTAATTTCGTCCTAGCTGGTGCACTGCTGGCTCTTGGTGTATTAGTTCCTGGCCTTAGTCCATCAAATCTACTTTTGATTTTGGGCCTCTATGCTCCTATGCTAACAGGTTTTAAAACCTTTGACCTCTTGGGAACCTTCTTCCCGATTGGAATCGGAGCAGGTGCAACTCTCATCATTTTTTCAAAATTGATGGATTATGCCTTAAACAACTACCACTCACGCGTCTATCATTTCATCATCGGTATCGTCCTATCAAGTACCCTTTTGATCTTGATTCCAAATGCAGGAAACGCTGAAAGCATCCAATACACAGGCCTTTCTCTTGTCGGGTATGTCATCATCGCCTTCTTCTTTGCTTTAGGAATCTGGCTTGGTATTTGGATGAGCCAATTGGAGGATAAGTATAAATAATGGCAAAAAAAGTTAAAGTAAAAAAAACATTAGTAGAACAAATCCTGTCTAAAGCAGCTATCCCACATCAAGGGATTCAAATCAATGCCCTGGAAGGAGAACTTCCGCAAGGTTATGACCGAGATCAGATTTTCAAAACCTTAGCTCTTTTAGGAGACAAGACAGGACCGATTATCGGAATTGTACCTATCACTAAACACTTGTCTGAAAAGAAACTAGCTAAAATTTCTGGCAATAAAAAAGTGAGCATGATTCCACAAAAGGACTTGGAAAAAACAACAGGTTATATTCATGGAGCCAATAATCCTGTTGGTATTCGTCAGAAACACAATTACCCCATTTTTATCGATAAGATTGCTCTAGATTTGGATCAAATGATTGTCTCTGCTGGCGAAGTTGGTCACAGCATTATCGTCGCACCACAAGACTTGGCTAGCTTTGTAAAGGCTGACTTTGCAGATATTTTGGAGGACAGCAAGTAATGAAACTCTACTTTGTCCGCCACGGTCGCACCGTCTGGAACCAAGAAGGGCGCTTTCAAGGTGCTAGTGGCGATTCTCCCCTACTTCCTGAATCCATTAACACCCTAAAACGACTAGGCCAGTATCTCAAGGAAATTCCTTTTGATCAGATTTATTCAAGTGATTTACCTCGAGCTGTCAAATCTGCCGAGATTATCCAAAGTCAACTCCAGACCCCCTGTCCTTTAGAAAGTGTTCCTAATCTCCGTGAATGGCAGCTGGGGAAGTTGGAAGGTTTGAAGATTGCAACTCTAGAAGCTATTTACCCACAACAAATCAAAGCTTTCCGTACGAATCTTGCTAAGTTTGACACTCAAATGTTCGGAGCCGAATCCCTCTATAGCACAACCCAACGGACCATCCAATTTATTAAATCACTCAAAGATAGTCCGGCTGAATGTATTCTAATTGTCGGTCACGGCGCAAATCTTACTGCCAGTCTTCGTACTCTTCTAGGTTACAAAGAGCCTCTTCTTCGTAAAGATGGTGGTCTAGCAAATGCCAGCCTGACCATTCTAGAAACCCATGATTTTAAAACATTTACTCTCGATACTTGGAATGATACCTCTTATCAACAAAGAACTTGATTTTAGCGTCAAGTTCTTTTTAGTTTTGAAAGATTATCCGTGAATTTCTCTGCTATTTATGATAAAATGGGAGTATCGCAAAAAATGACTCATCGTATTCAATTTTGAGTAAAACTAGGAGGATCCCATGTCAACAGAACATATGGAAGAACTAAATGACCAGCAGATCGTTCGCCGTGAAAAAATGGCTGCGCTCCGTGAACAAGGAATCGATCCATTTGGAAAACGCTTTGAACGCACTGCAAATTCACAAGAATTAAAAGATAAATATGCTGACCTCGATAAAGAACAATTACACGATAGAAACGAAACAGCTACTATCGCAGGACGCTTGGTAACTAAACGTGGTAAAGGTAAAGTTGGATTTGCCCACCTTCAAGACCGCGAAGGCCAGATTCAAATCTACGTTCGTAAGGATGCTGTCGGTGAAGAAAACTACGAAATCTTCAAAAAAGCAGACCTTGGTGACTTCCTTGGTGTCGAAGGTGAAGTGATGCGTACAGATATGGGAGAACTCTCTATCAAGGCGACTCACATTACACACTTGTCTAAGGCCCTTCGTCCACTTCCAGAGAAATTCCACGGTTTAACAGACGTTGAAACAATTTACCGTAAACGTTACCTGGACTTGATTTCTAACCGTGAAAGTTTTGAACGCTTTGTCACTCGTTCAAAAATCATCTCTGAAATTCGTCGTTACCTTGACCAAAAAGGCTTCCTTGAAGTGGAAACTCCTGTTCTTCATAACGAAGCTGGTGGAGCTGCTGCCCGTCCATTTATCACTCACCACAATGCCCAAAACATTGACATGGTACTTCGTATCGCGACTGAGCTTCACTTGAAACGCCTTATCGTCGGTGGTATGGAACGTGTCTATGAAATTGGCCGTATCTTCCGTAATGAAGGAATGGACGCTACACACAACCCTGAGTTCACTTCTATCGAAGTTTACCAAGCTTATGCTGACTTCCAAGATATCATGGACTTGACGGAAGGCATTATCCAACACGCTGCTAAGGCAGTTAAAGGAGATGGTCCAGTTAACTATCAAGGAACTGAAATCAAGATTAACGAACCATTTAAGCGTGTTCACATGGTGGATGCTATCAAGGAAATTACTGGTGTAGATTTCTGGCAAGATATGACTTTCGAGGAAGCCAAAGCTATCGCTGCTGACAAGAAAGTTCCTGTTGAGAAACATTACACTGAAGTTGGTCACATTATCAATGCTTTCTTTGAAGAGTTTGTTGAAGAAACCTTGATCCAACCAACCTTTGTCTATGGACATCCAGTAGCTGTATCTCCACTGGCTAAGAAGAATCCTGACGACGAACGCTTTACTGACCGTTTTGAGCTCTTCATCATGACCAAGGAGTACGGTAATGCCTTTACTGAGTTGAACGATCCAATCGATCAACTTAGCCGTTTCGAAGCCCAAGCTAAAGCTAAAGAACTTGGTGACGATGAAGCGACAGGTATCGACTACGACTACATCGAGGCCCTTGAATACGGTATGCCACCAACAGGTGGTTTGGGAATCGGTATCGACCGTCTCTGCATGCTCCTCACTGATACAACAACTATCCGTGATGTATTGCTCTTCCCAACAATGAAATAAACGCTTATCCTCTGGCTCTTGCCAGGGGATTTTTTGATGCAAAAAGAGATTGAGGAAACACTCAATCTCTACTTTTCACTTCTTTAGTTGCTACATCATCTCCAAACCATTTTTGGCTGATTTCTTGGAACTTCCCTTCTTGGTGTAGTGCGATAAAGGCTTGGTTTAAAGCTTGTAGTAATCTTTTGTCAGCAGGTCTAACTCCGACCGCAAAAGATTCACTTTCAAATCCTGCTGAAAAGACATTGTAATCATTTAGTATGCCTTCAGACTGGAGATAGTAATTAGCATACACTCGGTCAATCAACAAGGCATCAATACGGTCATTCTTTAAGTCAATCAAGGCTTCATTGAAACTCTGGTACTGATTAGCCTTCTGGTCTTTGACACGACTTTTCAGTAAATCTGGCTGGGCTTCAAAGTCTAAATAACCAGAGGAACCGGCTTGGGCTCCCAAGGTCTTATCCTTCATATCCTCTACTGAATGAATCTGCTGGCTTTTCTTCGCAACTAAAACCTGCTGATTTTCCATATAAGGAATGCTAAAGGCAACCTTCTCTCGACGTTCATCAGTGGCAGAATAGCCATTCCAGATGGCATCAATAGTTCCATTTTGCAGTTCCGTCTCCTTCATATCCCAATCGATTGGCTGAAATTGCACCTTGACACCTAATTTTTCAGAAACTGCTTGTGCCAAATCAATATCAAAACCTGTATATTGGCCATTCTTTTCTTCAAACCCCATGGGTACAAAGGTATTGTCAAAACCAATAGTAATGGTCCCCTGCTCTTGATACTTATCCCAGTTATCCTGTTTGGGATCACTAGCCTTCTGAGTACAAGCCGTTAAAAAGAGGGGCAGGAGCAAAACCAATACTAAAGCAATTTTCTTATTAGTCATTGGCACCTCCTACTTGGGTTCAACCTTGAGAATCTGATCTGCGATATTTTCAGCAAACTGCAAATCGTGGGTAACCACAATCTGTGTCATCCCAAGTTCCCTATTTTGCAAGATTAGTTTTTCCACTTCCAGTCGTAATTCTGGATCTAGGGCAGAAGTTGGTTCATCGTAACCTATGATTTCCGGGTCAATCATCATAGCACGTGCCAAGGCCACCCTTTGCTTTTGCCCACCAGATAGTGAGAATGGATAGGCATCTGCATGTCCTGCCAGTCCTAATTGTTCCAAAAGACATCGCGCCTTCAGCTCAGCATCATCCTGCTTCATTCCCATGGTTTTCACAGGAGATAATGTCAAATTATCTAGAACGGATAAATGAGGGAAAAGTTGAAAATCTTGGAATACAAATCCCAGTAGATTACGCTTCTCCAATTCATCCAGTTCCAAAGGTTCTCCATTATAAAAGATTTGCCCTGAATCAATGGTTTCAAGACCCGCAAGCATGCGTAAGAGAGTTGTCTTACCTCCACCCGAAGGCCCAACGATAGCCAGGATTTGCTTTTCAGGAATTTTTAGACTGAAATTAGATAAAATTTGCTTTTCACCAAAGACTTTATTGATATTTCGTAATTCTAACATGGCAGCCTCCTATCTATAGTAACTGTACTTCTTCTCAACTTTTTTGGAAATGATCGTCACAATCCCAATCAAAATCAAGTAAATGGCTCCTGCTAAAAACATAGGAACAAGACTGGCATCACGGTTGGCAGCTGTTCGACTAGCCAAGATAAGGTCTGAAATACCTAGAGCATAGACCAGAGACGTATCCTTGACCAAACTCATAACCTCATTAAATACACTAGGAAGAACAATCTTAGTCACCTGAGGCAAAATAATATAGCGAACTGTGGCAAAGGGACTAAACTTCAAGACCTTAGCAGCCTCATATTGACCTCTGGGGATGGTATCAATCCCGCCACGGAAGATTTCAGCAAAGTAAGCCGCATAATTCAAAACAAAGGCAATAATAGCCGCAGGAAGACGATCCAAACGAATCCCAATGCTTGGGAGCACATAATAGATAAAGATCAATTGCAAGAGCAAGGGTGTCCCCCGCATAATCCAGATATAAATATTAATCAGATGATGGAGGGGCTTCCAATGGACTTGCAAGGCAAAGGCAATCAAAACGCCCAAGGGAATAGAAAAAATCAAGACCAGCGCAAAAACCTGTAACGTCATGCTTGCACCGCTCAATAAACTCGGTAATATCTCAAACAAATAAGACATACTGACACCTCCTAAAAATAATTGTTCCCATTATAGCATAAATAAACAAAATAGCCAACTATTTTGTAAAAAAATTCTATAAATAAAATAAGAGTTTTGCTATGAAAACAAAACCCTATCCTTCTAATGAAACAATCTTAACCTGATTTATATAAAAATTCTCGTCACATTGCCATAAAACCTCAGCCATATTTTTGTACGAAATGGACTTATCATGATCTGCTCTAATAGTAAGATTATAACCACTTTCATTCCTGTCCATGTCAATATTTAGATTATAAAATCCCTTCTGTTCAATGAGAATATTCAAGGTATCAATTGAAGGCTTATTGGTTACAAATCCAGTCATTCTGATATGGTAATGGGTATCGCTTTTCAAAAATTTAGAGCTACTTTTCTGAACAGAGACGACAATCAGACTGCAAAATAAGCCTAGAAAAGCAAATCCTGCACCAATTGCCATCCCAATCCCTGCAGTTGCCCAAATACCGGCTGCTGTGGTAATCCCACTGATTTTTTTATCCCTCATGAAAATAATACCACCACCAATGAAACTAATTCCACTGACAATTTGAGCCGCAACCCTAGAAGTATCATAATTAGGCGTATCCAAAAAAGCTTCCTTTGATAAAATCATCATTAAAGTTGCAGTTAAGGCAACCAAGACATGAGTCTTTCTCCCAGCCTGCTTGTGCTTGGACTTCCTTTCATAGCCAATGATAAAACCAGAAAAACAAGACAATAAAATGAGAATAATATGTCGGACTTCAATCGGTAGAGCTATCGTATCAAGCATTATTTCCCTCCTCTATCACTCATAATTTTATATTATAGTCCTAGTTATAACTTTTTTCAAGAGAATATATTATACTCTTCGAAAATCTCTTCAAACTACGTCAACGTCTCCTTGCCGTATATATGTGACTGACTTCGTCAGTCTTATCTACAACCTCAAAACAGTGCTTTGAGCAACCTGCGGCTAGTTTTCTAGTTTGCTCTTTGATTTTCATTGAGTATTAGTTAAAAATGATACTTTTTAAAACAAAAAACCGCAGTTATCCTCTAGTAATAACTTGCAGTTTTCTGTAATGTATGAATTCTTACAATCTCTCAAATAGTTCTTGCATTTGAACGTCATCTGGAACCAGTTTTAAGTATGCTTGTGCTTTGACTTTTGCTTCCTCAAAGTAGCCCAATTCACGCAAGAGATAGATATATTGTTCCAGAAATTCTGGATTGTCCTTCAAATCACCTGCCAACTCTTGGTAATGCTCATAAGCAGTATCCAAATCGTCCATTTCTTGATAGGAACGAGCAATCATCCACTTAGTCAAAAGGTTTTCTGGCTTCTCGCTCTGCAAGTCTAGAATATCCTCATAACGCTCCTGCTCCAGATAAATAGTTGCCAAACGAAGCAAGATTTCTTCTGTATCCTCAGCGTCTTCTTTAGCAGTAAGGAGATAATTTTCTGCCCCAATAGCATCATGCAATTCATAAGAGAATTGTGAAGCGGCTAGCAAGAGGCGAGTTTCAAAGGGATTTTTCTCTAAGCCTTGCTTAGCAATACGCAGGGCTTCTGCAACTTGATGCTCCTTATGTAAGGCCTGACTGTAACCATACTCATAGCCTTCAAAGTCAGGAGAAATGGTATCAAGCTGCTTAAAGTAGAGAACAGCTTTTTGATATTCTTCTTGATCAAAGTAAAGACTGGCCAACTCAAAAGCTGTTAGGTCATCGTATTCCAACTCTAGGGCTTTTTCTAAAAACTCAGTAGCCGTTTCAAATTTACCTAACTGAGCATAGGCAAAGCCAATTCGTTGATAGGTAGAAATGCCTGTTTGCTCATAAATAGTACGATTATCTAACTGAGCATAGCCTTGAATAGCCTCTTGGTAATTTTCCAACTCACTATCCAACTCTGCTAATCCCAATATCAAGAGAGGATCTTCTAAGTAAGTCAAAGCCTCCAGCAATTTCTCACGCGCCACATCTGTCAAACCTTCCAGCTGGTAAAGGTCTGCCTTCAGAGCCAAAGCCGAAACATACCAGTCACTGTCAGGTTGAATTTCCTCTAGGTAAGCAAAGGCTTCTTCGATTTGACCATCCTCGCTAGCAATTGCTGCTAGATTTAGATTAACTTCTGAAAAATCCTCTACAATTTTCAGATAAATTTCCTTAGCCTGAGGATAGAAACCAATCCCTTCTAGATAAGTCGCTAATTCATAAAGAAGGTCACTTGGATCATTTTCTAAAGCTTTGACGAAATAATGCTCAGCCTTGGCTAAATCTTGCTCTTCCAAAGCCTGTAACATCTGTTGACTATTGTTCACTCTTGACTTCCTCTCCCTCTAGTTCATATAGGCCACTGACTACCTTATACCATTCAAAAATTGCTGAAATGACAACCTTAGCAGAAGCATAAACCGGAATACCGAGTAAAACTCCCCAAATACCAAACATGGATCCTGAAGTTAACAAGACAAAAAGAACATTAATGGGATGGATATTTAATTGACTTCCCAAAATCAATGGAGACACAAAACGGCCTTCAATAGTTTGTTCTACGATAAAGACAATCACCACTTTTAACAGCATGACTGGCCCTGCAATCAAGCCCAATACTAAGGCAGGGAGCATGGCTAGGAAGCTACCTAGATAAGGAACCAGATTTAGAATACCAGCAGTAACACCCAACGTAACCGCATAGCGTAGACCGATAATCTTGAAAAAGATGATAAACATTACTGCTACAATAATAGCCACTGTCACTTGCCCTCGAACATAGTTGGACAACTGTTGATTCACATCTGATAAAACTTGTCCAACAGGTTCTTTCAATTTCGTTGGCATGAATTGGGTCAAATAGTGACGCAGGCCTTTCCCATCACGTAAGAGATAAAAGAGCATGAAAGGAACAATAATCAAGGCAACAATCACTTGAGATGCGCCGCTAATAAATGCACTCACCCAGTTGACTGCCTGAGATGAAACCTTACTTGCCCAAACTGTAGCCTGACTTGAGAAGTTTGTCAAAACTTGCTCTAACTGGGGTCTGAAATCATCTGGCAAACGCTTGGTGACCAAATCATCAATAACCCTATCTGCATCTTCGAGATAGATTGGTACATTTCTTGCAAAAGTTAAAACCTGACGTTGCAGATTTGGAATGGCTACTGCCAAGCCCCAAATAATAAAGAGGGCGATAATCACAAAGACAATAGTGATGGCTATGACGCGATTGACTTTATATTTTTCCATCCAATCAACAATGGGATTCAATAAATAATATAGCAGGCCGGATAGAATAACCGGCAACATCACAACTGCCAAAAAGTCTAAAACAGGTGAAAATAAAAAACTAATCTTGCTTAAAATAAAAAGATTGAGTCCCAATAATAAGGTTACTAAGAATACCGTAATGGCCTTGTTATCCAAAAACCACTTGAAAAACCAAGATAGGCTAAAATGTTTCTCTTTGTGCTCCATAAATACTTCCTTTCTATTGTTCTCTCATTATACCATTTTTAAATCAAAATAACTCTTTTTTAAAGTGCTTACATGGAGATCGCGACATAAAAAATCCCCTCAAAAGAGGAGATTCGATTAGTCTTGAATATGACGGTCCAAGTTCTTCTGATAATCTGCGTTTGATTTGGCTTTTTCATCAGCAAATTTCTTGCGGAACTCATCCATTTCTTTAGTAGTGACAATCTTATCTTGGATTTTCAAATATTTATAGCTATGTTCACTAGTCTTATCACCGACCCAGCCACCTGCACCGCTACCAGGAACATTTTTCGTTACGAGCATTTGAGCACCGTCTGAGTGTACAGGAATAACCAAGGCACTATCTGTTAACCAAGCTTGAGCTTTGGCATATTTGGCATATCGTTTTTCAAGATCTGTTTTCTCACCACTAGCATCAGTAATTAACTCTTTAAACTTATCTAAACCAACCACTTTGATTGCTGAGCTGTCTGTACCTGGTGCTACACCTAACGAACCAAGAAGATTAGGTCCTGATGTTGGATCAAATATATCTAGATAAGTTGACGGATCTGCGTAATCAGGTCCCCATCCACTATTTGCATTAATATCCCAGTCAGTATTGGTATTAGAAGTAGCTAGAACTGTCATACTTCCCAATTCATCATCAGAAACTTGTTGAATATCAACTACAACATTATCTGATCCAAGAGCTTCCTCGACTGATTGTTTATAAGATTGAGCTTGACGCACAAAATCTGGACGAGTAGAAGATACTGGAATATCTAAATGAATAGGGAACTGTGCTCCATCAGCTTGAAGAGTTTTCTTAGCAGCTTCAAACTTAGCCTGAGCCTTATCTACATTATGAAGTGAATCTTGGGCATCATCAAGACTAACATCTTTCCAGACATTATCCAATTTATCCAATTCTGTCTTAGTAGCTTGACCAAATGTTTGATCTCCTACTTGTACAAATGTTGGAGGTGTGAAGCTTGTACGTAATTTACGAGGTGCTACTTCGTCCCCAAATACTTGAGAAAGAGCTGCTTTACGATCTGCAGCAAAAGCCAAGGCTTGACGGAAATCTTTGTTCAGCAAGGCCTTCTTAGTAGATGATTTTTCTGCATCACTTGTTTTAGCAGTATGATTGTAAGCAACACGGTCAATATTCGTCGAAATATAGAAAGTAGTTCCTAATTGTTGACTATAAATAATGTTATCTTTGTATTTTTCTTTTAGGCGTTCATAATTGGCAGAGTTTTTAAAGAGAGGTGCTGCTGGATAATGCCCTTCATCAAAACCACGTCCAAGAGAGTCTGCATCCTGGCCATCAAAGTAAGACAACTTAATATCATCAATAAAGACATTTTGTTTATCCCAATAGTTTTGGTTTTTGGTCATTTCAATAGAAGACTTAGATGTAAGGCCTTTGAGAAGATAAGCCCCATTGTATAGAATGCTCGTTACATCAGTCGCCTTACCAAAGTCATCTCCTTTAGAAGCTAAAAAGTCTTCGCTAACAGGAGCAAGAACTCCCATTGTGGTCTTAGAATTCCAGAAAGATTCTGGATGATTCAAAGTATAAACAACAGTATAATCATCCGTTGCTTTCACACCCACTGTTGAGAAATCTGTTGTTTTCCCATTAATATAGTCATCCAATCCTTTGATAGAGTCCTGTACAAGATAAAGTGCTTCTGATTTCTTATCTACTGCATGTTTTAGACCAGTCACAAAGTCTTGAGCCTTAACTTCTCCATATTCTTCGCCTTCATTGGTGTACCACTTGATACCCTTACGAATTTTATAGGTATAGGTCAAACCATCTTTGGAAACAGTCCAATCTTCTGCAACTGATGGTACCAAATTCCCGTATTGGTCATTTTCTAGCAGTCCATCAATGACATTACCAGTAATCTGTTTTGTACCCTTATTCGCAGAAACTGTATAATCCAGAGTCGCAGGATCTGATGAAAATACATAAGCATAAGTAACTGGTTTAGTTGATTCCTTATTCCCAGTACCAGATGAACACGCTGCTAGAACAGCTGCCGAGAGTATCGCAACTCCTGCTGCTAAGAAAACTCGTTTTTTCATAGTCAAACTCCTTTGATAATTTGTATAGGATTATTATAGCACTTTTCAAAAGGAAATCAATACAAAAACAAGTTAAATTTAATATTTTATTATGTTTAATTATGTGTTATAGAATTCCTCCAACTACAATTTTTGTGATATAATAGTCATATCTTTATTATAGAGGTAAAGTTATGAAAGAAACTGTTTATTTTGGAACTTATACACGTCGTACTTCCCAAGGGATTTACAAGGCAGACTTTGATACAGAAACTGGTCAGCTTTCAAATCTAGAACTTTTTGCAGCTGAACCTAGTCCAACCTACCTTGCCTTTGACCAGCACCAACATTTATACACTGTTGGTAGTCAAGACAATAAGGGGGGGATTGCAGCCTATCAAACTGATGGGACTTTATTAAATCATGTCGTTGAAGAAGGAGCTCCCCACTGTTATGTTGCTGTGGATGAAAAGCGTAATTTGGTCTATGCAGCCAACTACCATAAAGGACAGGTCCTTGTTTATAAACGTCAGGAAGATGGTCGACTGCTACTAAGTGATGTGGATCAACACAGTGGCCAAGGTCCACATGAGAATCAAGCATCTCCTCATGTTCACTTTACAGATTTAACACCTGACCACTATCTAGTGACCTGTGACTTAGGAACTGACCAAGTCATCACTTACGATCTTGATCAAGAGGGGAAATTATCTAAACTCTATACCTATCACAGCCAGCCAGGAGCAGGCTCACGCCATATCATTTTCCATAATCACTATAAAATCGCTTATCTGATTTGTGAACTCAATAGCACTATCGAGGTTCTAATCTACGATGGCGTTGGCGAATTTGAACGCATGCAGGTCATTTCAACTTTACCAGACGGTTACGAAGGCTTTAATGGAACCGCTGCTATTCGTCTCTCTAAAGATGGTAAATACCTCTACGCTTCTAACCGTGGCCATGATTCTATCGCAGTATATACAATCCTTGCGGACGGTAGCTTAGAGTTATTAGAAATCGTTCCAACACATGGTAAGACTCCGCGTGATTTTGATTTGACACCTGACCAAGAATTTGTCATTGCTGTCCATCAAGACTCTGACAATGCAACCGTCTTTAAACGCAATCCTGAAACTGGTCGTCTAGCAGAACTTTCCAACGACTTCCATGTCCCAGAAGCAGTCTGCATCAGTTTTGCACCTTAAGAAAACATAAAAAATGAACTTGGAATTTTCAAGTTCATTTTTTTCTTATAGTCTATTTCCGACATTGATACGATTAATAGCACGTTGCAAAGCGATCTTAGCACGACGTTCTTGATCAATCAAGTTTTTTTCATGGGCTTCTTCGATTTCACGTTCTGCTCGAAGCTTGGCACGTTCTGCACGGCTAACATCGATATCACGAGCACGTTCCGCAGAATCCGCAACGATTGTAATGATATCATTGGCAATTTCAATAACGCCTCCGTTTACTGCAATCCAGTTCACGTGATCTTCATCATCAATACGTTTTACCTTTACTTCATCAACTGCTAAAACCGCAATCATATTTTCATGTCGTGGCAAGATCCCCATCTCACCATCCAGAGTTCGAACCGATACATAGCTGGCATGGTGATCATAGACGAGACCATCTGGTGTCACGATCTGGACAGTTAACTGAGCCATAGATCACCTCTTAAAATCCCATTTTTTCAGCTTTTGCAATCACATCTTCGATAGAACCTACACCACGGAAGGCATCTTCTGGCAAGTGGTCATGTTTACCATCAAGGATTTCCTTAAAGCCACGAACAGTTTCAGCAACTGGAACATAAGAACCTGGCTGACCAGTAAATTGTTCCGCAACGTTGAAGTTTTGTGACAAGAAGAACTGGATACGACGTGCACGTGCAACCAAGGTCTTTTCTTCATCAGAAAGCTCATCCATACCAAGGATAGCAATGATATCTTGCAACTCATGGTAACGTTGAAGGACACGTTTTACTTCAGCAGCAACTGCATAGTGCTCTTCTCCAACGATTTCAGGTGCCAAGGCACGTGAGCTTGAAGCAAGTGGGTCAACGGCTGGGTAGATACCCAATTGTACCAACTTACGTTCCAAGTTTGTAGTTGAATCCAAGTGGGCGAAGGCTGTTGCTGGCGCTGGGTCAGTATAGTCATCCGCTGGCACATAGATCGCTTGGATAGAGGTTACAGAACCTTTCTTAGTTGATGTGATACGCTCTTGCAATTGACCCATTTCCGTAGCAAGTGTTGGTTGGTAACCAACGGCTGATGGCATACGACCCAAAAGGGCAGATACTTCTGAACCAGCCTGAGTGAAACGGAAGATATTATCGATAAAGAGAAGCACGTCTTGGCCTTCTACATCACGGAAGTATTCAGCGATTGTCAAACCAGTAAGGGCAACACGCATACGTGCTCCTGGTGGCTCATTCATCTGACCAAATACCATGGCTGTTTTCTCGATAACGCCTGATTCTTTCATTTCCCAGTAAAGGTCGTTCCCTTCACGAGTACGTTCCCCAACACCAGTAAACACTGAAATACCACCGTGTTCTTGGGCAATATTGTGAATCAATTCTTGGATCAAGACAGTTTTACCAACTCCGGCACCACCGAAAAGTCCAACCTTACCACCTTTTAGGTAAGGGGCAAGAAGGTCGATAACCTTAATCCCTGTTTCAAGGATTTCAGAAGAGGTAGACAATTCATCAAAAGTTGGAGCTTTCTTATGAATTGGCTGACGCTCTGCGTCTTCTGTAAAAGGAGCTTCCAAGTCAATGGTATCTCCCAAAACATTGAAGACACGTCCCAAAGTTTCTTTACCTACTGGTACAGAGATTGGACGACCTGTGTCCAATACTTCCATCCCACGAGTCAACCCATCTGTTGATTCCATGGCGATAGTACGAACCATACCATCTCCCAACTCCAAGGCTACTTCAAGGACGATTTTTGTTTTTCTTTCGTCATTTTTGTAGACGACAAGTGCATTGTTAATCTCAGGAAGTTTTTCCCCTGCTGCAAACAAGACGTCTACAACGGGACCGATAACCTGAGCAATTTTACCTGAACTCATCTCCTTCTCCTATTCTATATAAGATACTGTCGGTTCCTAGTTTAACTAGGTCCTAAGTTCATTTTCATACGAGCTGGACTAGAGCCTATTCTAAGGCACTAGCTCCTGCTACGATTTCTGTAATTTCTTGTGTAATCGCCGCCTGTCTGGCACGGTTATACTGAATTGTCAAATCATTAATGACCTTCTTAGCATTATCTGTCGCTGTTTGCATGGCTGTCATACCTGCAGCATTTTCAGCTGTCTTAGCATCGATAATAGCACCGTAAATCATACTTTCTGCAAATTGAGGCAACAACTGTTCCAAAATTTCTTCTCGGCTAGTTTCCAATTCAAAGGTCAAGCTGTAACTGTCGTCCGCTTCTTTTGGATCCAAGTCAACAATTGGAAGCATTTGTTCCACACGCATTTGACTAGTTAGCGTGTTGACATGGTGGTTATAGCAGACATAAAGCTCATCAAAGAGTTCATTTTGATACATTTCAACAGTTTTTGAAATAATCTTACGAACTTCATCAAAACTTGGTTGATCTGCCAAGCCACGTAGTTCATAAAGTGGTTGAATACCGCGAGCCTTAAAGAAGTCCGCTCCCATTCCACCGATACAGATCATTTCAAAACCTTTACCATCTGGATGGTATTCTTCTTTCAACTCCATAACGGCTTTCAGAATAGAAGAATTATACCCTCCAACCAAACCGCGGTCTGAAGTGATCACGATATAGCCTGTCTTCTTCACAGGACGACTAATCAACATCGGATTGGTTGAACCACCAGCTCCATTACCATGAAGAATATCTGTCAAAAGTTTGCGAACCTTCTGAGCGTAAACTTGGAAGTTGCGAGCAGCTTCTTCAGAACGACCTAGCTTAGCAGCTGATACCA
This sequence comes from bacterium, assembly GCA_905221185.1. Taxonomy (GTDB): domain Bacteria; phylum Bacillota; class Bacilli; order Lactobacillales; family Streptococcaceae; genus Streptococcus. Next base: position 293,905 of record CAJNCE010000001.1, on the reverse strand, counting down.
TTTGCATGGCATTAGTGATTTGACTCGTATTTTTTGTTGAGGCGATTTTTGTTTTAATATCATTTAGAGATACTGCCATCTGACACCTCTATTCTTATTGGAAACTGGTTTGATTGAGAAACTCTGTAATCGCAGCATCCAAGACTGCTTCTTCTGGCAAGTCTTTTGTATCACGAATGGTTTCCAAAATCTCTGGATGTTGAGCATCAAAGAAGGCATGGAACTCTTCCTCAAAACGAACAATTTCATCTACTGGAACAGTATCCAAGAAACCATGTGTCAAAGCATAGAGAATGGTTACTTGTTTCTCAACAGGCAATGGTTTGTGAACAGGTTGTTTCAAGACTTCAACTGTACGACGTCCACGGTTCAACTTAGCCTGTGTTGCCGCATCCAAGTCAGAACCGAACTTAGTGAAGGCTTCCAACTCACGGTATGAAGCAAGGTCGATACGAAGTGTACCAGCAACCTTCTTCATAGCTTTGATTTGCGCAGAACCACCTACACGTGATACAGATGAACCCGCATCGATGGCTGGACGAATACCAGCATTGAAGAGACCATCACCGAGGAAGATTTGTCCATCAGTGATAGAAATCACGTTGGTTGCGATATAGGCAGAGATATCTCCTGCTTGTGTCTCGATAAATGGTAGGGCTGTGATTGATCCACCACCAAGTTCATCAGAAACTTTAGCTGAGCGCTCAAGCAAACGGCTGTGAAGGTAGAAAACATCCCCTGGGAAGGCTTCACGACCTGGAGGACGACGAAGCAAGAGTGACAGTTCACGATAAGCTACCGCTTGTTTTGATAAATCATCATAAACAATCAAAACATGCTTCCCTTGGTACATAAATTCTTCCGCCATGGCAACCCCAGCATAAGGAGCTAGGAAAAGCAATGGAGATGGTTGTGAAGCAGAGGCAGTCACAACGATTGTGTAGTCCAAGGCACCGTACTGACGAAGTGTTTCTACTTGCGTACGAACTGTTGATTCTTTTTGTCCAATCGCGACGTAGATACAAATCATATCTTGACCTTTTTGGTTCAAGATTGTGTCGATCGCAATGGTTGTTTTCCCTGTCTGACGGTCACCGATAATCAACTCACGTTGACCACGACCAATCGGTACAAGGGCGTCAATAGCTTTCAAACCAGTTTGCAATGGTTCTGATACAGACTTACGTTGCATAACACCAGGAGCTGACGCTTCAACTGGACGAGTTTTATCTGTGTGGATTTCTCCAAGACCGTCAACTGGACGACCAAGTGGATCCACAACACGACCAATCAGACTTTCACCTACAGGGACTTCCATAATTTTACCTGTACGGCGGATTGTATCGCCTTCACGGATATCTGTAAAGTCACCTAGGATGATAATACCAACGTCTGTTGACTCCAAGTTTTGAGCCATACCATAAGAGCCGTTTTCAAAAATCAACAACTCTCCACTCATGGCATTTTCAAGGCCGTGAGCACGCGCGATACCATCCCCGATATAGGTTACAACACCTGTTTCAGTCACATCAAAATTGGGTTTGAAATTTTCAATTTGTTGCTTAATTAAAGCGCTGATTTCTTGTGCGTTGATTGCCAAAAGAACACCACTTTCTATTTCAAATTTTCTTTAACAACTTTAAGTTGTTGTTTAATACTCACATCAATTGTCTTGTGATTGGCAAAAATAACAAAACCACCAATGAGACTTTCATCGATTTCTTCTTTTACACTCCTTACTTTCAGAGACATTTTTTTCTCAATCAAAGGGAGCAAGCGACTCTTTTGTTCATCTGTTAAAGGATGAGCTGACGTAATCGTCACTTCAAATCGATTTGTTTCTTTTTCAAGTCGGTTCAAGCAATCTACAAGCACATCATAAAAAAGATTTGCTCTGTGATTGTATGCCAGAACCTGGATCAAGTTTTGCAATAAAGGTGACACAGAGTCTTGGAAGAAAGCAATTGTTTTTTCCTTATCAGACTCGTCTACTGCCACTTTTTTTAAAAAAGAAGGTAAACCTGTTTCTTCAGCAACTTGCTTGATTTGAGTCAAGTCTGAAAAGATACGGTCTTCTTCTCCTTTTTCAAGTACCAATTGGACAAAAGGCATGCTGTATTTTTCAATTACCTTTACTGTTTTCTTGTCCATTAAGCTTCTCCTAGCTGATCGATATACTGATCAATGAGTTCTTTATGGGCATGACCGTCAAGGTTTTGTGAGATGATTTTACCAGCCAAGCTGATTGTCAAATCTGCTACCTCACCCTTAACGCTTTGTAAAGCTTCAGCTTTGTTTTGAGCAATTTCTTGGTTTGCTTTTTCTTTTAAGCGTCCTGCTTCTAGTTTAGCATCTGCTAAAATACTAGCTTTACTTTTCTCAGCTGTTTCTTTCGCATTCTCAATGATTGTCTTAGCTTCTTTACGGCTACCAGCCAATTCATCTTCGCGTTTTTGAGCCAATACTTCTGCTTTTTGACGTGCTTCTTCGGCTCTGTCAATATCTGAAGCAATTTTTTCAGCTCTTTCTTCGAAAATGCTTGTAATATTAGACCATGCAAATTTTTTAATCAAGACTAGCAAAAGGATAAAAGAGCCAGCGATTAAAATAAAATTACCAATTAATTCACCTACTGTTACGTGCATCAGTTACTCCTTTCTACTCTTCATCATTAATTTTATTTCCTAGGTACATAGAGGATAATAGTGTAAAGACATAGGCCTGAACACAAGAAATGAACACGGAAAATGCAGTCCAAACTAAGTTTGTCCCAAATGCGATTGGATACCAAAAAATAGCCTGATGTGAAAGTAAAAGAAGCAAGCTTGTCATTACTTCACCTGCAAAGATATTCCCAAAAATCCGCAATGCAAGAGAAAGGAAATTCGTGACTTCTTCAAGTAGATTCATCGGTGTCATAAATGCAGGAGTTACAAAACCTTTGAGGTATTGTTTAATCCCACGGCGACGAATCCCCTCAATGTGCGCCATCACAATAATACAGAAAGACAAGACAAGGTCAAATGAAAGATTTGCAGTTGGCGATGTCCAAAGGTTTGTCCCATCTGTTGTTTGAAGTTTAGCCATCAAACCAAGATTATTGGCGATAACCATAAAAAGAAATAAGCATAAGTAAAAGAGTGAGTAATCTTTCATGTAGTGGGAACCAAGGTTAGGTTCTGTAAATCCAATTACAAAATCATAGAGATACTCTAGTACATTTTGTTTACCTTTGGGTTTCAATGTCATATTACGACTTGCCCAATAGATAAATGCAAAAATCAGAAACACAGACAGCAAAGTCAAGGCTGTCAAAGTTAAATCAAAGGTAACAGGACCAATATTGATGGTTGGATTGATACTTTCTTCCATCTAACATTCTCCCTTCTCCAATTTATATTTCGTTATTTAATAATAAATGAGAAGACAAGAGTTACGAAGAAAGTTCCTTCAATAAAGGCAACCCCTAAAAACATCAAGCTACGAAACTCAGCGATAATATCTGGTTGGCGAGCTACTGATTTCAACAAACCATTCATCAACATACCCTCACCAAGAGATACACCCATACAGGCAAGACATAGACCGAAAAATGTTAAATTCATGACGAATTCTCCTTTTAATTAAAATTTACTTACTTAGTTTAGTCCTAAAAATTGGATTTGTCAACTTTTTACTAACATTGAAAGCGTTTAATGAAAATTATTTACAATTTTACTATTTTTGAGCTTATTATATAGAAAACTTTGTAAAAAACTTGTAATAAATCCGACCATTATCTAGACCTTTCTGAAAAATATTGAAAAAATCCGAGATGAAATCTCGGATGAAAATTGATATATTTTTAAACAAATGCTCTTTTAGTAAGTAGAATTAAAGGGAAAGCTTTCATCTCCTACATGTTTATTAAGCACGAACTGTGACGCTGGTTCCATCTTCCTTATAAAGATTGATGAGACCTTCTTTGAGAGCGCGAACCATGTCTCCAGCTTGAACAGGTTGAGGCACCTTGATAGTCAAGAGTTCCATTGGATTTGGAGCGCGGTCGATTTTATTGCCCTTAGCATCGTGCAAATCTTCGATATAAGTTTCAAAATGACGGAAACCTGGGCCATAAAACTCAACTTGGTCACCCTCATTAATCACATTTCGTTGACGAATGGTTGCTGTTTGAGTTGCGTCATCATAAGAAACCACTTCAGCGACGAACTTGTACTCAGGAATTTTACGACGAGCACCAAACAACTGCTCATTTTCAGATGGTGTACCGTAGTAGAAACCTGTAGCCAATTCACGTTGGGCAACCTTCCACATCTCGTCCACCAAGTCTTGTTTGATAGCTTCAAACTTTTCAGGACTTTCAAGATAGGCATCAACAGCCGCCTTGTAGCAGTTGGTTACTGTTGATACGTAGTGAATAGACTTCATACGTCCTTCGATTTTTAGACTGTCCACACCATTTTCAATCATATCTGGGATATGGTCAATCATAGACATATCAACGGCTGACATTGAAAATTCTTCTGGAATCTCACCCTTCAAACTCTTACGTTCTTGACCAAATGGCATATCGTAAAGGTCGTATTTCCAACGGCATGACTGAGAACATCCACCACGGTTAGCATCACGCATACTCATATGGTTTGAAAGAGTACAACGTCCAGAGTAAGAAATACACATAGCTCCATGGACAAAGGCTTCAATCTCAACGTCTGTACGTTTGCGGATTTCAGCTAATTCTTCCATAGAAACCTCACGCGCCAAAACGACACGAGTCAAGCCCAGTTCTTTCCAGAACTCAAGAGTTTCATAGTTAGTGGCACTGGCTTGGGTAGAGAGGTGGATTTCAAGACCTGGTGCTTCTGTCGCTGCAATCATAATCAAGGCTGGGTCAGATACAATAACTGCCGCAATCCCGATATCACGTAGCTTACGGAACCACTCACCAGCACCAGCTTCATTTCCTTCGTGCATAACCATATTGGCAGCTACATAGACCTTAGCTCCATACTTAGCCGCAAACTGCACGCCTTCTTCCATCTGTTCAAAGGTAAAGTTTCCGGCACGGCTACGGAGACCATAGGCCTGACCACCGATAAAGACAGCATCTGCTCCATATTGAACAGCTACCTTTAGCTTCTCTAAAGTCCCTGCAGGTGATAGAACCTCAGGACGTTTTAATGTTTTTGTCATGTTTTCTCCTATTTGCAATATAAAAGTTTGACGTTTTTCCTTCTCATTTTATAGTAAATAAGGGATAAAATCAAGCCTAGACAGATTGTTTTGACAATTCTAATCTTTTAAACTTTTCATCATGACTGATAAACTGTCAAAATTTAATCCAGTTTTAACAAGTAATCAAAAAGCCAGATAAAGCAAAAACCAGTATCCAAAGATACTGGCCAATTAAACTACATGGAATAAGCTAGTCCTTAAATAACTATTCCCACTCAACGGTTGCAGGTGGTTTACTTGTAATATCGTAGACGATACGGTTAACATGATCCACTTCGTTTACGATACGTACAGAGATTTTTTGTAGGACATCCCAAGGAATTTTGGCAAAGTCAGCAGTCATACCATCGATAGAGGTGATCGCACGGATAGCAATTGTGTAGTCGTACGTACGACCGTCACCCATAACGCCAACTGAACGAACACCTGTATTAACTGTGAAGTATTGCCAGATATCGCGGTCAAGACCAGCTTTAGCGATTTCTTCACGAAGGATAGCATCTGATTCACGAACGGTTTCTAGTTTTTCTTCAGTGATTTCACCCATAACACGGATCGCAAGACCTGGTCCTGGGAATGGTTGGCGCCATACGATGTGGTCTGGCATACCAAGCTCTGTACCAAGGGCACGAACCTCATCTTTATAAAGAGTGTTAAGTGGTTCAATCAATTCAAACTGCATGTCTTCTGGAAGACCACCAACGTTGTGGTGTGACTTGATAGTCTGAGCTGTATCCGTACCAGACTCAATCACGTCTGTATAAAGAGTTCCTTGAGCAAGGAATTTCACATCTTTAAGCTTGCTTGCTTCGTCATCAAAGACATAGACAAACTCGTTACCAATAATTTTACGTTTTTGTTCAGGGTCAGAAACACCAGCAAGTTTGTCAAGGAAACGTTTTGCAGCGTCTGCTTTGACGATATTCAAACCAAACTTACCACCAAGCATGTCCATAACTTGATCTGCTTCTCCTTTACGAAGAAGACCGTGGTCCACGAAGATACAGATCAATTGATCGCCAATTGCTTTTTGGAGAAGAACCCCAACGACAGATGAGTCAACTCCACCTGATAGACCAAGAAGGACACGTTTATCACCGACGGTTTCACGAATTTTTTGAATTTGCATGTCGATGAAATTATCCATTGACCAGTCGCCTTTAGCCTTACAGATGTTAAGAGCAAAGTTACGAAGGATATCATTTCCGTATACAGAATGACGAACTTCTGGGTGGAATTGGATACCGTAAATATGTTTATCTGGGTTTTCAATGGCTGCATAAGGGCAGTCAGCTGATGTTCCAGTACGAACAAAGTCAGCAGGAATTTCAGTAACCGCATCACCATGGCTCATCAATACAGTCTGTTCTTCAGGTGTTGATTCAAAAAGAGCTGATGGTGTGTGAGTTAGAGTTGATTGACCGTATTCACGATTTCCAGCGTCACCTGCAGGAACAACTTTTCCTCCAAGTTTATGGGTCAATAACTGCATACCGTAACAGATTCCCAAAATAGGAATTCCCAGTTCGAAGATTTCTGGGTCAATATCGAATGAACCATCTTCGTATACAGAGTTTGGACCACCTGAAAGGATAATTCCTACAGGATTGATTTCACGAACTTCAGCAGCTGAAATTTTATGGCTTTTTAGTTCTGAAAATACACCAATCTCACGGATACGGCGTGAAATCAGCTGGTTGTACTGGCTACCATAGTCCAAAACGATGATTTTTTCTACATCTTGCAAATCAGTTGAAATGTTGCTCATCTTTTTCCTTTCTCAAAAGAAATATCTTTTTTCAATATTCTATCACAAATAAGGGCGAATTACCAACTAAACAAGGCGAAGTTTGACTTTTTCTAGTTTATTGGGGTACAATAGAGAAAAGATAGAAATGAAGTGAAAAGTATGCTACCTGCTTATATGAAAATCCACGATCAGATTAAAAAGGATATTGACGAGCACCGTTGGGCTATTGGAGAAAGACTCCCAAGTGAACGAGATTTAGCTGAGCAGTTTGAGGTCAGTCGCATGACCCTCCGCCAAGCCGTATCTCTATTAGTCGAAGAAGGCGTCTTAGAGCGTCGTGTAGGAAGTGGCACCTTTGTTTCCAGCACTCGAGTACAAGAAAAGATGCGAGGGACAACCAGTTTTACTGAAATTGTTAAGTCCCAAGGCAAAGTACCCTCTAGCCAGCTTATTTCCTACAGAAAAACTATTCCTAATGAGCAGGAAGTTGCCAAGCTAGGAATTTCTCCAACGGAGAATATTATCCGAATGGAGCGGGTACGCTATGCTGACCAAGTCCCTCTGGTTTATGAGGTTGCTTCTATTCCTGAAAAATTCATTAAGGACTTTAAAAAAGAAGAAATCACCAGTCATTTCTTCCAAACCCTGCAAAAACACGGCTACCGCATTGGTAAATCACAGCAGACTATTTATGCTCGCCTCGCTAAAGAAAAGATTGCCCACTATTTGGAAGTTGAAAAAGGACATGCTATTCTTGGTTTGACTCAGGTTTCTTACCTAGAAGATGGGACAGCTTTTGAATACGTAAAAAGCCAATATGTAGGCGAACGATTTGAATTTTATCTTGAAAACAATTAATACTCTTCGAAAATCTCTTCAAACCGCGTCAACGTCGCCTTGCCGTATATATGTTACTGACTTCGTCAGTTTCATCTACAACCTCAAAACCATGTTTTGAGCTGACTTCGTCAGTTCTATCTACAACCTCAAAGCAGTGCTTTGAGCAACCTGCGACTAGTTTCCTAGTTTGCTCTTTGATTTTCATTGAGTATAAAATACTACATAAAACCTCTCTGTCACAGACAAAGAGGCTTTTTTATTTTTCTAAGAGTAAATCTTTCAAAGAAATCAGGGTTACGGCAACTAATATCATTGCCATACCAAGAAAATCAATGGGATAAAATTGTTCATTCATGATTAGGAAGGCAAAGAAAACCGCTGAGATTGGCTCAATTGAAGCCAACAAACTTGACTTGACCGGTCCAATCAAACTGGCTCCCTTTAAGAAGGCTGTATAGGCAAAGACAGTCCCGATAAGGATAATACCTGCAAAAGCGAGGAGAAAATCAAGACTAGTTGGGATAGCAGTCTGTAGAACTCCTGTAAAAGGAAGAGCGACCAAACCTGCTATCACCATTCCCACACCTATGACCAAACTGCTTCCCCACTTCTTAATCAAGGCTATGGGCAATATGATATAAAGTGCGTAAGTTAGGGCAGAAAAGAGACCCCAGAATAAGCCAGAAGGTGTAATGGATAACTGGTCCAACTGACCATGGGTTGCGATCAGGAAGGTTCCTCCAATGGCTAATATGATAGAAATAATCTCTGCCAGGGTCGGTGCCACCTTATCCTTGATACAGCTATAAATCAAAATTCCAACAGGACAAACATACTGAAGGACCGTTGCTGTTCCTGCATTGGTTTCCTGAATAGCAGTTAGATAGGCAAACTGGTTGAGAAAAAGACCAATTAGAGCAAAAATGAGAAGTGACAGCAAACTCTTCTTATCCGTTAAAAAGGCCAGCATTTTATCCTTTGCAGTAGCATAAGCCAAGAGCATGAGAATCCCGCCAGCGATTAAAAGACGCAAGTTGGTCAAGACCAGAGCCGAAATTCCGTGTGCCATCAAGTATTGGCCACTCGTTCCTGACAATCCCCAAGCAATACCAGCCAAAACTGTTAATAAAGTCCCTTTTAAAATGTTTGACATGTCTCTCCTTACTCTTCTTTGCGAATCAAGTCCATCACCTGATTACGGTCTAAAATCCATTGGGCCCTCTCATCCTTTTCATAGGTACGGTTGGATAGGAAAATGGCCGCTTCTTGATTCTGACGATTCCACATGATAAAGGTACCTGTATAGCCCGTATGGTCTAGCCAATCTCCTTCTAAATTCCATGCTAAAGAACGTTCCTTATCATCCAAAGGAGAAAAATTTTGACTCAAGTCTCTTGCAAAATCATCCTCTAAATAGTGTTCTAAAAAGATTTGTAAATCCTTTACGGTCGAAAACAAACCAGCACTCCCAGCATGTCTGCCCAAGAGACGAGCCTTGGGATCATGCACGATGCCTGCCTCTACACCTCTGACTGTTGGAACAGCAAGCTCAACAGGCCCAAACTGGGTTTCCGTCATTCCCCAATATTTCCAAACTTGCTCCTGTAAAATCACATCCAAGTCTTGATCGAAGATTCTTTCCAAAATAAAGCCCAACAGCAAAAAATGAACATCCGAATAAAGAAAGGCTGGCCGACTTCGTCTGTTGAGATGAAACATCGCTTCCTTTAATTCTGAAGCTGTTAAAAGGTCTCGATTGGGAATAAAAGGATCGAGATATGTAGCGTGAGTCAAGAGCTGACGAATAGTGATATCTTGATAATCACTCTCAGCTAAAAAATCGGTTATTGGTCTGTCAATATCTAATTGACCTTTTTCCCACAAGAAGGTAAAAACGGTGCCAACCCCAACAACCTTGCTAACACTGGCTAGGTCATAAACTAGTCCTGCCTCAGTATCCAATCCATGTTCTGGGTCACTCTGGCCTACATAGACCTCCGTCCATTGATTGTCCTTAAAATACGCAAAAGAGGCTCCGGGATAAATCCCTGCCTCAATTTGTTCTTCTATTTTTTTAATAATCTTGGTCCACTTCATACTTCTTCAAACCACAATTCAACATTATTTCTATCTTTACCAAGGAAGAATTTTTCAGATTTAGGAATAAAATATTCGGTAGACTCAAATTTCTGGCGCAGACTTGCTATATCTAGTTCATTGACCAAGAACTTGAGCATAGATAAGTCCCAAGTAACCGTATTATCCACAGTCAAATCCTGCCCCTGAGCTGGGATAAAATCAAGTGATTCCCTAACTTCAGATAGTTCCAAGTAACTATCGACATCAGTTGGGAGATGTAATTCCATAGAAATCTCAAATTTACTTAAAGAAATTGATTCCAAATCTGTTTGAAATTCAGGTTTTTCTCCTACTTCTACTAGACTTGCTCTGTCATCTTCTGCATGAATCAAAATCAAATCATCTTCTGGTGAAAAAATTTCAAAAGCGTAGCCATTTTGACCTTTATATAATTGATGAATCGAATCTGTTTTAGATAAGAGTCCTTCAATTTCCAAGGGATTTTCCACCTTGATAATCAATCTAGCCAGTTTTTTTCGTCCCTCTACCTTACGAGTACGCATACTCGGCGCTTCTTCTAAAACCAGCTTTTCAAGACCTGTTTGATCCCCTAATGACAGAAAAGCTGACTCTTCTAACAAGGCCTTCATTCCAAGGGTTTCAATATAAAATGTTTCATTTAATTTTCTATTATTAACTTTTAAAGTAGGAATAATCCGTACAATCTGATTTACATTCATAAATTCCTCCGTCACTTTTTATTTTATAGGATTTTAGAATTTTTTACAAGATATTATGCTCAAATTTACCGATTTTTCGTAAAAATTTCATCTAAAAAACCGAGGATTTCCCCGGTTTCAATTTCTTATAGGTAAAGGAATTTGAAGATAGCTACTGCCGCAATTGCTGCTGCGATAGGTGCTACTACTGGTACCCAAGAATACCACCATTTTGAATCGCCTTTGTGCTCACCAAGAACTGATTTTGGAAGGAAAGCATGAAGGAGACGTGGTCCCAAGTCACGGGCAGGGTTCAAGGCAGGTCCTGTAGGTCCACCAAGTGATGTTACCAAGGCCATAACAAGGAATCCAAGTGCCAAGTGAGCTACTGAAAGTCCTGAAGCAGTATGTGGTGCTACTTGGGCTTTGATTGCTAAATCAGAAAAGTCAACATTTTGACCTGCTTGACTAGCCATTTGTTTCATGTATTGAAGTACTTCAGCACCAAAGAAGTTTTTAGTCATACCAAGGGCTGCAAAGAAAAGAACAAATGAACCAACAAACTCGTTTACAAAACCATTAATAGTTGACGCAAAGTGTGATTCTTTTGTACCATTATCCAAACTTGAAATTGTTGAGAAAGTACCCAAGATGTTGTTTGGATTTTCAGTTTTCAAGTAGTATGGGCGGTGTGTTGCCACAACCAAGGCTTGACCAAAGATAGCACCCAAAACTTGTGCGATGATATAAGGCGCAACTTGTGCCCAAGGGAAGAGACCGCTGATCGCAAGTCCAAGAGTGAAGGCTGGGTTGATGTGGTTTCCAGATACGTTACCAAACATCAAGGCTGGGATCATAACCCCCATACCATAACCAACAGCGATAACGATCCAGCCACTTTGGTGACCTTTCGTACCTTTAAGTTCAACGTTGGCAACTGCACCATTTCCAAGAATGATCAAAATAGCAGTTCCCAAAAATTCAGTGGCATATTTAATTGCCCATGTGAAATCCATTTGATAGATTCTCCTTAAAATTTTTTAGACAATCCTTATTCTATCAATTTTTATATCTTTTAGCAACAGGTTTTCTAAAAGAATATATAAGAAAGCGGTTTTATTTCTTATAAAAAGCAAAAGGATTAAGAAGGTCATTCTCCTTAATCCGATACTTCTTATTCTTGACGTTGTCCGAAATCTGCAATCATCTGATCCATTTCTTGTCGACTCGGAGTTGTCAGCATATAAAGGTAATCTCCTTGAAGTTCTGCGAAGGCAGCTGGCATGATTTTTTTAACCTTGAACTGCTGGCTATATTTGTCAAGCAAATCCTCTTCTGAATAGACATAATGAGCATTTGCACGGCGAGAAGTAGCCAAACAATACTGAGGTTCAAACTCTGACACCGGGAACTCTTCTCCTGCGACAATCGCCGCATAGCCTCGATAGAGGTCCAAGGAATGGGCAAAGTTATAAACATCAATGGTAAAACCACCTGCAGGACGGTTATTGTACTCAATGGCAATGTAATCGTCTCCCTCACGGAAGAACTCAATATGGAAGAACCGTTCTCTCATACCAAATTCTTTGACGATAGCCTCACCATATTTACGTAATTTAGGATCCATATCCTTGAGAACGTAATAAGAATTGTCCATCTTGTAAATCATGAGATCAAGCGGTGTATAGGCGTAGTCAAAGGTTGTTGAGAAGACAATCTTTCCATCCTTGTCCACTAGACCATCAAAGGTACAAATTTCGCTGGAAGTGACAAATTTTTCAAAGAAATAAAGGGTTGAATGGTCCCATTCTTGCTTGAAGTGATGGACATCGTCTTCTGTCTCGAGTTTAAAGGTTGCGGCTGCTCCCACTCCATTATCAGGTTTGGCAATCATTGGAAGGCCGATTTCATTCACAGCTTGATCCACATCTGCTTCCGTCTTGATAACAGCTCCAGGAACTACAGGGACACCAGCTTTTTTGAAGAGTTTCTTCATTTCAGACTTATATTTCGTCTTTTTGAGATCCTCTGGTTTGGCACCAAAAACATTGAATTGTTCACGAAGACTTGCATCTAACTCAAGCCAGTATTCATTGTGGGACTCGATGCGATCAATTGGGCCATGCTTATAAAAGAGAAAAGCAACTGCACGTTTGACTTCATCTATGTTCTCAAGATTATCAACACGGAAATATTCTGTCAGGCTATTACGTAAAGGTTCATCCAATTGCTCGTATGGTTCCTGACCAATTCCCAAGACGGTGATGCCTTTATTGGCTAGTTCGATGGTGAACTGTTGAAAGTTTTGTGGATAGTAGGGAGAAATAACAAGGTAATTCATAGGTCACTCCTTTTATAAATAGAGATTACCGAGGAAATAAGGCATTTGTTTGCGCCACCATTCCCAGTCGTGGGCGACATCATGTCCCCATTCAGCAAACCAGGCTGGAATTTGTTTCTGGTCAAAGGCTTCTTTGAGCTTGTAAAAGGATGGCAGACCGTCTTGTTCCCAGGCTCCGAGTCCTGTACACAGCACAATCTCTGCCTGACGGTAACGGTCAATAAACCATCCGTCGTTTTGGTTCCAGATATAATCTACTGGCGAGTTTTGGTAAATAGCATCGTCGTTGTAGTAATCGCCGACAAAGAAACGTGCGTCGTAAACACCACTGAGAGCAATCACCTTGGTAAAGACATCTGGATGCTGGAGGAAGAAATTGAGTGCATGGTAGGCGCCCATTGAGCAACCTGTCGTCATCATGCCATCAAACCAACCTGTCTTATGCTTGATAAAAGGAATGGCCTCCTCAATCACGTAGCGTTCGTAGGCACGGTGCATCTCTGCTTGGTCGTGACCGTTTTTCCAAGTGGCCAACCAGCTCTCACTGTCTACACTTGATAGGGTAAAGAACTGGACACGGCCTTCCTCTATAAAGGAAGCACAGGCATCAATCATGCCAAAATCATAGTATTCATTGTGACTGCCACCTGATGAAGCAAAGACCACAACTGGAATCCCAGCATGACCATAACGGTTAAGGTACATTTCACGGTTAAGATTGCCACTCCAGTGGCTAAGATGTTCAATATGCATATTTTCTCCTTTCTTACTTTACCAGTTTTCTGCAAAAAATCTCAGACAATCTGGTAAATTCTCCGACCAAGGGATTTCACTATGGATAGCACCAGACTGAACTTTCAAGACAAGATTATCCAGATGTACTCCCCCTGCTATCAAATCATGGTAATAGCGTAGCGATGAATCAATATAGGCTTGCTTGATATTGCCAGCCATCAAGGTCTTGTCTGTATCATCCGCTTCTTCCGTTCCCACATAGATGAAGATACGCTGATCAGGCGATAGTTTTTTGCGCTCGATATAGCGGTTAAAGGCTTCTTGGTGGAGCCAGTTAGCAGATGAAAAGACGCCCAAGCAACCAATTTGGTCTTGGTATTCCAAACCGATAAACTGGGTAATATTGCCTCCTAGTGAGGAACCAATCATGGCCGTATGCTGGCGGTCTGCTTTTGTACGGTAGGTCTCATCGATAAAAGGCTTGACCACCTCCATGACAAACTCGGCATACTCCACACCCTTACCACCAAACTGCTGCCCTGGGATTGGAGATTCTTGGAACTTCCAAGCTGCATACTCATTCATCCGCCCTATTCCATCATTGTCAATGGCTACAACAATCATGCGACTGATATCAGGATTACGCTTAATAGCTGGGATAATCTTCCATGAATGACCAATGAAAGACTCCTTGCTATAAAAAACATTTTGCCCGTCATGAAAGTATACAACAGGATAGGAACGATCCGTGTCTTTCTCATAATCTTTAGGAAGAAGAACACGCACACGGCGCTCCTTACCAGTATAAGGAACCTTGAGTTTGTGTTCTTTCATTTTTAGATAAAAGTAGGATTGATTCATTGTCAGAAAACTCTCTATATTCAAAATTTATTCTTATTATATCACAGTTTAAGAAAAAAAGTCAGTTTTTCTTCCATTTTTGGATTAAAAACTAACTTTTTCATTTAATTTTCTAAATTCTTTTGGATTTTCTGATTAGAGCAGATTGTCAATCAAGTCATCTACTTCATCTTTTTCAGCCTGCGGTGTGATTTCAGTAATCATAATCCCTGCCACTGCTCGCTCAACCAAACCTTCAACATCCATGCGTGCTTCATACTGCTCTGCATTCTTAATCTTAGGATTGGTCTTAGGACGGTCAGGTGCAAAAATCGTACAGCAGTCTTCAAAAGGTTGGATAGAGATTTCAAAGGTATCAATTTCCTGGGCGATGTCAATGATTTCCAACTTGTCCATAGTAACCACAGGTCGGATGACTGGTGTGCTAGTCACAGCGTTGATAGTCTGCATACTTTCCAAGGTCTGGCTGGCTACTTGACCAAGACTTTCCCCATTGATGATAACTAAACCATTTCTCACCTCACGAATACGGTCAGTAATCCGCATCATGAAACGGCGGGTCAAGGTCATAAGGTAGGCTTCTGGCGCCTTAGCCTTGATTTCCTCTTGAATCTCTGTGAAAGGTACTTCGATAAACTGGATATTACCCCCAAACTTAGTCAATTTACGAGTTAAATCATGGGCTTTCTTAAGGGCACCAGGACTGGTGTAAGGTGGGCTGGCAAAGTGAACAGCCTCGATATCTACCCCACGTTTAAGAGCTAGATAACCTGCCACAGGTGAATCAATTCCTCCTGACAACATGAGCATGCCTTTACCAGAACTTCCCACAGGCAATCCTCCTGCTCCACGGAAGGTTTCATAAGAAA
The DNA here is from genome assembly GCA_905221185.1 of bacterium. Classification (GTDB taxonomy): domain Bacteria; phylum Bacillota; class Bacilli; order Lactobacillales; family Streptococcaceae; genus Streptococcus. The sequence goes on along the minus strand of CAJNCE010000001.1, from coordinate 278,476 downwards.
TATAAGCCGCTTCCTCACGAATCTCCACCTGAAGATTGATGTCAGGATTTTTCATCTGAGCTTGTACGTTTGGAATAGCCTCAAAAACAGCTCCACCAAGAGTTTGATTGAGTTCTCGACTGTCAAGTTCAAAGTTGTGGTCGCTACGCTTACCAGTGATTTTAAAGGTCATGCCTTCCTTGTAGATTTCTTTCATAATCTCTTGGACAGAAGACTTCAAAACTTCTACAGATTTTTCAACCTTATATACTGGAGAGAAATTCTGAATACCAAAGACTTGCTTAAGCGATTCTGCTACTGCTGTGTAATCAGCTCCATTAAGGTAAGCGTGTGCACGGTCGCGATCTGCGGTTATCTTAACTTGAGGATAGATAGACAAAACGTCTGAAATATTATTGCGAAGTTTATTGATGAAACGCATACGATTTTTGTGCTTGGTTGACAATTCTCCGTAGCGAATCATAATTTCTGAATACTGCATAAATGCTCCTATCTTACTTTTCTAGTTTGATTGTAAATTAATTTTAACTTGGTTAAAAACTGCTCGACCTGACTCATATCATTTTCAAGGTCTAGGCTAAGACGTACAGCTGACTGGGCCTTATCCCTGTCCACTCCCATGGCAATCAGGGTGCCTGCAGGTTTCCCAGCCTTGGATGAACAAGCAGAAGTCGTTGATATGAAAATATCATAGTCTTCAAAGGCGTGAACAATAACTTCTCCACGAACACCCTTAATCCCAAAAGTCAGGATATGAGGGGCAAAATTTTCCTCATCAGAAAAGACAAATATATCCGGATAGTCCAAAAGCGCTTGGCGAATAACAGCTTTCATCTGCCCAGTCTTGCTAGTAAAGAAATCTAGCTTTTCCATAGACAAACGGAGAGCCTTGGCTGTCGCTGCAATTCCTGCCACATTTTCAGTTGTCGAACGATAATCACGCTCTTGACCACCACCTGTTAAAAGAGGCGTAATCTTCTTGCCAGACTTGATATAGACAAAGCCAACACCACGGATACCATGAAACTTATGACTCGAGAAGGTCGCGAAATCCACTCGTTCTGTCAGGTATTTTTCAGTTGGAATCTTGGCAAGTGCCTGGACCGCATCAACATGGAAGGAAATAGTTGGCTTATCTGCCAAGAGTTCTGAAATAGCCTCAATAGGTTGGATAGAGCCAATTTCATTGTTGACCGCCATAATAGAAACAAGAATCGTATCAGGTCGTATCAAAGCTCCTAGAGCCTCAACATCCACAAATCCTTTGTTATCAACTGGAGCAAAATCCACTTCAAATCCTTGACTTTTCAACCAGAGGGCCGACTCTTTGACTGCCGGATGTTCAATGGCTGACACGATGATGTGCTTGCCAAACTGGGCTTTTTCAAAGGCCACACCCTTGATAACCCAGTTATCCCCTTCTGTTCCACCAGAAGTAAAGAAGATTTCATCACTTTTCTTGCCAATTAAATCTGCAATCTGTTGACGGGAAGCATCTAAGATTCGTGTTGCCTGGTCTCCCAAACGATGGAGACTAGATGGATTTCCTAAAATTTTTGAAGCCACCTGCATATAGGTTTCAAGGGCTTCAGGATAGGGCTTGGTCGTCGCCGAATTATCAAAGTAAATCATGTTTTCTCACGCTTTCTAAAATCACTCCTTCTATTGTATCATGAAACGGAGCCTGCGACAAGAAAGGGCAATTCCTCTTTTTTTTAAGATTTTTTTAAAGAAATGCGGTATAATAAACTTTAATTAAAGGAGAGAATGTATGTCTAATTATCGTAGAACTTCAAAACCAAAAACAGAACATCTCAAAAAAGGCTTCACGATCTTTCAAAAAACCGTTGCTACAATCGCTAGTATCCTTGGCTTAATTACCGCAAGTATCACAATCATGAACGCCTTGGATAATAACAAAAATACTAAAAAAGAACCTACGACAAGCCAGACGACAACCATTGTCAAAGAAATCCAAAAGGAAGCCCCTAAGGAAAACACCAGTCCCAATAAGGAAAATAATACTAGTCAAGAAAAAGCACAACAAGAAGAAACGCCAAAATCTAGCGTCAAGGAAGATAAAAAAGAAGAGCAGAAAACAGCAACTCAGGATACTTCTACCCCTGCTCCTACTCCAAGTAAACCTGCCACTGAAAATGAAAAACAGTCCAATACTCCAACTTCAGAAAATAAAACTAATCAATAGCCAGTAAAATAGCTTCCCTCCAAACTTGGAAAGAAGCTATTTTTTATTGTTGTAAAACTTTTCTTGGTTTGGTACCCTCAGCTGGACCGATGACACCTGCCATCTCCAGCTCTTCCATGAGACGGGTCGCACGGTTAAATCCAACTGACAAACGACGCTGAATCATGGAGGCGCTGGCTTTCTGGGTTTCGATCACCAAAGCCTTGGCTTCTTCAAAAAGCGGATCTCCACCAGCTTCACCATCTGAAAATTCACCGTCATTTTCAGAAACTTCACCTGGATCAAAACTCTCATCGTAGTCCGCGTCTGCCTGAGTCTTGATAAAGTTTACGATTCGTTCGACATCGTCATCCGAGATAAAGGATCCTTGCAGACGAACTGGATGATTTTCATCAATCGGTTTAAAGAGCATGTCTCCTCGACCAAGCAGTTTTTCTGCTCCATTTTCATCCAAGATCGTACGAGAGTCTGTCCCTGACGAAACTGCAAACGCCACACGAGATGGAACATTGGCCTTTATCAGACCAGAGATGACATCAACGGATGGACGCTGGGTTGCAAGAATCATGTGAATCCCAGCGGCACGCGCCTTCTGTCCAAGACGAATAATGGCATCCTCTACTTCCTTGCTGGCCACCATCATGAGGTCAGCCAACTCATCCACAATCACAACAATGAGTGGCAGTGGAATCTGCTTATATTCAGACTGGGCATTAAACTCTTCTACCTTGGCATTAAAGCCTGCAATGTTACGAACTCCCACCTTGGCAAAAAGTTCATAACGATTTTCCATTTCATCCACAACCTTTTGCAGGGCCTTGCTGGCCTTGCGTGGATTGGTCACAACTGGAATCAAGAGATGGGGGATATCATTGTAAACCGATAACTCAACCATCTTGGGGTCAACCATCATAAATTTGACTTGGTCTGGTCTCGCCTTCATGAGAATGCTAGCAATAATGCCGTTAACTGCTACTGACTTCCCAGAACCCGTTGAACCTGCGACGAGCAAGTGGGGCATTTTAGAAAGGTCAAAAGCTCTTGCGGTGCCATTAACCGCCTTTCCTAGAGGAATTTCCAAGAGATTTTCTGCTTTCGTTTGAGATTGTTCCCATAGTTCGCGGAAGGACACAGTCGCAATTTCAGAGTTAGGAACCTCGATTCCAACGAGAGATTTCCCTGGGATTGGAGCTTCAATCCGGACATCCTTGGCAGCCAAGGCTAGAGCGAGGTCATCTGCTAGATTGGAAATGCGGTTAACCCGTACACCAACTGCTGGTTTGACTTCATACTTGGTCACTGATGGCCCAATTTCAGCCCGTTCAACTGTCACCTTGATACCAAAGCTGGCAAAGGTTTCTTCCAAAATTTTGATATTTTCTCGGACAATTTTCTTCTCTTTAGACTGGTCTTTGGGTTTATCAGGAGCAAAGAGTTGCAAACTCGGGAGTTTGTATTCAAGGGCTTCCTTGGCTGAAAAATCAACCTGTACATCTTCATCATCAGAGCCATCTTCCAGTTCAGGGAATTCACGTTCAGCTTGAGGCAGGATGATTTCTGGTTCTACCCACTCTTCTTCAGGTATAGGTGAAAAATCCTGAACGGCTTCCTCTGTCAAAATTTCACCCGTTTCCATATCGACAGGAGGCATATTAAGCAAGGCTTTCTCAGCCGCTTCTTTTTCTAATCTAGCCTCTTCCTCAGCCTTTTGACGAGCTTTTTCTTCTTGTTTGACAAAGCGTTCCTCTTTTCGACGCTCATGCCCTTCCCACCATTTGGCAAAGCCTCTACTGAAAAATTCAGCAATATCGTAAACAGACCAAGGACTAACTAGGAGAGCGCCTGCTAAAATCAAGATAGAACCAATAAAGTAAGTACCGATATTTGAGAAGAGAAAGGCTGTTGGCACATAGAGGGCAACACCAATCAAGCCTCCACCAGCAAAACTGGTCGTTCGAAAACCAGTCAAATCAGTCACAACCTGAGCTATAGTTCCTTTTAAGACCGACTTGTCCAAACCATATTTCCAAACTAAGTAGGCCTCAAAAATCAGGAGTAAGCCTGCAAATATAGTGAAAAAGCCAGATAGGAGGCCTTCCTGTTTTCGTATCCACTTGAAAAAGAAGAGATAGATTAAAAGGGTAAATATTGCCAGATAAGCTAGACTCCCCACCAGCAAGCGAATTAAATTGTAAAGAGTTATACCTGCAGCCCCTAATTTAAAAGCTGCGAAAACCAATAAAATCGCGATTCCTAATGAAATCAACATTCGTTGAATCGCTTCTTTTCTTTCGAGTTCTGCTTTAGACGGTCTCCGTCTTGTTTTACTTGTATTCTTGTTTGCCATTCTTATATTATACCATATTTGACAGACATTTCGGAAGGAGAAAAAGACTGCACCAAACGGTCCAATCTTTTTCATTTTATATCTAATTTTTATGCTTGTGGTTTGCGGAGGTAACCATAAACCACACCACTTACGATTGCTCCTACCAAGACTGAAGCAAGGTAAAGAAGAGCATTTGAAGTAAGGGCGATAACGAAGATTCCTCCGTGTGGCGCCATGAGTTTGATTCCAGCAAGACCAACGAGTCCGCCTGCTACAGCTGAACCAAGGATGAAACTTGGGATAGCACGAGCTGGGTCAGCGGCACCAAATGGAATCGCTCCCTCAGTGATAAATGACAAGCCCATGATAATGTTGGTCAAACCAGAGTTGCGTTCTTCCTTAGTAAATTTATCTTTGAAAAGAAGAGTTGCGACAAAGATTGCAAGTGGTGGCACCATTCCTCCAGCCATAACTGCTGCCATAGCCACAGAACCACCTGAAGAAACAGTTGCTGCAAGCGTACCTGTACCAAAGACATAAGCTGCTTTATTGACTGGTCCACCCATGTCGACAGCCATCATTCCACCAAGGACGATACCGAGAAGGACAGCTGAACCGCCTCCAAGACCGCCAAGGAAATCATTCATAGCAGTGTTGATTGCTGCCATTGGGATGTTAACAGCTAGCATGACAAATCCTGTCAAGATTGTTCCAAGAAGTGGCAAGAGAAGGATTGATTTAGCACCTTCAAGTGAACGAGGAACTTTAACGTATTTCTTGATGGCAAGAACCAAAGCACCTGCGATAAATCCACCAACAAGGGCGCCTAGGAAACCAGATGAGACACCGGCAAGAGTTGAAGTTGCTTCACCACCTGCTGCATAAGGGATTTTACCAAAGGCAAAACCTTCTTTGGCAATAGCACCAGCCACGAAACCTGCAACCAAACCTGGTTTTTCAGCAATAGAGTAGGCAACATATCCTGCAAAGACTGGAAGCATCAAACCAAAGGCCGCACCACCAATTTTCATGAACATAGAAGCTAGTTCATGGTAAGAACCAAGATTGCCAAGATTTTCATTTGGAACACCCAAAGCTCCATCAATCAAGAAGGCAAGGGCAATCATGATACCACCACCGATAACGAATGGCAACATTTGAGATACACCACTCATCAAGTGTTTGTAGAAGGCACCACCAAGGCTTTGTTTTTCATTACTTGTTGTTGCAGCTTTTGCTCCATTTACGGCACGGTAGACTTCCGCATCCCCAGAAAGAGCCAAGTTAATCAATTCTTCTGTTTTACGGATACCGTCAGCCACTGGACGATTGATCAAAGGTTTACCATCAAAACGATCCATTTCTACGGCCTTGTCTGCAGCGATGATAACGGCTTTAGCCTTACGTATGTCCTCTGCTGTCAATTGGTTCCCAACACCGCTAGCACCGTTGGTTTCAACCTTAATCCCAACACCCATTTCAGCAGCCACTTTTTGAAGGGCTTCTTGGGCCATGTAAGTGTGGGCAATACCTGTTGTACAAGCTGTAACAGCTACGATAAAGTCACCAGTTTCATTGGCAGGCGTTTGAACAGGTTCCTCAGTTTTTTCTGAAGCTTGGTCAAAAAGTTCAATGACTTGGTCAGCTGATGTTGCTTGACGAAGTTTGTCAGCAAAACCGTCTTTCATCAAGTATTGAGACAATTCTGCCAAGGCTGCCAAGTGAGTGTCATTGGCACCTTCTGGAGCCGCAATCATGAAGAAGAGGTCAGTTGCTTGTCCATCCAAGCTCTCATAATCAACACCCTTATTTGACTTAGCAAAGAGAACTGTCGCTTCTTTGACAGCAGCGTTTTTGCTGTGAGGCATTGCGATTCCGTCATCCAAACCAGTAGAAGTGAGAGCTTCACGCGCCAAAATTCCTTCTTTAAAGGTTTCAAAATCTGTTACATAACCGTGATCTGTCAAGCTTTTAATCATCTCTTCGATGACAGCTGTTTTTTCAGTTGCTTGCAAATCTAGCAACATGACTTCTTTTCTCAATAGGTCTTGAATTTTCATCGTTTTTCTACCTCAACTTTTTCATATGTTTCTTTAATAAATTCCGCTGTTGCCAAGTCATCCGAGAATGTAGTTGCTGTTCCACAAGCAACTCCCCACTTGAAGGCTTCTACTGCGTCTTTTGATTTGACAAATTCACCTGTGAATCCGGCAACCATAGAATCACCAGCTCCAACTGAATTTTTGACTGTTCCCTTGATAGGTTTTGCGAAGTAAGCTCCCTCAGATGTGACAAGAAGGGCACCGTCACCAGCCATAGAGATAATAACGTTTTGAGCACCTTTAGCTAGTAGCTCACGAGCATATTTCTCAATTTGGTCTAAACTTTCGAGTTTAACACCAAAAATTGCTCCTAGTTCGTGATTGTTTGGTTTAACCAAAAGCGGCCGGTAGTCCAAACTATCAATCAAGGTCTGTCCTTCAAAGTCACAAACTACTTGCGCACCCGTCTGGCGCGTTAAGGCAATCAGTTCCTTATAAATGACATTCCCTAGGTTCTTAGCACTTGAACCTGCAAACACAACCGTATCTTCTGCTGTTAAACTTGAAAGAATAGCTTTCAATTCTTCTAACTGAGCCGGCTCAACAGTTGGACCAGTTCCGTTGATTTCTGTTTCTTGATCCGCTTTGATTTTAACATTGATACGAGTATCTTCTGCCACTTGGACAAAACGTGTCTCTATTTCTTCCTCTGCAAGGGTATCTGTGATAAATTTACCAGTAAATCCTCCGATAAATCCAGTCGCTGCATTGGGAATATCCAAGCGTTTCAAGACACGACTGACATTGATTCCTTTCCCACCAGCAAACTTATCATCACTGTCCATACGATTGACACTACCGACTTGGACTTGGTCCAAGCGCACGATATAATCAATGGATGGATTGAGTGTGACTGTATAAATCATACTTCTATTACCTCCGTTTTTTCTTTTATTGTCTGCAAGAGCTCATGTCCTTGACTTGTGATAACAATGGCTCGTTTTAATGGCGCTACCTTAGCAAAGCAAGTTTGTCCAATTTTTGATGAATCCACCAAGACATAAGTCTGTTTCGCATTCTCCAAAATAGCTCGCTTCACAGCTCCCTCTTCCATATCAGGAGTCGTATAATAGCCATCGTCCACACCATTCATTCCGATAAAGGCACGGTCAAAGTGCAATTGGTTAATCTGGTTAAGAGCAACACCCCCGATGCTAGCATCCGTTGCTGTCTTGACGCTTCCTCCAACCATAACAGTCGGAATCTGCTTTTCAACCAACTGAGCTGCATGGTGAATGGAGTTGGTCACGACTGTAACATTCTTATTGACCAATTCATGAATCAAAAAGGCTGTCGTTGTTCCAGCATCGATAAAGATGACATCTTGTTCCTTGATGAGAGAGGCTGCCTTCTGAGCAAGCAACTTCTTCTCTTGAAGGTTTTTGACAGATTTTTCTTGAATGGTTTCTTCTTCCTGTAAGGAGTGGGGGAGTTCTGCTCCACCATGCACGCGACGAAGCTTGTTTTCTGCTTCCAACTCATCCAAGTCTCTTCGAACCGTTGATTCTGAAGTTTCTAGCAAACTAACTAATTTTTCTAGAGAAACTACATGGTGTTGATTTAACTCCTCTAAAATCAGCTGCTTCCGCTCTGTTTTTAACACCGAATCACCTCCTGTTATCGTTTACACTATTCATTCTATCACACTTTCTTTCAAAGTCAAGCACTTTTTGCCATTTTCTTTCAAAATCTATCATTTTTTCTTATTTCCAGAATTTTTATTGCAAGATAAGAGCCTTTATGGTAGACTATTTGAGTAAGTATTGGAAGATTACTCAAGAGGCTTAAGAGGCCGTGTTGGAAACGCGGTAGGCGTGTAACAGCGTGCGTGGGTTCGAATCCCATGTCTTCCGTGGAAAAACATATTTTCGGATGCGACAAATGTTGTATCCTTTTTTGTATCCCTTTTTTTAAAAAGAGGGTCTGCTTTAGGGTCTGTTGGTGACTCCTTTGTTGTATCCTTTTTCCACAAAAGAATACCAAGGAATACCAAAGACAAAAATAAAAAACGTTGATTTAACAACGTTTTACCAAGGAATGCGAAAGAATGCAAAGGAATAATGGAGCCGGTGGGAGTCGAACCCACGTCCAAACACCTGCCAACATATTTGTCTACAACCATAGGTTATGTATTAGTTTAACAGTCCCTCGACACATAACTCAAGCCTAGAAACTGCGAGTCTATCAATCTCTTATCAAGCCGCTAGACAAGACTTAATCGTATCTCGCTAATAATAAGACCTGTCATTGAACACGAGCAATCCAAATCGGGTCACGCCTGCTGGTTTTTAGGCAGCTAGAGCGTAAGAAGTGTTATTTTTTGCAGTTATATTTAACTGAGCGTTTACGTCGCCACACGAGTCGCAAAATATGCCTCATAATGCCTGTCGAATCCGTAACGACCCCAAAAGACAATAAAACCATTATAACTTATCTAACTCAAAAATGCAAAAGGGAAATCAACTAACTAAAAAAGATAGTCTTCCAAGGCTTTTGACAAAACCTGATAACCGGCAACACTGAGATGCAATCCATCAGTAGTATAGTCTTTTTTGAGTTGGCCTGCTTGGTCTATCAAACTTTCAAAAACTGGCACAAATTCTACCTGCATATAGGCAGAGGCAAGCTCTTGATAGGCTTGATTCCAGTTCTGAATTTTTTCATTCGTGCGGATATAAACCGTCTGCTTGTACTCTTCTCCCTCATTGACTGGCAAAATGGAAAGCAATTTAATCTCTGTCAATGGATAATCGCGAGAAATGGATTGAATGGTAACTTCGAGGTTATTGAGAGCCTCATTCACAGGCACATCTTTTCCGATATCATTTGTCCCAATCAAAAGGACAATTTTATCTACTGCTCCACCGTACAGATGCGCATCTAGATTTTCTAATAACAGCCCTGTCTGATAACCTCGAATGCCTCGATTGACAATTGTCTTTGAAGTCCCAAATAATTCCTGTAGAGGATAATATTCGACAATGGAATCCCCAATAAAAAGAATGTCTGGTTCTACAACAGAAATCTGATTTAAGTGACGATACTTGGTTTGGATTTTGCCCTGTTCCTTTAGGAGCCAATTTTCTAATAACTGTACTGCCACTTCATTCTCCTTTTTCTAACCAGTTTTCCAAGACTTGATAAACTCCTCCTTGGCTGTTGGCTGGTGCTAAAGCAGTCGCCACAGTTTTGGCTTTCTCATCAGCATTTTCCATCGCATAGGCAATCCCAGCCATTTCAAGCATTTCAACATCATTTTCACTGTCACCAAAAGCCATGATTTCTTGGGGGTTCAAGTCCCAGCGCTTGAGTAATTCTTCCAATCCCCATGCTTTATGAATCCCAGCTTGGAGGATATCAATGCAACCATAGCCACTCGAGACAGCCCGAACACGGCCATCAAAAAGGTCATTGATTTCTGCCAAAACCGAACTCAAACGCTCCTCACCAACAACCATGCTCATCTTGAGAACACCACCAAAGAGGTCAGAGGTTAATTCATCCACAAAATGCATCCGTTGGTAGAATTTTTCAATCATTTCTGGAGTCATAAAACTTTCAAGGTCTGTGAAAATCGTACCTTCTTTGACGAAACCACCCTTCATCCCCGTTACCACAAACTGGTCCTGACACGCTCGTCCCTTGAAATGAGCCAAAGCTTTATCAACAATGGCATCATCCCATGTCTGAGCCTGAATCAGTTCATTGTTTTCAAATATACGAGCACCGTTGGCAACCACCAGAACCACTCGATCCACCAAGTGCTCCAGTAGTTGCCTCATGCGGTGAATTTCATTCCCAGTCGCGATGACAAAACGAATACCTCTTTTATCCAACTGATCTAAAATCTTTTCCAATCGAGGAAGATCAAGCTGGCCTCTAGCATCCAGCAAGGTCCCATCCATATCTGTCGCAATTACTTTAATCGTCATTTACTTTCCTCTGGATTCAAACTAGTCCCACTTCAATCCTACATGTTCGTTCATTTCTTTGTAGGCTGTATCAATTCGTTCCTTAGTCGCTTCATCTAACTGGTCACGATGACTGCCACCCTCTATAAAATCTTCCAAGATATAGGTTTGATAATGATATAAAGGATAGCCTTCTGGTGAAAAGGTTCCCTTTGGTGTTCGATTGACCCAAGTAGGATGAGCTTTAGCTGTTCCGATAGTTGTTTTTCCATCCTTCTTCTTAATGGTCACGTCCATGAGAACACCACGTTCAGTCCACTTAGCATTTTCTTCATCTCCCATAGATTCAATCCGTTGATTAGAAATGAAATTCCCCATTGAATAGATAATGAGTTTCTTGTCTCCATCTTTTTCAACCATTTCAGATGGTTCAACAACGTGAGGATGCCCTCCAAAGATGATATCCGCCCCCCAATCAATCATCTTGTGATAAAGAGCTTTTTGTTCTTCAGTTGGTTCCAATCGATACTCAACACCCATCTGAGGCATGATAATGGTGATATCCGCTTCCTTTTCCGCCCGTTCAATTTCAGCCTTCATCTTATCTTCGTTTAAATCTGAAAGATAACGATTATAGTCTTCCTGAGAAATATACTGCTCAATGCCATTGAAACCATAGGAATAGGCTAACAGTGCAACCTTGATACCATTCACTTCTTTAATGACCAGCGGAGCCTGATCACGTGGTTCGTGCGTATAAACTCCGATTGGAGTGATTCCAGCTTTCTCAATAATATCCGCCGTTGAAATAACTCCCTCAATTTGCGAATCCAAAATATGATTATGAGCCAAATCTAGCACATGATAACCTGCATCCTTAATAGCATCCATAACTTCAGCAGGAGCATTAAAGAGAGGATAACCTGCTAAATAATGATCCTTATTAATGGTTCCTTCAAAGTCACCAATAGCTAAATCTGCTTGCTTAAGCCAAGGTGTCACATACTCAAAATTCTCATGAAAGTCATAGGTACCGTCTTCTTTTTTAGCTGAAAAGAAAAGTCCATCGTGGTAGAGCAAATCCCCGTGAGCCATAATTCTGGCAGTTTTTTCCTCTTCCTGCTCCTGAGACTTTTGCTTAGTCCCTTCTTGAGAAATGGTATCCTTTTTTTGACTGGTTAAAGGGATTCCTTGGAAGCTTTCAAACAACAAGACCAAGCCCATTGATAAAGCAACTGCTAGCAAGAGTACCGCCACAAATCCTTTATTGCTCCACTTGCGATAACTCCTAAAAAAGTTTACCAAGCCCTTCATAAAACGAAAAGCTAAACCACCCTGATTTCTATCTTGTCTTCTTTGCATCTTCATTCTCCCTACTTTCTTATGCAAGCCTTTTCTTTTTATTATATCACAGATAAGTAATTCTTTCACAATTGATACTCTTCGAAAATCAAATTTAAACCACGTCAGCGTCGCCTTACCGTGTATATGTAACTGACTTCGTCAGTTCTATCCACAACCTCAAAACAGTGTTTTGAGCTGACTTCGTCAGTTCTATCTACAACCTCAAAGCAGTGCTTTGAGCAACCTACGGCTAGCTTCTTAGTTTGCTCTTTGATTTTCATTGAGTATGAATTGAACTTCCTATCTATTTTCTATAAATCCTAAAGGCTGTAATACTTTCAATCCTTGTCATTTTGTGATATCATGTAGAGGTAATGAAAGGAGAGAAAATGTCTGCTATAGAACGTATTACAAAAGCTGCTCACTTAATTGATATGAAAGATATTATTCGCGAGGGGAATCCGACTCTTCGCGCAGTTGCTGAGGAAGTCACTTTCCCCTTGTCTGACCAGGAAATTATCCTTGGTGAAAAGATGATGCAATTCCTCAAACATTCCCAAGATCCTGTTATGGCTGAAAAGATGGGACTCCGTGGTGGGGTTGGACTTGCTGCTCCTCAATTAGATATCTCAAAACGTATTATCGCTGTTTTGGTACCAAATATTGTTGAAGAAGGTGAAACTCCACAGGAAGCCTACGACTTGCAAGCTATTATGTACAATCCAAAAATCGTCTCTCACTCTGTTCAAGACGCTGCTCTTGGCGAAGGAGAAGGGTGCCTCTCTGTTGACCGCAATGTGCCTGGCTATGTGGTGCGCCATGCTCGCGTCACTGTTGACTACTTTGACAAAGATGGAGAAAAACACCGTATCAAGCTCAAAGGTTACAACTCCATCGTTGTTCAGCATGAAATTGACCACATTAACGGAATCATGTTTTACGATCGTATCAATGAAAAAGACCCATTTGCAGTTAAAGATGGTCTACTGATTCTTGAATAAATAAAATCCCGTTGCAAGACGGGGTTTTGTGTTATAATAGAGGCATGAAAACAAATGATATTGTCTATGGCGTTCACGCCGTTACCGAAGCCCTCCTTACAAATACTGGAAACAAACTCTACCTCCAAGAAGATCTCCGAGGTAAGAATGTTGAGAAAGTCAAGGAACTGGCTACCGAAAAGAAAGTGTCCATTTCTTGGACCTCAAAAAAATCCCTCTCTGAGATGACTGAAGGTGCTGTTCACCAAGGTTTTGTTCTACGAGTGTCTGAATTTGCCTATAGCGAGCTGGATCACATCCTTGCCAAAACACGCCAAGAAGAAAATCCACTTCTATTGATTCTAGATGGCTTAACTGATCCCCATAATCTAGGTTCCATCTTGCGAACAGCCGATGCGACCAATGTTTCAGGTGTCATCATTCCCAAGCACCGTGCTGTCGGAGTTACTCCTGTCGTTGCTAAAACGGCCACAGGTGCTATCGAGCACGTTCCAATCGCCCGAGTGACCAACCTCAGTCAAACCTTAGATAAACTTAAGGATGAAGGCTTCTGGACCTTTGGAACGGATATGAACGGTACTCCTTGCCATAAGTGGAATACAAAAGGAAAAATCGCCCTCATCATCGGAAATGAAGGAAAAGGCATCTCTAACAACATCAAAAAACAGGTCGATGAAATGATTACCATTCCTATGAATGGACATGTTCAAAGCCTTAATGCCAGTGTTGCTGCAGCCATTCTCATGTACGAAGTTTTCCGAAATAGACTATAAAAAAAAGTTTCCAGTCATCTGATTGGAAACTTTTTTATGATTATACTCAATGAAAATCAAAGAGCAAACTAGGAAGCTAGCCGCAGGCTGCTCAAAGTACAGCTTTGAGGTTGCGGATGGAACTGACGAAGTCAGCTCAAAACACTGTTTTGAGGTTGTGGATAGAACTGACGAAGTCAGTTACATATACCTACGGTAAGGCGAAGCTGACGTGGTTTGAAGAGATTTTCGAAGTGTATTAACTATGTTCGGTGATAAACTTATAGGCTTCTTGACCAGCGATAGCGCCATCTCCAACTGCTGTTGTTACTTGGCGAAGGTCTTTCAAGCGAACATCTCCAACTGCAAAGATACCATCAACTGCAGTTTTCATGTGGTTATCTGTCACAATCCAGCCAGCCTGATCTTGAATATTCAATTCTTTAACAAAATCGCTAACAGGGTCTAATCCAACATAGATAAAGACACCACCGAAGGCTTGCTCTGTCACTTGACCTGTTTTCACATTTTCAAATACGACAGATTCTACTCGGTTTTCACCCTTGATTTCCTTAACTACAGAATCCCAGATAAAGCTGACTTTCTCATTAGCGAAAGCACGGTCTTGCAAAACCTTTTGGGCACGAAGTTGGTCACGACGATGAACAATTGTAACAGTTTTAGCAAAGCGAGTCAAGAAGAGGGCTTCTTCAACCGCTGAATCTCCACCACCGACTACCAACAAATCTTGGTCACGGAAGAAAGCACCATCACAAACTGCACAGTAAGAAACACCTCGACTATTCAGTTCTTCTTCTCCTGGCACTCCCAAAGGACGGTGTTTAGAACCAGTCGCTACGATAACTGTACGTGTTTCATATGTTTGAGCATCGGTAATCACTTTCTTAAAATCACCATGATCTTGGACATTTTCAACATAACCATAAATATGCTCAACACCAAGATTTTCAAGCGGTTCAAACATCTTTTCAGCCAATTCAGGTCCACTAATATTAGCGTATCCTGGGTAATTTTCGATATCAGAGGTATTATTCATCTGACCACCTGGCAGACCACCTTCAATCAAGCCTACTTTGAGATTGCTTCGAGCAGCATACAAGGCTGCAGTCATACCTGCAGGTCCAGCACCGATAATAATAGTATCGTACATATAGATTCCTTCTTTCTTGTTGTAACTATCTTTATTCTAACTCTTTCTTGTCAATCAAGCAAGGATTATGCCTTAAAAACAAGAATTAAACTCATAACCGCAAAGGATAATACTGGAACAACCAAGACTCCAATCATAATCATATCATAGAGATGAGCTTGACGAGCCTTGGCTGTCTTATCAACTCCAGACATGGCTCTCAGTCCAATCCAAATTCCTAAAAAAATCAGAACAAGGATAGTGGTCAAGATCAAACTCTCGAAATATAAAGAAAATAGTTGCAGTAGCATGATTTCTCTCATTTCTATCTTTTTTAAAGAGTAAACTCAGCTAGTCCAGCTAACTGAGTTTTTCTTTATCTATTATATCAAATATAAGTCCGTTTGTAACTAGCGAAGAATTCTTTTGTCCGCTCTTCTTTAGGATTGTGGATAATCTCATCTGGTGTTCCAGACTCGATGATTTTCCCCTTATCTAAGAAGAGAATCTTGTCAGCCACTTGGGCTACAAAGGACATGTCATGACTGACCAAAATCATGGTTTGACCGGACTTCGCAGCATCTGCAATAGACTTTTCTACTTCACCGACCAATTCTGGGTCAAGGGCTGAAGTTGGCTCGTCTAAGAGCAAGACATCTGGTTTCATGGCAAGAGCACGCGCTAGGGCAACCCGTTGCTTCTGTCCACCTGATAAATGGCGAGGATAATGGTTTTCGCGGTCAGAAAGCCCAACCTTAGCCAACTCTTCCTTGGCAATCTTAGTCGCTTCTTGGTCAGATAATTTCTTGACAACAACCAAGCCTTCTTTCACATTATCAAGTGCTGTGCGACGTTCAAACAAATTAAACTGTTGGAAAACCATTGACAGCTTGCGGCGTAGGGAAAGGATTTCTTCCTGAGTAATTTTAGAAAAATCAACTGAGAAATCATCAATCTTAATCGAGCCACTATCAGGTGTTTCAAGATAATTGAGACTGCGAAGGAAGGTTGATTTTCCAGCTCCTGAAGAACCAATCAAGGCTACAACTTCCCCTTTTTGGATATCCAAGTCCAGATGATCCAAGACAGTCTGTCCTGAAAATGATTTACTTAAATTCGAAATCTTAATCATTAACGAAGGTCTCCTTTCACATCTGTTTGCACTGTATCAGGTGCAGAAATAGCCATTTTTCTCTCGATAAAACGACCAAGGCTTTCAATTCCGATATTGACTACCCAATAAACAAGGGCAACGGAGATGAAGCGTTCAAAATAGCGGTAATCAGCTCCACCCAAAATCTGAGCTTGGGCAAATACTTCCACAACACCCGCACTGAAGGCTAGGGAAGTTCCCTTGGTCAAGCCGATTAGGGAATTGATTAAGGTTGGAGTCGCCACAACTGCTGCATTTGGAATAATCACGCGACGGTAAACTTGCGCTCGGGTCATACCCAAACTGCGTGCCGCCTCAATCTCACCAGGATTAACTGAGAGAATCGCTGCACGAATGGTTTCACTGGCATAAGCTGCCTCATTAAAGGCAAAGGCTACAATCGCAAAAGCAGCCGCTGGAATAGCATTGATATTGAGACCAGTACCCCATTGCTGATTGAGGGCTTTCAAAGCCAAAGGAATCCCGTAGTAGGTCAACATGAGTTGCACCAAAATCGGTGTCCCTTTTAAGAAACTAACAAAGAAGGCCTGCAAGGGATATAAAATCTTGACACGATTGATTTTCACAATGGCAAAAAGAAGCGCCAAAACCAAGCCAAAAATGGCACCACCAATGGTCAACATAATCGTTGTTGGAAGTTGTTGGACAATTCTTGGAATTCCATCAAAGACCGAACGCAGGCTAAACAGCTTGCCATCCGGAATCAATTGCATCAAGTTTTGGTACCAATCTGATGCTAAAATCGTTGTAACATTCATAAAAACATCCTCTCCTGATAATGATTCATTCTACCATACTTCTGCCGTCAATGAAATTATTTGCTACGGTTAGATACAGACTTTGTCTACCTACTAGTTTATCATACTTTTAAACAGGGAGGTTATATATTTTATCTATCAAAGAGATAAGTAAAAACTATTTCAGTCCCAATTCTTCGTAAGCTTTTCGATAACCGATTTGCTTAACAGTTCCATTTTCTACTAAAATTGGACGTTTTAACAACATTCCGTCGCTTGCTAGCAACTCAGCTGCTTCTTGGTTTGACAGACTTCCTACCTTATCTTTCAGCCCCAATTCACGGTATTTGATCCCACTAGTGTTGAAAAATTGCTTCAACTCGAACCCTGAGGTTTCTAGCCAATTTAAAATGACTTCTTGGCTGGGGGTTTCTTCCACGATATGAACAGCTTTGTAGTCCACACCGAGTTGATTTAATTCTTGTTTTGCTTTTTTACAAGTTGAACATTTTGGGTATTCGATAAATTCTAACATGTATTTCACTTTCTATTTTATATCTTTAAAATCTGCGCCTTCATGGTCCAAGAGCCAGGCTTTCTTTTCCACTCCTGCAGCATAACCTGTCAGACGCTTGCCTGCTCCAAGTACACGATGACAAGGTACAAGGATGGACCAAGGATTGCGACCTACTGCTCCACCAATTGCTTGAGCAGAAGCCACTTGCAGGTCTTGCGCTATTTGTCCATAGGTCACTATCCGACCATAAGGAATGCCCTGTAAATAGGACCAAACTCTCTTTTCAAAATCCGTACCGATTGGAGCCAAAGGTAAGTTGGATAAATCCTGAAACTTACCTTTGAAGTAATCATCTAAGCAAGCAATAACTGGGTCTAAAATGGGATGACTAACAACTTCTTCTATTATCTCATACCCTAGTCCCCTCTCAAAATGCTTCTGCTCCTGAATCCAAATGCCATACAGATATTGCTCGTCAGCAACCAAGGACAAAGTTCCTATTGGCGAAGGGTAGAGCATTTTTGCGTACTTCTTTTGCATTATTTCTTTAATTTTTGATAGGCCAAGCGTTCACCATCTACTGGCACCTTACCGACCTGTTTAAAACTGAGTTTTTCAAAAATATGTTGCATGGCCTTGTTTGCAGCATGCGTATCTGAGCGAAAATCTAGATAATCAAATCCTTCAATCAAGCCTTCTAAGAAAGTCTGAGCAACTCCCTGTCCCTGGACATCTGCTGCCACAGCAATACGGTGAAACACCAGATATTCTGACTCTCCAGCTTGCCAGTTTCCTTCATAAATGGCTTCATAGGCTGCCTCTGGACTCTTGGTCACAGCAGCATAGGCTAGCAGTTCTCCCTCTTCCAAGGCTACGTAGGCTTGACCTAAAATAATATCATCGATAATGACATCTACATTTGGATAACCATTTTGCCACTGGTCACTACCAGCATCTGCTAAACATTTCTTGGCTTCCTCAATCACCTGCATAATAGCATCTACTTCGTTTGGAAAAGCTAAACGAATCTCCATATTTTCCCCTCATTTCTGACTAGTTTCTCCCATCATAGCATAATTTAAGCCTTTTCACAAGCAGTTAAAACTTGACTATATGTTTTTATTATTTTATAATCTAGTTATTAAAACTAGATAAAAAGGAGTTGAAAATGAAAACTACCTT
The DNA here is from genome assembly GCA_905221185.1 of bacterium. Taxonomy (GTDB): domain Bacteria; phylum Bacillota; class Bacilli; order Lactobacillales; family Streptococcaceae; genus Streptococcus. The sequence continues at coordinate 260,071 of CAJNCE010000001.1, read as the reverse complement.
TTCCTACCCAAAATGGGCAGAAATTCCAAACATTGACCTCTATCTGGATCAGGTTTTACTCTATGTCAATCAAGTCTGCGCTCCTGTCTCTCCAGATAAAGACAAGGGCCTAACAGCATCGATGGTCAATAACTATGTCAAACATGGTTATCTGACAAAGCCTGACAAGAAAAAATACCAACGCCAACAGATTGCCCGTTTGATTGCTATCACAACCCTCAAATCTGTCTTTTCTATTCAAGAAATCGCTCAGACACTCAATACTCTCCAAAGTCAAGCCAGTTCAGAGCAACTCTACGATGCCTTTGTGGACTATATGAACCAAGGAATTGACCCAGCAAACCCTATTATCCAAACCAGCTGCCAAACCGTTAAACTCTATCATCAAACTCTAGCCTTAATCCATCATACTCAAGAGGAGGTAATCAAATGAACACTAGTCTTAAACTCAGCAAACAACTCAGTTTTGGAGAGGAGATTGCTAATAGCGTGACCCACGCTGTGGGTGCAGTCATCATGCTCATCTTACTCCCCATTTCATCAACCTATAGTTATGAAGCACACGGATTTTTATCCTCTATCGGCGTTTCCATTTTCGTCATCAGTCTGTTTCTCATGTTCCTCTCATCCACCATTTACCACTCTATGGCCTATGGTTCGACCCACAAATATGTCTTGCGAATCATCGACCATTCTATGATTTATGTGGCTATCGCAGGCTCTTATACGCCAGTCGTCTTAACCTTGATGAATAACTGGTTTGGCTACCTGATTATTGCTATTCAATGGGGAACGACCATCTTTGGTATCCTCTATAAAATCTTTGCTAAAAAGGTCAATGAGAAATTCAGCCTTGCTCTTTACCTGATTATGGGCTGGTTGGTTCTGGCTATCATTCCTGCCATTATCAGTCAAACGACGCCAATCTTTTGGAGCCTCATGGTGACTGGTGGACTCTCTTATACAGTTGGAGCTGGATTTTACGCCAAGAAAAAACCTTATTTCCACATGATTTGGCATCTCTTTATCCTAGCTGCGTCCGCACTCCAATACATCGCCATTGTTTATTACATGTAAAAAAGTTGAGAAATTCAATCTCAACTTTTTTCTTTACACATATTGATAAAGTACTGGTGCAAGCGAACATCAGCAGTCAATTCTGGATGAAAAGAGGTCACTAACATATTTTTTTCTTGCGCAGCAACAATTTGATCGTCAACTCTTGCTAGAATTTCTACATCTTCTCCAACACTGCTGATAATTGGACCACGGATAAAGGTCATTGGAATCTGACCAACTCCCTTACATTCTGCTTCCGTATAGAAACTTCCCAGTTGGCGCCCATAGGCATTGCGCTCGACCACCATATCCATAGTTCCTAGATGACTCTCTTCCTGAGAAGTAATTTCCTTAGCCAGCAAAATTAAGCCTGCACAGGTTCCAAAGACTGGTAAACCAGATAGAATGGCTTCTCGAATGGGAATCAGCATATTCTGGTCACGTAAGAGCTTGCCCATGGTTGTAGACTCACCACCAGGCAATATCAAACCCGACAAGTCACTCTGATGTTGTTGAAAATCATCTAGATTTCGGATTTCGACACTAGTGACACCTAATTTATCTAGCACTTTTTCATGTTCTGCAAAGGCACCTTGCAAGGCCAATATTCCAATTTTCATCTATTTTCCTCGCTCAGCCATGAGAATTTGGATCTCATTTTCATTGATACCAACCATGGCTTCTCCTAAATCTTCAGAGATTTGAGCCAAGATTTGAGGATTTCGGAAATTAGTTACCGCTTTGACAATGGCACTCGCTCGTTTAACAGGATCTCCTGACTTGAAAATACCTGAACCGACAAAGACACCCTCTGCCCCTAATTGCATCATCAGCGCAGCATCTGCTGGCGTTGCAACGCCTCCAGCCGCAAAGTTTACAACTGGCAATTTTCCATGTTCATGAACATATTTAACCAATTCAACAGGGACTTGCAAGTCCTTAGCAGCAACATAGAGTTCGTCCTCACGTAGGTTTTGAATGCGGCGAATTTCTTGATTCATCATACGCATATGACGAACAGCTTGAACGATATCTCCTGTACCTGGTTCTCCTTTGGTACGAATCATGGAAGCACCCTCAGCGATACGACGCAAGGCTTCACCCAAATCCTTAGCACCACAAACAAAAGGAACTTGGAATTCTTTTTTATCCACATGGAAACGGTCATCTGCTGGAGATAAAACTTCACTCTCATCGATATAGTCAATCTCAATAGCTTCTAAAATCTGAGCTTCAACAAAATGCCCGATTCTGACCTTGGCCATCACTGGAATACTAACTGCTTCTTGGATTTCCTTAATCATCTTTGGATCGCTCATGCGGGAAACCCCTCCAGCCGCACGTATATCAGCCGGAATTCGTTCCAAGGCCATAACAGCTGCCGCACCAGCAGCCTCTGCAATACGAGCCTGTTCTGGATTCTGAACATCCATGATAACCCCACCTTTGAGCATCTGTGCCAAGTTTTTATTTAGTTCATAACGATTTTCAGTCATTTCTTTTTCCTCATCATTTGTATTGGTAGCTACCATTTCATTTTAAGTCAGATTAGAAGGAATCACAAGATAAAAAAAGGATAATTGTATGGGTACAGATTAACTAAAAAACTATCTGACCTTCAGTTAAGGTCAGATAGTTCATCAAATTTTATTTTTCAGCTGTAAGGGCAGCCATTGTGATGTAGTTGTATGGTTTGTTAAAGTGTGGCAAGAAGAAGAGGTCTGTCAAGGCCAATTTATCAATTGTCACATGCTCTTGGATAGCAAGTGAGAACATGTGGATTCCCATGCTAATAGCAGAATCGTGTGAAACCATTTGCGCACCAAGAATTTCACGGCTATCTTTGTCAAAGACAATCTTAATCGCTACTTCATGGTTGTCATGTTTCATGAATTCTGGTTTTTGAAGATCGTTAAAGCCTGTTTCAGTTGCATTGTAACCTGCAGCTTTTGCTTTCTCAAGAGTCAAACCAGTTGAAACCATGTGAAGACCATAGATTGAGATACCGTTTGAACCTTGAACACCGATTCCTTCTAATTCATGTCCACAAGCATTGTAGGCACCAACGATACCAGTACGAACAGCGTTTGAAGCAAGAGCGATGTAGCTTGTGTCTTTACGAGCGTTGTCATAAACAGTCGCACAGTCACCAACGGCAAATACACCAGGAAGTGAAGTTTCTTGTTTCTTGTCTACAAGGAAGGCACCGTTGCGGAAGAGTTCAATCTTACCATCAGCAAGGGCTGTGTTTGGACGGAAACCAACTGCAAGAACAACCATATCCACATCAAAGCTTTCTTTATCAGTAATCAAGCGTTCAACTTTACCATCACCTTCGATTGCTTTAACAGTTTGACCAAGAGCCAAACGGATGTTGTGGTCTTCCAAGTTCTTCGCCATCATTTGTGTGAAGTCTTTGTCATAGTAACCGTTCAAGACAGTATCAACGATATCAACAAGGACAACTTCTTTTCCAAGACGCTCAAAGGCTTCAGCAAGTTCAACACCGATATAACCACCACCAACAACGGCGATACGGTCAAGGTGTTGGCTCTTGTCAGCAAGTTTATTGATAACTTCTTCAGCGTTTTGGTACAATTTCACGAATTGTACGTTTTCAAGAGTTGCTTTAAATTCGCGGTTTCCTTTAACAATTTCAACACCTTCGATTGGTGGCAAAATTGGTGTAGAACCTGTAGCGAAAATCAATTTCTCGTATGATTCTTTGTGTTCTTTTCCTTCAACTTCGGCTGTAACTACTTTGTTATCATAGTCGATTGAAAGAACTGGTGAGTTCATGTAGACTTTAGCGCCTTTAGCTTCCAATTTTTCTTTATCAGAATAGAACAAGCCTTCAGCACCGTCAATTTGTTCACCAATCCAAAGGGCCATTCCACATCCTAGGAAAGAGATGTTAGAGTTTTGGTCAAATACAACGATTTCGTTCTCATTTCCAAAATTATCCAACATCGTATTAATACATGCTGTACCAGCGTGGTTAGCACCGACTACAACGATCTTACTCATAAAAAATTTCCTACCTTCATTCTAAATTTACCCTACTAGTATAACATTTATTGTTAGCGTTTACAAGAGTTTGGCTGATTTTTCCTATTTTTTTGTAAAAAATTGTAAATAATCTGTATCTTAACACGGATTCTTGCAATTTTTCTTCATTTACTGAGCATATTTCTTGACATCTTTACAAATTTTATTTGTGAAAACGCTGACTTTATGGTATGCTAGTATCATGGAAAGAAAATGTAAGGGGTTCATTTTTCATAAATTTACTATATTTCAATCTTCTTTTCATAAGAGAAAGGAGTTGGTAGCTTGCCTCTTAGTTCACATTCTGAACGCCTAATGGGAACCACTATCACGATTTCATTAGTGGATGAGCGAGCCGATAGCTTGCTCCAAAAATCCTTTGATTTACTCAAAGAGCTCGAATACCGCTTCAATGCCAATAGCCAAGAATCTGAATTGATGGAAATCAATCATCAAGCTGGAATAGCACCCGTCAAGGTTCATCCAGATCTGTTTGAACTGATTTCACTTGGTTTAGAGCATAGCCTAGCGCCCTCTAGCCATCTCAACATCAGTATTGGTCCCTTAATTCAAACCTGGCGCATCGGTTTTTCGGATGCCAAAGTTGCGCAACCTCAAGAAATTGAATCCGTGCTCCCTTTAATCAATCCTCATTTTATCGAGTTAGATTCTTCTACTTCGACTGTGTTTCTAAAACAGAAAGGAATGAAGATAGACCTAGGTTGTTTAGCCAAGGGTTATAGTGCGGATAAGGTTGCCCAATTTCTGAGAGAAGAGGGAGTGACTTCTGCCTTGATCAATCTAGGAGGGAATATCCTTACCATTGGAAAAAATCAGGCAAGAGGGAATCAACCTTGGCAAATCGGGATTCAAGATCCAGCCAATCCGAGGGGCAATCACTTAATGACCATTCCTGCTGTCAATAAATCTGTCGTGACTTCAGGCATTTATGAACGTCACCTGACAGTCGATGGAAAAGATTACCATCACATTTTTGACAGTCAGACAGGATATCCTATTGAAACGGAACTTGCTAGTCTCACAATCATCTCTGATAAGTCAGTCGATGGCGAAATCTGGACAACTCGACTCTTTGGAGAAAGACCTGCTTCTATCCTCTGGCAAGTCGAAAGTTTGGAGGGAATCGAAGCCATCCTCATCGATAAGGAAGGTCACCTAAGCTGTTCTTCAGGAGTTCCTACTCTATAGAAATAGATATTTCAATGGAGTTTTAAATTCGTATTATGTAAAAAGAGAAAGGAAATCTCATGTTAAAACTTATTGCTATTGTTGGAACAAATTCAAAACGTTCTACAAACCGTCAATTGCTTCAATACATGCAAAAACACTTTGCTGACAAAGCTGAAATTGAACTTGTTGAAATCAAGGACATTCCTGTCTTCAACAAACCAGCTGACAAGCAAGTACCTGCTGAAATTCTGGAAATTGCTACTAAAATTGAAGAGGCAGACGGTGTTATTATCGGTACTCCTGAGTACGACCACTCTATCCCAGCTGTTTTGATGAGCGCTCTTGCTTGGTTGTCATATGGTATTTACCCACTTTTGAACAAACCAATCATGATTACAGGTGCTTCTTACGGTACACTTGGTTCATCACGCGCCCAATTACAACTTCGTCAAATCTTAAACGCACCAGAAATCAAAGCAAGTGTCCTTCCTGATGAATTCTTGCTTTCACACTCTCTTCAAGCCTTTAACCCAAGTGGCGACTTGGTTGATCTTGATGTTATTAAAAAACTGGATGCCACTTTTGATGACTTCCGTATCTTTGTAAAAATTACAGAAAAATTGCGCAATGCACAAGCATTACTTCGCAAAGACGCTGAAGACTTTGACTGGGAAAATTTGTAAGATAGGAGACCATAAAGAATGAAATTTGTTGGACTTGTAGGATCAAACTACGATCAATCATATAACCGTAAACTCTTGGAATTCATCCGTCGTCACTTCAAACTCAAATTTGAATTAGAAGTTCTTGAAATTGACGAAGTTCCAATGTTTAACCAAGACGAAAAATGGGATGAAAGTTTCCAATTGCGTCTCTTGTATAACAGAATTACTCGTGCTGATGGTGTCATTATCGCTACTCCTGAGCACAACCACACAATCTCAGCTTCCCTAAAATCTGTTCTTGAATGGCTTTCATACGAAGTTCATCCATTTGAAAACAAACCAGTCATGATTGTGGGTGCATCTTACTACGACCAAGGTACTTCTCGTGCCCAAGTTCACCTTCGTAAGATTCTTGACGCTCCAGGTGTTAATGCCTACACACTTCCAGGTAACGAATTCCTTCTTGGTAAAGCCAAAGAAGCATTTGACGCAGAGGGCAATATCACAAATGAAGGAACTATTAATTTCCTTGAAACATGCTTGGACAACTTTGTAAAATATGTGGGAGTCGTTTCAAAATTGAAAAAACCAAAACCAATTGAACCAGAAGATTTATATTGTACAAATTCAATTGCAACTACCATTCAAGGTGTTGACCCTGATGATCCTGAATGGGTAGAAAAAGCAGCTGAACTTGTTGGAGCTGTTTCAGGAGATACTTACGTTAAATTAGACCACGGTATCTTAACAGTTAACCAAATTGATATGTTCTTGAAAGCAATGCCATTTGAATTGACATTTGCAGACGATAATAACCAATTCTTGTACTTTAATGACGCACACCAAGATCCAAATACAATGTTTGGTAAACGTGTACGTGCTCAATCAGGAAACCGTTTAGGAACTGTACACGGTTCATTGCCAGATTCTAGAATGAAAAACGTTGAATGGGTTGTTGGCGTATTGCGTAACGGGGACCAAGAATATGTCCGTACAATTGTGCCAGGAACACCAGAAGGCGTTATAAATACCCACAATTACCAAGCAATGTACTATCCAGATGGTTCATATGCTGGAATCAATGAAATCATCTTTAATTTCCAACCATGGCTTGACTGGTACCTCAATACGACTGGTCAACGTCTAGTTGGTGGAAATGCTGCAGCTCCTGCTGGAGGCCACGGTGGTGGCGCAGACGCTACATCTGGCGCTTCTGATGCAGGTGATGCTGGAGGCCACGGTGGTGGCGCAGACGCTACATCTGGCGCAAGCAACTAATAACAGTTTTAGGAACCATTTTGGTTCCTTTTTTAGTGACAAAAGACTAGCAGTTTGTGTCTGCTAGTCTTTTGGTTATTATTTTATCTATCCTTGTTAAAAGAAAGAATAGTGCTTATGAATTTGGATCATCGAGACTACGGCCATGTAACCCTTTTTCACGTTGTACTTGGCGTAGTTTTTCTGGTGTAACATCGTTTCCTTCTTCGTCCACGATTTTAATTCCTTCAATGTGGTGACGAACAGTGCGACGATAACCTTCGATATACTCCTCACGTAGTTTGGCTTGTTCTACTTTTTCTTCCGGTGTCAAGCCTTCTGCTTTTTTCTTTTTAGCTAGCTCGTTGATACGAGCAATTTTTTTCGGATCCATTTCTTCTCCTTTGTGATAAGATAAAGTCCGTTTATCAAACTTTATTTAGTATTAATTTGGTTAAAACGAGCAAGTTTGGATGCTTTTTGAGTTAATTGCGACAAGATTGCCAAACGATTTTGACGGACTGCCTCGTCTTCAGCCATAACCATGGTATTCTCAAAGAATGCATCAATGACTGGGCTAAGAGAAAAGAGCTGTTTCAATTGTTGACTTGCAGTCCCTGACAAAACAAGCGACTCTACAGCTTCTGCCAAGGCTTTCTCTTCTTCATTCTCAAATAGTGCTGAATCAACTGTAGCAACTCCTTCTGCCTTCTCAGCCAAGTTAAAGGCACGAGAAAGTGATTCAACAGAAGGTTTAAAGTCTTCTTCCTTGCTTGCTTCTACAAGAGCGCTTGCTGCTTCCAACATATCTGCCACAACAAAGTTTGAACCTGCAAGAACTGCTTCCTTGATATCTTTTGGAGTAGAGCCCATCATCTTATCAACACGAGCCTTGATAAAGTCCATAACCTCTGCTTTATTTTCATAAGTCAAGCTGTCAAATGTCAAAGCATAAAGGCTATCAATCAACTCATCCATAGCAATGTGCCAACCAAAGGCATCCAAGATACGAACTACACCTTGGGTTGCACGACGAAGGGCATAAGGGTCATTAGAACCTGATGGAATCAAACCTACTGAGAAGAAACTCAAAATTGTATCCAATTTGTCTGCAATTGCAAGCACTGCGCCGACCTTGCTCTCTGGAAGTTCTCCTTCAGCTGATGTAGGCATGTAGTGTTCACGAATAGCAGCTGCCACCGCTGGAGTTTCACCAGCAAGAAGGGCATATTTTTCACCCATAATTCCTTGGAGTTCGTCAAATTCGCCAACCATACCTGTCAACAAGTCAAACTTGTAAATGGCTGCTGCACGGGCTAAGTCAATCGTTTCATCAGCTGACAAACCAGCTTTTTCTGCCAAGAGAATAGCAATCTGACCCGTACGAATCATGTGTTCACGAAGGGAACCAATTTTCTCATGGAAAGTCACATTGTTTAATTTTTCAACAAGATCTGAAATCACCAATTTTTGGTCTTCACGCCAGAAGAATTCTCCGTCTTCCAAGCGAGCTACCAAGACTTTTTCATTTCCTTTGATAACATTTTCCAAATACTCTGCGTTTCCGTTACGAACAGAAATGAAGTTTGGCAAGAGTTTACCGTTTTGATCACGAACAACAAAGTAACGTTGGTGCTCTTTCATCGAAGTCACCAAAACTTCTTCTGGAACTTCAAGGTATTTAGCATCAAAACTTCCCATGAAGGCAGTTGGGTATTCAACCAAATTCAAGACTTCATTAAGCAAATCCGCATCAATCTCGATACGTACACCATGCTCAGCTTCGATTGCCTTAATTTGGTCAATAATCATTTGCTCACGTTCACGTGGATCTGCGATTACAAATTGTGCGCGAAGGTCTTCTTCATAGCTCAATGATGACTGAATCTTAGTTTCTTGTCCCAAGAAACGATGACCACGGCTCACTCGACCTCCCTTGATATCAAGGAAATCCAAATCAAACTCTTCTTCATCTAAAAGAACAGTCAAAGTGTGAACAGGACGAATGTATTCAAAGCTATTTCCAGCCCAGTGCATGCTGACAGGGAAAGTCAAGGACTTCAAGACATCTACAACACCAGGAACAATTGCTTCAACTGCTTGACCAATTTCTTCCTTAGTGACATAGACATATTCTTCACCCTTGATTTCACGAAATTCGATATCTTCAACTGTCAAGCCTTTTCCACGGACAAATCCTTGAGCTGCTTTGGTGAAGTTTCCATCACTATCCAAGGCAATTTTCTTTGCTGGACCCTTGAAATCTTCTGTCAAATCAGACTGTTTGTCTGCAAGACCTGTCACACGAACAGCCAAACGACGTGGTGTTGAGAAGGTTTGAATGGCTTCAAAAGACAGGCGGTTTTCCTTGAGGAAGGCTGCCATTTTTTCGCCTAGTTGTTTTTCACTTGGTGTGACAACATAGGCTGGTAATTCTTCAAGACCGAGTTCTACTAATAAGTTTTTTGTCATGTTTTTTCCTTTACATTTTCTTCAATCTTTTTTGATATGCACCTTAGGTACTGGGGACGTCGCTAACTAACTTTGTGAGTCTGTATGGAAATCTAATGCTAAATTAATCAAGATTTCCAACAGTCTCATCAAAGTGGATTTAGCTGACTAATTTTTGAACCTAAGGTTTCAAAAATCCCCACATAACAGTACGGCGGTGCATATCCCTCTAGCAAGTCTTCGACTTGCCTCTAACGATTTTAGAGCACAGTATTACTCACTATTCTGCGTCTTCTGCTAAGAGTTTAGCTCGTGTTGTTTCATCTAAAAGTGGGTAACCTAGGCGTTTGCGTTCTGCGACAAAGGTTTTGGCTACGACACGGGCCAAGTTACGGATACGAGCGATATAGCCTGCACGCTCTGTTACAGATACGGCACCACGTGCATCAAGCAGGTTAAAGGTGTGTGAACATTTGAGAACATAGTCATAGGCAGGGTGAACCAAGCCTTCTTCCAAGGCACGACCAGCTTCTTTTTCAAACTTATCAAAGTTTTCCAGCAACATCTCTTGGTCCGAAATTTCAAATGAATATTTTGAATGCTCGTACTCAGGCTGGATAAAAATTTCTCCGTATTTTACACCATCAGCCCACTCGATATCATAGACAGAGTCTACTTCTTGAATGTAAGAAGCCAAACGCTCCAAACCATAGGTAACTTCCGCAGTCACAGGACCAGTTGCCAATCCACCGACTTGTTGGAAATAAGTGAACTGAGTAATTTCCATCCCATCAAGCCAAACTTCCCAACCAAGACCAGCTGATCCAGTCGATGGATTTTCCCAGTTGTCCTCAACGAAACGAATATCATGCTCCAACGGATTGATTCCCAATTTTTCCAAAGACTCAAGATAAAGTTCTTGGATATTTGATGGAGAAGGTTTCATAACCACTTGGAATTGGTGGTGTTGGTAAAGACGGTTAGGGTTTTCCCCGTAACGACCGTCAGCAGGACGACGTGATGGCTCTACATAAGCCGCATTCCATGGCTCAGGTCCGATAGCACGAAGGAAAGTGTAAGGACTCATTGTCCCCGCACCTTTTTCATTATCATAAGCCTGCATAAGCATACAACCTTGGTCATTCCAAAATTGTTGCAAAGTCAAAATAATTTCTTGAAATGTTAATTTCTTAGACATTGAATACTCCTTAATAAAAAATGATTTTTTACGACACGAGTCTGCCTCGTCGATCATACGAGGCAAGACGAGTTAGTACTGCGTCTAGCTCAGGCACTCTAGTGCTGAGCGTGGGGCAGTCCGACTGTAAGGAGGTCTCTGCCACTGACGCAGTGGAAAGTCAATTTTTTAGACATTGTTTACTCCTTTTTCTATAAATTACTTGCGACACGAGTCTGCCTAGTCAATCATACTAGACAAGAATGAATTACTAATTTCAAAGAAACTGTTGAAATTTTTTTACGCTAATTAATAAAAATTTCTTTAATTATAACTATGTACGAAAAGAAAAATCAAATATTTGCGGATAATCCATAATTATATCATCAGTATCTCCACAAAATTTAGTAAAAACTTCAACAAATCTTTCGAACGAGTCTTGTGAAAACAATTCTTCAAATTTTACTTGTGTTGGTAGAGTGCTTTGATAATTTTTACTACTAAAACCATTAACAAAATTTTTCAAGTCCATATATCTAATATAACTATCTTTATCTATTATTTTTCTTCTCACATAATCATCAAATCTTGAATCTATTCTGGAAGATTTTCTAATTGTGATATTTTCACCATCACTCGTATGATCGATTCTAAATTTTTTTTCTAAATTATTCTCTAAATAAACTAGTGTTTTTTCTTTTAATTTTTGTACTCCTTTATGGTAAATTAACACCACATTTTCAATAGAGTAATAATCTAGTTTAAATAAATTTTCATGTTCAAAACTATCATCAAAATCTCCATCCACAATACCTATCACTCCACTTGTGGCTCTTTTAACTAACTTACGGACCTCAATACAATCTAGCTTTTCCATGCTAACCATCGAACTTGGAGACACATAATATCTATAGAATTCTGGATCTTCAGCATAAATAACAATAGAATTTGTACTTAACTCATTCTCTATTTCCGGATCAATAATCGTTTCTAAGCTAATATCTAAATTTGAATCTTTTCTCATTATAGTTCAACCCTATTAAACCCTATTTCTTTACAAGCCTTAAATATATACGGTGCATGAGTAGCAATTATCAAAGTTTTATTAGCCTGTTTTAATATATTGCTAATATCAAGCATTAATTTGCTTTGATTTTTTATTGAAAGTGATATTTCGGGTTCATCAATCAAAATTATTTTCTCATCACTAAAAATACAATTTGCTAGAAGGGTAATTAATCGTTGTTCACCAGACGATAAAAAACTCAACTCGATTTCATCATCATTTTTCTTTGCAACTAGGCTAGAATAATTTTCCATATTCACTTCTAGTTTAATGTTAGAGTATCTAGCCAAAAAGTCATTAAGCAACGCTAATCTTTCTATATAATATGTGATATCTTTAATACTTTCTGTAGCATAAGCATCATAAAAACACTTTAATTTATCATTAGCATAATTTTGTTTAGCAACTAGAAGTTCTTGTGTCATAAGAGATTCTGCAGATTTAAACTCACTTAATTCAGGAGAAATATACTTGGAATTTTTAATTTGAAATAAAGGTTCAGAAAGAAAGTCTTTTTTCAATGATTCGCTCATTTCACTTCTCAAACTGTTATTAAATTTATAATTATCAAAATTCCAACTGATGTACTTCAAGATATCTTTAGCTAGATCAAATAATTCTATATCAAATTCAACATCAATATCTATATTTCTAACAGATCTTTCAATTTCACGGAACAAATGCGTTATTCCATCTATCAACATACCAACTTCGTTATATAAGTTTCTTCTACTTTCTCTTACTAAAATCCTTTCTATTCTCCTCTTATATCCAACAAATCTTGTAATTGGAAAGAAAGGCACAAATCTATTTTGGTTAATAATTTCAGAGAATATCATACCCAAATCTTTAAATGCATCAGAATGATCATTAATAAAATTATCATATAATTTCTCATCTAATTTATTTTCTCTACTCTCAGCATCAAATATGGTCAATATTGATTCATTATTAATTTTTATATATTCCAAATTATTTTTTTCAAATAATTCTAAAACACTAGAACCTATTTTTTTTAAACTAGCAATTGAACTTAATGTCTTTAATATTCTAGTTTTTCCAACACCATTATCACCATAAAGAACTGAAAATCCTTCAGTAGAAAGATTAATTTCCTTTGGATTATCTAAAAATTTATAAGTTATATCCATTCTATATCTCCGTAAATACAAAAAGAACCGTGTCTTTGCTCCTAAGTCTGTGACCTAGGGGCGTCAGAAACGCGGTTCCACCCTAATTTATTACTTCATTGTTTTTGAAAATACTACAGAAAGCGCCAGTTCCTTATCTTGTCCTACTTGGCTCCCACTATCCCAAGCTCGCTTGAAGAACGCCATAAGACTTTCTTTCCTGCTAACTATTATATCAAAAATTAGAACAATGTACAATTCTTTTTATGATTTTCTAGAAATCCATATCATCAACTCGTGGAGCACCAGACTGAACAGCAATCATTTTTAAGGTTTCACTCTCCTCATAACTCAGCTCAATTCCGAAACAATCAAGATTAGCCTGAATACGAGAAGCTGTAACAGATTTTGGAAGTGGTAAAAATCCTTCTGCTAAGCTCCAGGCCAAGGCTATCTGAGCAACCGATTTTCCGTGATTTGCTGCGATTTCTTGGACTTGCTTACTATCAAATAGTTCTCCCTGTCCAAAAGGCCCCCAAGCTTCCAATAAAATTCCTTTTTCTCTACAGTAAGCTACGACTTGATCTTGATACACACCTGGAGCCAAACGAACTTGATTGACCGCTGGAAGAATTTTTGCTGTTTCAAGCAAGGCATCCAAATGATGGGGAAGAAAATTACTAACTCCGATAGCACGGATTTTTCCTTCTTGATAGAGGTCTTCCATCGCTCTCCAAACTTCCGCATTTCGGATTTTCCATTGGTCATTTTCTCTGAGCGGTTTTGGATTTGGCCAATGGATCAAATACAAATCCAAATATTCCAAGCCCAGCTTCTCTAAAGACTCTTCAAAAGCCTGACGAGCTTGCTCATAGCTATGGTTTGTATTCCAGAGTTTACTGGTAACAAAAATTTCCTCGCGCGGAACGCCACTGTCTTGAATAGCACGACCAACGCTTTCTTCATTTTTATAGATAGCTGCCGTATCGATATGGCGATAGCCCGCCTTTAAAGCCTCTAGGACAGCTTTGTAAGCAATCTCTCCATTTTCAGCTTTCCATGTTCCAAATCCTAGAACTGGAATTGTAACGCCATTATTTAAAGTATAAGATTTCATTATTTTTCCTTTCTAAATTAGAAGAAAATCCAAAGAAACAAATTCTCATAGAAAACTTATCTCTTTAGATTTTTTGAATTATTGGTCACGGTCGTAGTAAACCTGGTGAGCTTTAAGACGAGAATCTAACAAATCTGGTACGGTTACAAAGTCATAACCTTGCCCTTTCAAATAGTCAATAACCTTCGGCAGAGCATTTACTGTCTCAGAATGGATATCATGCATGAGAATAATAGAACCATTCTTGACTTCACGCTGAATTTCTGTCAAAATAGCTGCTTCATTTTTACTTTTCCAGTCCAGACTATCCACATCCCACATAATAAAACTCAAATCGAGACTATTGCGAATGTCGTCTGTAATAGCTCCATAAGGAGGACGCATGAGTTTGGAACTAGAGCCCAGGACTTTAGTTAGCGCATCCTCAGTATCAGTAATCTGTTTTCTAGCGTCATCAAGCGAAAGTTTTGACAGCACTGGATGGCTCCAACTATGGTTTCCAATGACATGGCCATCCGCTTTCATGCGTTTCAAAATCTCTTCATTTCCAGAAACATTCTTACCTAAAACAAAGAAAGTTGCCTTGATACCATACTTAGAAAGTGTATCTAATGCTTGATTTGTCGTTGCAGGATTTGGTCCATCATCAAAAGTCAAGGCCACTACTTTACGATTTTTCTTTTCATAATAAGCCTTATATAGTTCCGCATCCTTATCTAATAAATAAGAGGACTGGATAACTTCAAAGAAACTAGATACTGGTAAGGCAATCTCGTCTAGATTTTCAACCGCCTGACTTGGATAAAGGATAATCTGACTATCCTTGTAATCAAAGTTCCATGCAGACAAGTCTTGGTCAGAGAAGCCTTTAACTATCTGATCAATCTTTTCTTGTTCCAATTTCTTATCCTGTAAAAAAGAAGTCAGTTCTTTTAACAGCTTCTCTTTAGCCTTACTAGCATCTGAAAAAAATTGATCAAGTGTAAAAGGTTTACCATCTTCTGTCAAATGCACTTTCGCTAGACTAGTTTTTTCAGTCTCTTCAACTTTTGACGAAGTTAAATCATAGACTTGTTTTATCACACTTCGGTTGACAATCCCTTTTAAAGTCGAATCCTGTTTCTCCGTATAATAAAAAATCAGATCTTCCTTATCCTCTAGATTGTCTTTAATATCCTGTGTCATAATTCCCTTTATAGACGAAATCACTTGCTCCCCTTGGAGAGGATAATAGGCAATCACTTCGGCTTGTCCCTTACGAAAATGATCTTTCTGATTTCCCTCACTCAATTGATTATCTTTATCATTTTTTAAAGACTCAATCTTTTGTTCAAAACTTTGTTTTGTGTATATTTTGTATCCAATCATTGAACCAAGAACACAAATACTTACTGAAAAGATAGCTACTAGGGCTATTAGACTCATTCTTATCTTATCGTGATTCTCACGCTTTGCTCTACTTTTATCCATAAGACCATCATATCAAATTCAAGCTATAATTTCAATGATTTTGGAGGAAATAGTATATTAAAAAAGAGGGGCAAGCCCCTCTTAAAATCTTATTTTACCGCTTCTTTCAAAACTTCTACCTTATCCAAACGTTCCCATGGAAGGTCAATATCTGTACGTCCCATGTGTCCGTAAGCCGCTGTTTGACGGTAGATAGGACGTTTGAGATCCAACATTTGGATAATTCCTGCAGGGCGAAGGTCAAAGATTTGACGAGCTGCTTTTTCAAGCTTGCTTTCAGCTACTGTGCCTGTACCGAAAGTATCGATACGAACAGAAACAGGTTGGGCAACACCGATAGCGTAGGCCAACTGTACTTCTGCCTTCTTAGCCAAACCCGCTGCAACAATATTCTTGGCAATATAACGAGCCGCATAAGAGGCTGAACGATCCACCTTAGTCGCATCCTTACCAGAGAAGGCACCACCACCATGACGAGAATAGCCACCATAAGTATCCACGATAATCTTACGACCAGTCAAACCTGAGTCTCCTTGAGGTCCACCGATTACAAAGCGACCTGTTGGATTGATGAAGAATTTTGTTTGCTCATCCAAATAAGAAGCTGGAATCACTTCCTTAATAACCTTTGTAATCACATCTTGATGGATTTGTTCATTAGTGGCCTCTGGATCGTGCTGAGTAGAAATAACAACAGTATCCACACGTACTGGACGATCATTCTCATCATACTCAACTGTAACTTGTGATTTTGCGTCTGGGCGAAGATAGCTGATTTCACCAGATTTACGAAGTTCTGCCAGACGACGAACCAATTTATGACTGAGTGAAATTGGCAATGGCATGAGCTCTTCTGTTTCATCCACTGCAAATCCAAACATGAGGCCTTGGTCACCAGCACCAATCAAGTCCAGTGGATCTTGATCTGCATTTCCACGGACCTCCAAGGCTTCGTTAACCCCTTGGGCGATGTCAGGAGATTGTTCCACTAAAGATGGGTGTACTCCCACTGTCTCAGCAGAAAAACCATACTCTGTATTGGTGTAACCAATCTCTGCAATGGTATCACGAACTACACGGTTAATATCCACATAGGCATTTGTAGAAATTTCACCAAAAACGTGGACAGATCCAGTGTATACAGCTGTCTCAGCAGCAACGTGCGCTTCTGGATCCTTAGCTAAAATAGCATCCAAAATCGCATCTGAAATTTGGTCTGCAATCTTATCTGGATGCCCCTCAGATACAGATTCAGACGTGAATAATTTACGTTCTGACATAAAAATGTCCCCCCTTAAAAATAGTGTTATAGAGTTACAAAGTACTGATAGGAAATTTCTTAGTGATAAATTCCTACCATCTTATCGGGACTATATAACTTCATCATTATATCATTTTTTAGCGCAATTTGCAGTCTTTAATGTAATCTTTCAATATAGATATTTCATTCTTATAAATAAAAAAAGTTGGAGCTCATTACTCCAACAATTACCTTAAAATGTTTGGCGTTTTGCTTTGCGCTCGGCACGACCGCGAGCACGATTTTCAGCACGCTTGGTTTTGCGACGCTTTTCATCAACCGCCCATTGAATTTTTTTCTTATAACCCGGTTTGACTTTTTTCTTTTTCTTTTTAACCAAACCAATCATTTCGATATCAAGCTTATCTTGTTTTTTCTCACGGTTGGCACGACGATCACGGTCATAGGTATCTTGGAATTCTCCGTCTTTAACCATTTTCGGAGTAAATTTAATTCCTAATTTCTCCAACTCACGGATATCCGAGTCATCACTTGGCTGATAAAGAGTAATAGCTGTCCCTGGTAGGCCATTTCGTCCGGTACGACCAACACGGTGCACAAAGAAAGATAGGTCTTGTGGAATGGCATCATTGATGACATGACTGACACCTTCAATGTCAATTCCACGCGCCGCCAAGTCTGTTGCGACAATATACTCAAAATCCAGATTTTTCACCTGATTCATGATTCGCTTACGTTCACGAGGGGCAATATCACCATGGATTTTTGCCACCTTCAAGCCTTGAGCAGTTAAATATGAATGCAATTCATCAGCACGCGTTTTAGTGTTAACAAAAATCATTGCCAAATAAGGCTGCATCAGCTGAGTCAATTGATAAATTTGAGCATTCTTGTCACGTCCCTTAGTAGAAATCAACCAATTATCAATGGTATCAGAAATGACCGTTTTGGTCTTGATTTTCTCCATAACAGGATTTGATAAATATTTTTTCAAGAATGGTTGCAACTTTTGTGGAATAGTCGCTGAGAAGACCATGAATTGCAAGTCTTTTGGAAGGCTTCCAGCAATCTTATCAACAGTTTCCAAGAATCCCATATCCAAGGTCATGTCTGCCTCATCGACCACAAAGGTCTTGGTCTTGTGAATAGCCAAATCACCGGATTTAACCAAGTCGTAGATACGGCCTGGCGTTCCGATAACAATATGAGGCTGGTTGCTTGCCAATTTCTCAATCTGGCGAGCCTTATCTGTACCACCCACATAATTAACCACACGAACTTCCACTTCTGAGTGGACAGCAATCTGACGAGCTGCTTGGTAAATTTGAGTAGCTAATTCACGGCTCGGTGCAGTAATCACTGCTTGTACACTATCGCTAGCTTCATCTAATTGCTGGAAAATTGGTAACAAGAAAGTATGTGTCTTACCCGAACCTGTTTTTGATTCACCGACTAGGTCACGACCTGCCAAAACAATAGGAATTAACTTATCTTGTACCTCTGTAGGAGTTGTAAATTTTAACTCCTCTAAGGCTTCTCTAATATAGTTTTTAAACTGAAATTTCGTAAATGACATAATATCCTCGATTCTATCTATCCCATCAATTATACCACATTTTATTCCATTTCAGTAGTCTCACTTATTTAGGCTATTTCCTGTAGCTTTTCTAGTCAGAAAAAGGCTGGAATTTAAGAATCCCAACCTCTTTTCAGTTATTATTTCCAGTTTAACATAGCATTCAAGCCATAGTGATCACTGACTTGTGGACTCTTGTTACCATCAAATACGACATGTAAATTTTCTACCGCTAACTCTTTGGTAGTAAAGACATAATCGATTCGAAGGGGTTCAGTGTTCCCTTTCCAGCCATCAATTTCTGGTGGAACGGTATAGCTACCGCTTTTCTCTTGAGCAACTTCAAAGGCGTCTTGTAAGCCTAATGGACTAGCTAAAATAGCTTGGTAGCCTTCCTGACCGGCTGGATTGTTGAAATCTCCAGCTAACAAAAGTGGTTTGTTCAGTTCTTTCAAGACAGCCTCAAATCGTGCCCATTCTTCTTGGAAACCTTTATCCCACCAAGAAAGATGGACACTGGCAACTGCCAGCTCCTTACCATCAACTACAGTTTCAGCTAGGGCAACACGACGAGTATGATAGTCTGTTGGATCATCCACATCTGAAACCAAAATTTCTCTGGCTTCAATAGGTGTTTTAGACAAGATAGCCACACCTTCATGGTAGCGGTCATAACCTATATGGTTATAGGCCCAAGTCCAGTAGTAATCTTTCCCTTGCTCAGACAACTTTTCAACCAAAAGTCTAACATAGTGGTCTTGGTGAATAGGCTCTGCTGCTGGCAAAGCTTGATAAAGGTCATTAACCTCCACCTCTGGTGATGTGATTTCCTGATTGATTTCTTGGAAACAAATCAAATCATAGTCCTTTTCAAGAATATCTTCAAGCAAGAGTTGGAATTTCTCCTCAGCTTCTTTTTCCATCCAGCTATGAGTATTGAGTGTTAAAAATTTCATTCTTTTCTCCCAAAATAAGAGGTTGGAATACAGCTTCCAACCTCAAGTATATTACAATTCTACTTTTGCAACTGCTGTTTTAGCTGCAAGAGAACCTGTTTTTTCTAGTTTAACTGATTTAATTGCATCACCATTTGTGAAGACAACTACTGTTGAAGTTTCACGACCTGCTCCACGGATAGCATCCAAGTCAGCTGTGACAAGAAGATCACCTGCTGCAACTTTTTGTCCTTCAGCAACATGAACTGTAAATGGTTTACCTTCAAGACTTACTGTGTCCAAACCAATGTGAACAAGTACTTCAAGACCTGCTTCAGTCACAAGACCAAGAGCATGTTTTGTTGGGAAGATGCTTGATACAGTACCTGAAACTGGAGATACAATGTTTCCATTTGCTGGTTCTACTGCAAATCCATCACCCATCATTTTTTGAGCAAATACTGGATCTTTTACTTGTTCCAAAGCAACAACTTGACCGTCTGCTACTGAGTAAACTTCCTCAGTAAGACCTTTGAAGTGAACAGCGTTTTGTTGTGCTTCAGTCATTTGACTTGGAAGAGTTTCAGGAATGATTTCACCTGAATCAAGGATATCTTGAATATCAGATTTCAATACGTCAGCTTTTGGTCCGTAGATAGCTTGAACCCCTTGTCCTTTCATGACAAGACCCATAGCTCCTTCTGCTTTCCATTGCTCTGCATCACCGACTTTGTCAGCGTCTTTTACAGTTACACGAAGACGAGTCATACATGCGTCAACATCAACGATGTTTGCACGTCCACCAAGAAGGTTGATAATGTTTACAGCTTGAGAACCTGCTGCAACTTTCACTTCACTGCTAGCTTCTTCTGAACCTTCAGCAGTTTCGTAGTTTCCGTTACGCCCTGGAGTTGCGTAGTTGAATTTTTGAATCATGAAGTTTGCAATAAAGTACATGATTACGGCAAAGAGAACAGTTACCCAAACGAAGTTAACGATATCCATACCGATACCAGCACTGATTGCAATAGGTGTACGAGTCAAGAACTCGATTGAACCGAATGAGTGCATACGTAGGTTTACAACGTCAGCCATAGCGAAGGCAGCACCTTGAACAAGTGAGTAAACAAGATACATAGGTGTTGCGATGAACATGAACATGTATTCGATTGGTTCAGTAACCCCTGTCAAGAATGTTGCAAGAGCTGTCGCAATCATCATACCTTTGTATTTGTGTTTCTTGTCAGCATCAACATTACGGTAGATAGCTACAATCACACCCATCAAGATACCGAATGAACCGATCATTTGTCCAACTTTGAAACGAGCTGGATGTACTGTATCTAACAAGTGTTGGTATTGAGTTGCATCAGTACCTTTAAGGTTTACAAGGTCTGTTACCCATGCAAGCC
This sequence comes from bacterium, assembly GCA_905221185.1. Taxonomy (GTDB): domain Bacteria; phylum Bacillota; class Bacilli; order Lactobacillales; family Streptococcaceae; genus Streptococcus. The sequence continues at coordinate 239,256 of CAJNCE010000001.1, read as the reverse complement.
AAAGTGGATCTTGACCAAATACTTGACTACCTTTAGCTGCACCAGTTAAGACATCATAAGTACCACCAAGAGCTGTGTAGTTCATTGGGATAGTCAACATATGGTGAAGACCAAATGGCAAGAGCAAACGTTCCAATGTACCATACAAGAATGGTGCAAGGATTGGAGCAGTTTCTTGTGAGTTGGCAATCCAGATACCAAAGCTATTGATACCTGTTTGAACTACTGGCCAGAAAGCAGCAAGTACGATTGCAGCAATAACTGAACGAAGAATAACTACAAATGGTACGAAACGTTTCCCGTTAAAGAATGAAAGTGCATCAGGAAGTTTGCGGAAGTTGTAGTATTTGTTGTAAGCAGTTGCCCCAATAAAACCAGAAATAATCCCTACGAATACACCCATGTTCAAGGCTGGAGCTTCAAGAACACTGATGAAGTAATCAGCAACTTTGATTGAACCACCAAAGAGTGTAGTTACCATAGCATCTGGATTTTTCAACATATCGCCTGATACACCAAAGATTGTACCAGTGATACGGTTAATCAAGATGAAGGCAAGACCAGCGGCGAAAGCACCACCAGCACGTTCTTTAGCCCAGCTTCCTCCAATAGCGAGGGCGAACAAGATATGAAGGTTAACGATAACTCCCCAACCGATTTGCTCTAGTACACCACCAGTAATAACGAGTGGTGCAAAGGTTGGGTTAATCATCACGATAGACTTACCGATTGAAATCATCAAACCAGCAGCCGGCATAACCGCGATAACCACCATCAAAGCCTTACCGAATTTTTGCCAAAATTCGAAAGACAAGACATTTTTGAATGTATCTTTCATCATTCAAATCTCCTTTATTTTTATTTAGGCAAACGTTTTACGAAAACGTTTGCACCTTTTATGATTTAATTATACCACTTTAATTTTTTTTGTAAAGGCTTTTACAAAAAAAATTACACTTTTTTCTAAAATTTTTGTAGCAAAAAAGGAGATCATTTAATCTCCTCATAAAAGTAGCTAGTTTACCTAAATCTTCAAGAATCGGCGCATAGAAATTCCTGATCCCAGTGAACCAATGAAAATCCCAATCACAAATAATAGGGCAATCATCAGAGGAGTAAATACCTCCGGTGCAATCATAGAAAGATTTTGACCTACCAATGACTTATTGACAGATTGGTAAACCATTCGATAAACAATAAAGACCAACACTGATGGTGCAGTTGCTCCAAGCAAACCAATGAAAGCACCTTCAAGTAAGAAAGGTCCACGGATATAACTGTTCTTAGCACCAACCAAGCGCATGATTTGAATTTCACGACTGCGGGAAATAATGGTGATACGAATGGTATTTGAAATCAAGAAAACTGCAATGAAAATCAAAAGTCCTGCAATAACTAATCCCCAAACACGAATAAATGATGCTAGTTGGAACAAGCGCTCTGTATTGGCACCACCATCCTGAACCTCAGACACACCTTCAATTTTTTTAGCATCTTCAGCTACAGTTTTTACATCACTTGGCGCTTTGGTATCAACGATATAGGCATCATAGAGGGGGTTGGCATCTCCTTCAAAAATTTTCCAGTTGTCCCCCATTGTCTCGGTTAATTTTTCATATTGTTCTTCTTTACTTGAAAAGGTAACACTTTTAACAGTAGACATCCCCTTCAAGGCATTGTATACCTTGTGGTAGTCATTATTTGTAACAGTTTGACCTTCTTTTTCAATAGTCTCACTATTATCAGCTACATCCTTACGAATATAAACCATCACTCGAACATTATTTTCAATATCTGTAGCTAGTTTCGCTGTATTGAAAATAACAGAAGCAAATATGGCAACCAAGGTCAAAGTAATCATGACTGAGCTGACAGCAGCCACTGTCATCCAACCATTTCGTTTCAAACTTTTTAGTGATTCAAATAAATGGCGAAAAAATCTACTAATCATCGTATCCATACTCTCCTTTTGATTCGTCACGAACGACACGGCCATTTTCAATGGCAATGACACGGTGGCGCAAGGTATTTACAATCTGGCTATTATGAGTCGCCATTAAAATAGTTGTCCCTTGTAGGTTAATCCGTTCCAAGAGATTCATAATTTCCCATGAATTATCAGGGTCCAAGTTTCCTGTTGGTTCATCGGCTATCAATACTTTTGGATTGTTTACAATAGCACGTGCAATCGCAATACGCTGTTGCTCTCCACCTGAGAGCTCATTTGGGAAAGAACGAACCTTGTGCTTCAACCCAACCAAGTCCAAAACTTCCATCACACGTTTTTTGATATTACGGCGATTTTCTCCGATTACTTCCATAGCGTAAGCAATATTTTCATAGACCGTTTTCTTTGGCAAGAGTTTATAGTCTTGGAAGACAACCCCAACACTACGACGTAGAAGCGGGACATCTTTCTTTTTAATCTTAACCAGATTAAAACCAGCAACTGATAAACTTCCTTTATCGATTTTTACTTCACGATATAGAGAACGAATGAAGGTTGACTTCCCTGCTCCTGAAGGTCCTACGATGTAAGCAAATTCCCCTGGTTGAACACTGACCGAAACACCGCGTAGAGCAGTCGTTCCGTTGTCGTATTTTTTGACGACATCTCTCATTTCAATGATTGACATGTGACTTCCTTTCTATCTTAGCTAATTCGCCACTTGAGATAGGCATCGATAAAACCATCTAGGTCCCCATCCATAACCTTATCTACTTGAGCAACCTCAAAGCTAGTTCGGTGATCTTTTACCATAGTATAAGGTGTGAAGACATAAGAACGGATTTGGCTTCCCCATGTGATTTCCTTTTTCTCACCTTTAAGGGAATCAACTTCCGCAGCTTTCTTTTCTTGCTCCATTTGATAGAGCTTAGCCTGCAACATCTTCATGGCACGATCTCTATTTCCATACTGGGTACGATCCACTGTTGATTGGACAACAATTCCAGTTGGAATGTGGGTCAAACGCACACCTGTTGAAACCTTATTGACGTTTTGTCCACCAGCACCACCTGAACGGAAGGTATCCATCTTAATATCATCTTCTCGGATTTCCACTTCAATGGTATCATCCAACTCCGGCATCACTTCTACAGATGTGAAAGAGGTATGGCGACGTTTAGCAGAGTCAAATGGCGAAATTCGCACCAAACGGTGGACTCCCATTTCCGACTTGAGAAGGCCATAGGCATTAGGTCCTTCAAACGATAAGGTTACTGACTTGATACCAGCCTCATCACCTGCTTGATAATCCAAGACTTCTACTTTAAAGCCTTTAGCATTACCATAACGAGTATACATACGCAGCAACATATCACCCCAGTCCTGCGCCTCAGTTCCACCAGAACCTGGATGGATTTCCAAGATGGCATTATTATGGTCATAAGGTTCCGACAAGAGAAGGGTCATCTCGTAACTGGTCATCATCTTATCAAGTTCTGATAACTGTCCAACCAGTTCCTCATGCACTGACTCGTCTTCAGCTAAAAAGTCTAATAAAATTTCGACTTCATCCTGCAACTCTTCCATTTTATGGAAGGTATTGTAGGTATTTTTTAATTCATTTAATTCTTGCGACGTTTTTTGGGCCGCGATATTATCGTTCCAAAAATCAGGTTCTGTCATCTTGTTTTCCAAGATGGCAATCTCTTCCTCTAAACCTTCGAGGTCAAAGAGACCCCCTGAAAGAAGCTAATTTTTCACGATTTGCGTCAATTTTTTGACGAATTACTGAAATGTCCATAAATACTCCTTTTTTACATCATTTCATTATAGCATATTTTATCATTTCTTTCCATCTTTTGCTCTAATCCCTTTTCATGAAAAAGAAGCCTTTCGGCTTCCTTTTTACAACACTTTTGCTGAAGTACGAGTAATTTCTTCTACTTGAATATTCTCTGATTCAAATTTTTCTTTCAAGGCCGGTAAATCAATTGAGCCATCGATTTGAACTTCGATAATCACCTTACCATCTTTACGTGGAATATTTACTGTATGAGAGATATTCAAATTTTCTTCAACGATTAGAGAAACAATTTTACCAAGAACGCCAACTTCATCTTCTGTAACGAAGCGCACACGAATTCCTTCTTCACCATAACCAGCAATTTCAAGAAAGGCTTGGAAAACGTCACGATCCGTAATAACTCCGTAGACTTGATGGTTATCTACAACAGGAAGAATCCCAATCTTATTTTTTAGCATCAAATAAGTTGCATCCTCAAGACTGGCATAGCCTGAAACAGTGACAACATCGCGAATCATGACATCTTTAACCTTGGTCTTATTTAAAAGATAGTTCATCTCATAGATAGAAAGACTTGTTGCCTTAGATGGACTTGCTTGGGCAATGGTGCCCTCAGTCACCAAACCAACTAATTGATCATTTTCGATAACAGGCAAGCGGTGTAATCCTTGCTCTCTCATTAAATCTGCTGCATGAGATACTGTTGTATCTGGACTAATATAAACTACCTTGCGGGTCATAAAATCTTTAACTGCCATGAGACTTCTCCTTTTCTATTCTTATCCCTATTATACAATCTTTTTGTAAATCTATCAAACGCTTACATTTCTTTTTCAAAATTCAGAAAAGTATGAATAAGCTAGCAAAAAGAGCTCTAAAATCGAGCTCTCTGAATGAAGGGTAGGTACGCTCCATTCGATTTTATTTTAATTATTAGGAGCTAACCTTCCAGTGCAGATGAGAATTGCTTCGCAGTCTCTATCTGCCGACTAAAAAGGTCACTCGGACTATTAATGATGATTACTTCGCAATCTCCGTCTGCCGACTAAAAAGGTCCCCCGGACTATTAATGATGATTACTTCGTAATCCTCATCCACCGAGTAAAACAATCCTCCGGATTCTGATGATTGCTTCGCAATCTCTACCCACCGACTAAAAAGGTCCCCCGGACCTTTTTATCCACCCAGATATGCTTTTCTGACTTCTTCTGATGAGGCGAGTTCTTTTCCTGTTCCTGAAAGTACGATTTTTCCTGTTTCCAGTACATAACCTCGGTCAGAGATTGCGAGTGCCTTATTGGCATTTTGCTCAATCAAGAGGACAGTTGTTCCTTGCTTCTGGATATCTTGAATGATATCAAAAATCTCTTGGATAAAGATTGGGGCAAGTCCCATCGATGGTTCATCTAAAAGAAGAAGTTTTGGTGTTGACATAAGAGCGCGTCCCATGGCAAGCATTTGTTGTTCTCCTCCTGAAAGAGTGGCTGCATCTTGGTTCTTGCGTTCTTCAAGACGTGGGAAACGTGAGAAAACTTTCTTTAAGTTAGCTTGATTTTCTTCACGATTTTTCTTTAAGAAAGCTCCCATTTCTAGATTTTCCATAACTGTCAAGCCAGGGAAGACGTGGCGTCCTTCTGGCACTTGTGAAAGACCACCTGCCACGATTTTTTGAGCTGGCATTTTTTGGATTTCTTGACCTAAAAATTCAATCTTTCCTGAACTTGGTCGAACCAGACCTGACAAGGTACGGAGAATGGTTGTCTTCCCAGCACCATTGGCACCGATAAGGGAAACAACTTCTCCTTCATTAACTTCAAAGCTTACATCACGGACTGCTTGGATCATGCCGTAATGCACAGAAAGATTATCAACTTTTAACATAGACATTAGGCTTCACCTCCTAGATAAGCTTCGATAACGCGTTTATTGGTCTTAATTTCGTCTGGAGTTCCCTGAGCAATCAAACGACCGTATTCAAGTACGTAGATACGTTCTGTTACTTCCATGACCAGATTCATATCGTGTTCGATCAACATGATCGTAATCTTAAATTCATCTTTGATGCGACGAATTAACTCAGTCAATTCAGCAGTTTCCTGTGGGTTCATACCTGCTGCTGGTTCATCCAAAAAGAGAATTTTAGGTTCCGTAGCAAGGGCACGAACAATTTCCAAACGACGTTGTTGTCCGTAGGCAAGATTTTTAGCCAGAGTTTCTGCATCACCATCTAAATCAAAGATTTTCAGCAATTCCAAAGCCTTAGCCTTTAATTCTTTTTCACTCTTGTAAAAAGCTGGTAGGCGTAAGAAACTAGCAAAAACATGTTGCTTGTGATGGTTGCCAAAGGCAATCAAAACATTATCCAAAACTGTTAAATCTTTAAAGAGACGAATATTTTGGAAAGTACGTCCAAGGCCCAAAGAAGCAATCTTATAAGGTGACTTTCCATTCAAAAGGTGACCATCAAGGGTAACAGTTCCCTCACTTGGTTCATAAACACCCGTCAAGAGGTTGAAAAGAGTGGTTTTCCCAGCTCCGTTTGGACCGATTAGTCCAACCAATTCCCCTTCGTTCAATTCAAGAGTCACATCTCCAACAGCTGTTAGACCGCCAAAATGTTTGGTTAACTGTTTTACTTCAAGTAATGCCATTAGTTTTGTTCCTCCTTCTTAGATTTTTTAAAGAAACGTGATAGGCTCAATTCCCATGTTCCAAGGAGTCCACCTGGTCTGAAAATCATTACCAATACCAAGGCTAAAGCGTAAATAATCATACGCACGCTAGCAACATCTTGGAGAAGCATATTCAAAATTCCAAGGACAATTGCTGAAACAATTGCACCTGTAATGGAACCAAGTCCACCAAATACAACAATAATCAATACGTTGATTGAGTTGATGAAAGTGTAATCTTTCGGTACAACAGAGCCGATAAATCCTGCCTGAAGTGACCCTGCAATACTTGCAGTAATAGCACCAAAGACAAAAGCAATAATTTTAATTTTAGTTGTATTAACCCCAACTGACTCAGCAGCGATTTCATCCTCACGAACGGATAGGGTTGATCGACCAATCGGGCTACGCAAGAAGTTCAATGTTGCAATGGTTGTAATCACGACAAAGAAGTAAACCATTTGCCAAGTTGTAAAGTTAGGAATTCCCAAGATACCTGCCGCACCATTTGTAAGGCTTCCACCATTGATGATAAAGATACGGATAATTTCAGAAACACCTAGAGTCGCTACCGCAAGATAGTCCCCCTTCAAGCGCAAGGTTGGAATTCCGACAAGCAAGGCAACTGCTCCTGAAAGCAAAGCCCCTAACAGCATAGCTCCAAAGAAGGCACCGTAGGTTGGTGATTTAGAACCAATAATAGCTGCTGCATAGGCACCAATCGCCATGAAACCAGCATGCCCAAGTGAAAATTGTCCAGAAAAACCAACGATTAAGTTAAGACCAACAGCCAGAATAATATTAATTCCAATTTGTTGTAAAATCTGTACATAGAATAGGTTGAGTACTCCGACTGAAACCAGTACACTAATCAAGCCATAGCCAGCTAACAAAAGGAGTAACCATAGAATATTAACTTTTAAATTTTCCTTCATCGTTTACACCTTCTCTTTCACATTTTTACCAAGGATACCAGCTGGGCGGACAATCAAGATCAACAACAAGATTCCATAAACAATGGCATCGCGGAAGTCTGACATTCCAAAGGCTGTCGCAAAGGTTTCCAATAGACCAATTACAAAGCCACCAAGCGCCGCACCAGGAATGATTCCGATACCACCAAGTACTGCGGCAACGAAAGACTTAAGACCTGGAGTAACCCCCATCAAAGGTTCAAGAGAGTTATAATAGAGGGCAATCAAAACACCAGCTGCACCCGCAAGTGCTGAACCCAAAGCAAAGGTAAAGCTGATAGTACGGTTTACATTGATCCCCATCAATTGCGCTGCATCGCTATCTACGGATACTGCACGCATGGCTTTCCCCATCTTAGTCTTTTGAACAATGACTTGTAGCAAAATCATCAAAATCAAGGAAATCGCCAAAATCATTAACTGCACATTTGTTAGGCTAACTGGTCCCAAATCATAGCGAACTGTTTGAATCGCTTGAGGGAAGGCGCGAGTATTGGCACCAACCAGATAGACCATTCCATACTCCAATAGGAAAGAAACCCCAATAGCTGTAATCAAAACAGCAATACGAGTAGAGTGACGCAAAGGTCGGTAAGCAAGGAACTCAATCACGACACCAAGAATGGCTGTCGCAAGCATAGCTACAATAAGAGCTACAAAGAAATTCATTTGGAAAGAATTAATCAAGAAATAACCGATAAAGGCTCCCATCATATAAATATCACCGTGGGCGAAGTTGATGAGCTTGATAATTCCGTAAACCATGGTATATCCTAGGGCTAACAGTGCATATACACTACCTAGAATCAAACCATTTACTAGTTGTTGGAGCATAAGATTCACTCTTTCTATTTATAATTTCGAGGGTTTTCCCTCACTTTTTGATAGGTTCTTAAACACCGAAACAGGGAGTGAGTCCGAGGCTCATTCCCTATTTCAACATTTTTCTATTATGGTTTTACAACTTCTGCTGCTTCAACCTTACCATTGTTCATGGTCATCATGTAAGCAGTTTTGACTGTATTGTGGTCTGCATCGAAACTTGTTTGACCAGTTACACCTTCAAAGTCTTTTGTTTTAGCAAGGTTATCCTTGATTTCACCAGAGTTTTTAGCACCTTTTGCTGCGTTTGCTACAAGGTGAACTGAGTCATAAGCCAAGGCTGCAAATGTTGAAGGCTCTTCATTGTACTTAGCACGGTAAGCATCAAGGAAAGCTTTTGCTTTAGCTGAAACTTCTACAGTAGTTGAGAAGCCTGAGATAAAGTAGATGTTTGATGCTTTTTCAGCAGTTGCTTGTTGTACAAACTCTTCACCGTTGAATCCATCACCACCAACGATTGGTTTGTCAATTCCCATACCACGCGCTTGGTTTACAATTTTACCAGCTTCAGTGTAGTAACCAGGGACGATGATAGCATCAAAGTCTTTCCCTTTCATTTTTGTAAGGGCTGCTTGGAAGTCTGTGTCACCTGCTACGAAAGTTTCATCTGCAACGATTTCACCTTTGTAAGCTTCACGGAAGGCTTTGGCAATACCTTTAGCATAGTCGCTGGCATTGTCAGTGTAAAGAACAACTTTCTTAGCTTGCAATTTATCAGAAACATAGTTTGAGATAATTTTTCCTTGGAAGCTGTCTTGGAAAGTTCCGATAAAGAGGTAATCTTGACCTTTAGTCAATCCATCTTGAGTCGCACTTGGTGAAATCAATGGAACACCTGCTTTTGTAGCGTTCGCTACCGCAGCTGCAGTTGCACCAGATGTCGCAGGTCCTACGATTGCTGATACTTTAGATTGGGTTACAAGGTTAGTTGTTACTGAAGCAGCCTCTGCTGTTTCAGACTTGTTATCTTTATCGACTACTTCGATTTGTTTTCCATCGATACCACCTGCTGCATTGATTTCATCAACAGCAAGTTGGGCACCTTTTTGTTCAGATGTACCGTAGGCTGCTACGGCACCAGTTTCTTCAAAGTTAAATCCGATTTTGATTGTCTTTTCATCTACTGAGTTACCAGCAGCGTTTGACGCTCCAGACTTCACTTCTCCACAGGCTGCAAGAAGTGCTACACTTGCAAGAGCCACAAACGATAGGGCAAATTTTTTCTTCATCTTTTTTGTCTCCTTATTTCTTAAATAAATAGCATGTTAAGAATATACCGAATTATCAGAAAATTGTCAACACTTTTCTTGAACTTTTTCGATGATAACGTTTTCCTCTCGATAAAGATTGCCCACAAAGGGTGTTTCCAGCTCTTGGATATGACAAACTCTGACTTTTTTTATAAATTTTTCCTTGCTTAAGCGCCCGACCAATTGCTCCACTTCTTGAGTTGGAACATAGAGTTGTAAGTAACGATGTTTCTTGGAATGATAGGTAATATCTCCATAATCCTGCAATTTTTTGGCATCACGATTATAGTAAAGATAGATAATCAAGCCAGATCGATTGACTTTTTCAAACATGATAAATCCTCTTTCTAAGAAATCTCTCCCTATTATACCAAAAAAAGCAAACCCAGTCGAGTTTGCCTTCTTTCATCATTAGTTCAATGAATTGTTAGCCATGATTTCATCAATAAAGCCATATTCAAGTGTTTCTTGGGCGCTCATCCAGTTATCGCGTTCTGCATCTGCATGGACTTTTTCAATTGACTGTCCTGAATTTTCAGCCAAGATTTTTTCCAAAGTGTTACGAGTTTTAAGCAAGTGTTCTGCAGCGATAGCCATATCAGTTTGTTGGGTACCACCACCTGTTCCACCCATTGGTTGGTGAATCATGTACTCAGCATTTGGAAGCATGAAACGTTTGCCTTTTGCTCCACTTGATGCGATGACAGTACCCATAGATGCTGCCATACCCATAACGATAGTTTGGACATCCGCTTTGATAAAGTTCATGGTATCAACGATTGCCAAACCAGCTGAAACAGAACCACCAGGTGTATTGACATAAAGGTAAATATCTTTTGTACTATCTTGGGCATCCAAGAAAAGCAACTGGGCAATAACTGAGTTAGCCATGTTGTCTTCAACTGGACCAGTCAGCATAATGATGCGGTCTTTGAGAAGACGTGAGTAAATATCGTAGGAACGTTCCCCACGGCTTGTTTGTTCAATAACTACAGGAATCATTCATTTCTCCTTTTGAGTTTTATTTTTGTTGGTCAAATGACTGAAGATAAGACTATTATAATATCTAGGTCAAAAAAGGTCAAATCTTTGCTCTGCTTTCATTAAACAGAAACAAAAATTCAACCTCCTTCCACGACTGGAAATCCTTTTCCAAGTCAATCTCTTTTTAATTTTATTTTGTACCGAACAAGCGGTCTCCAGCATCTCCAAGACCTGGAACGATATAACCGTGTTCGTTCAAACGTTCATCCAAGGCTGCTGTAAAGATTTCTACATCTGGATGAGCTTCTTGAAGGGCTTTAACACCTTCTGGAGCAGATACGAGGCAGACAAATTTGATATTTGATGCGCCACGTTTTTTAAGGGAATCAACAGCCAAGATTGCTGAACCACCTGTTGCCAACATTGGGTCTACGACAAAAATTTGACGTTGGTCAATATCTTCAGGCAATTTCACCAAGTACTCAACTGGTTGAAGCGTTTCTTCATCACGGTACATACCGATGTGGCCAACTTTAGCTGCTGGAACCAAGCTCAAGAGACCATCAACCATCCCGATACCTGCACGCAAGATTGGAACGATGGCCAATTTCTTACCTGCCAATTGTTTTTGAACTGTTTTTGTAATTGGTGTTTCGATTTCCACATCTTCTAGTGGAAGATCACGAAGTACTTCATACCCCATCAACATTGCAATCTCATCTACTAGCTCACGGAAAGCTTTTGTAGAAGTATCTGTACGACGCAAGATTGACAATTTGTGTTGAATCAGTGGATGATTAATAACTTCAATTTTTCCCATTTTTGGAATTCCTTCTTTCAATTTATTCCTCTTATTATACCAAAAAACGGTTTAAAAATCTTTCTAAACCATTTATTTTTGATAATTTTTACATTAAATCTGCCTCTTTAAGAGCAGACTGTACGGTCTCAAGTGGTAAATGGGTCAATTCTGTTCCTTTTTCTTGATAAAGGTATTGGGCATAGTCATCCATTCGGTACTGATTGATATAAACTACGCGCTTGCAACCGACCTGAAGCAATTGTTTCGTGCAATTCAGACAAGGAAAGTGTGTCACATAGGCTGTAAATCCTTTAGGAACACCACGCTCAGCACCTTGGAGGATAGCATTGACCTCAGCGTGAAGGGTGCGAACACAGTGGCCTTCAATGACCAGACATTCATGGTCAATACAATGCTCAGTCCCTGACACCGAACCATTGTAACCAGTGGAAATAACCTTATTATCCTTTACCAGAATTGCGCCCACTTTGGCACGTTTACAAGTGGAACGATTGGCAATCAGTAGGGCTTGGGCTGCAAAATACTCATCCCAGGCCAGTCTTTTTTCAGTCATATCTCTTCTCCTTTTTCTCTATTTTTTAAAAAATGGTAACCGTAAGTCCGCAATCTTTTCAGCTGGTACCTTCATGCCATCCTTGATCCATTTGAGGAGGACAGATACAATGGCTGAACTCCAGAAGGAATGAAGATAAGAGCTGACACCTTTTGATTTTCCATGGTATTTTTCTAGAAATTCCTGCATGGCTTGGACAAAGATTTTTTCCAGATGGTAATCCAAGGCCAGTTGAATCACTCTGGCTTCCTTTCTGGCCTCGCGGAAAAGGTGAACCCAGACCAAATAGAGATCTGTCTTTAAATCGTAATGATGCAGCTGTTCCATAATATTGTGGACAGTTCGTTTAAAGACGCTTTCTAAAATCTCCTCTTTGGAATCATAATTGCGGTAAAAGGCTGCACGCGAAACGCCTGCACGCTTAACCAATTCAGAAATACTAATCTTGGTCAGGTCCTTTTTTTCCAAGAGTTGCAAGAGGGCTGTTTCAATGGCTTCTCTGGTTAGTAAATTGGATTCTTGGTTTGATTTTCTGAGATTTTCAAGAGACTTTTCAGAGATTCTACGTTCAGACATAACATTTTCTTTCTACTTGTCACAACAGACGGATGAGGCTTTTGTTTCAAGGGTTTTCATGATATAATTGTAAAAAAAGACAGAACCTTTGTCAATGTATAACTGACAAAGATGGAGAATTTCTATGACTTGGAAGATTATTGCTGACTCTGGTTGTGATTATCGTCAGCTGGAAACACCAGCTATTGACACAACCTTTGTAAGTGTCCCCTTAACCATTCAAGTAGCTGATCAGGTCTTTGTTGATGATGCCAGTCTTGACATTGACCAAATGATGGAAACCATGTATGCAACCGCAGAAGCTTCAAAATCAGCTTGTCCAAGCCCAGATGATTATTTGCGAGCATTTGAAGGTGCCAAAAACATTTTCCTAGTAACCATCACGGGTACTCTTTCTGGTAGCCACAATAGTGCTCAACTAGCAAAGAATATTTATCTGGAAGAACATCCTGATACTAAAATTCATGTAATTGATAGTTTGTCTGCTGGTGGGGAAGTTGACTTGCTCGTAGAAAAATTGAATGACTTGATTGACCAGGGCTTGTCTTTTGAAGAAGTGGTTGAAGCTATCACTGCTTATCAAGAAAAAACCAAGTTACTTTTTGTCCTAGCCAAAGTCGATAACTTGGTGAAGAACGGCCGTTTGAGCAAGCTCATCGGTACAGTCGTTGGCCTTCTCAACATCCGTATGGTTGGAGAAGCTAGTGAAACTGGAACCCTCGAATTGCTACAAAAAGCACGAGGGGCAAAGAAATCGATTCAGGCAGCCTATGAAGAGTTAGTAAAAGCTGGATATGCTGGTGGCCGTATTGTCATGGCCCAACGCAATAACGAGAAATGTTGCCAACAACTATCAGAACGAATCCGCGAAACCTTCCCACAAGCGGATATTAAGATTCTCCCAACCTCTGGTCTCTGCAGTTTCTATGCAGAAGATGGCGGTTTGCTGATGGGATATGAAATTGATTAATTGCATTCTTGACAAGAGGTGACCATCATCTCTTGTTTTTTGTGGTACAATAGAGCTATGAAATATTTTGATACTATTGTCATCGGTGGAGGACCTGCTGGTATGATGGCTACGATTTCCAGTAGCTTTTATGGACAGAAAACCCTCCTCATCGAAAAAAATCGGAAACTTGGAAAAAAATTAGCTGGGACTGGCGGGGGGCGTTGCAATGTAACCAACAACGGTAGTTTGGACGACCTACTAGCTGGAATCCCTGGAAACGGGCGCTTTCTCTACAGTGTCTTCTCCCAATTTGATAACCATGATATCATTAACTTTTTTACGGAAAATGGGGTTAAACTTAAGGTCGAGGACCACGGGCGCGTCTTTCCTGCCAGTGACAAGTCTCGGACTATTATCGAAGCCTTGGAAAAGAAAATCACTGAGCTAGGTGGTCAAGTTGCTACTCAAACCGAGATTGTTTCGGTTAAAAAGATAGATGACCAATTTGTTCTTAAATCAGCAGACCAAACCTTTACTTGTGATAAACTGATTGTCACAACTGGCGGAAAATCCTATCCTTCCACTGGCTCAACTGGCTTTGGACACGAGATTGCCCGTCATTTTAAGCATACCATCACCGAGCTTGAGGCTGCTGAGAGTCCTTTGTTGACAGATTTTCCACACAAAGTGCTTCAGGGTATTTCACTAGACGATGTGACCCTAAGCTATGGTAAGCATGTCATCACTCACGATTTGCTCTTTACCCACTTTGGTTTGTCAGGTCCTGCTGCCCTACGTATGTCTAGTTTTGTCAAGGGTGGGGAGGTTCTCTCACTGGATGCTTTGCCTCAACTTTCTGAAAAGGACTTGGCTACATTCCTAGAAGTAAATCGGGAAAAATCCTTGAAAAATGCTTTAAAAACTTTGCTTCCAGAACGCTTGGCTGAATTTTTTGTGCAAGGCTATCCCGAAAAAGTCAAACAGCTTACTGAAAAGGAACGTGAACAACTTCTCCAATCTATTAAGGCCCTCAAAATCCCTGTGACTGGCAAAATGTCCCTTGCCAAATCCTTTGTCACCAAAGGCGGTGTCAGTCTCAAGGAAATCAATCCTAAAACTCTAGAAAGTAAGCTGGTCCCTGGCCTCCACTTTGCGGGCGAGGTACTGGATATCAATGCCCACACAGGTGGCTTTAACATTACTTCTGCCCTCTGTACTGGCTGGGTGGCAGGATCAAACCCAATCTAAATATACATTACTAAACGGAACAATCCGCCCCAAAAGAAAGGAACTACTTTGGAACATATTATCTTGCTAAGGGGAGTGACTCCTAATGGAAAAAATGCTATCCCTAAAATGTCTTATCTAGTAGATATCTTGACAGAAGCTGGTTTTCAACAAGTTCGAACTTATATTCAAAGCGGAAATATTATTCTTGAAAGTAACTTAGCTCTCGAAGAAATACGAGAACAGGTTCATACTCTAATAAAGGAAAAGATTGGAGCCGATCTCAAAATAATCATTAAGAATAAGGATATTTTTAAAAACATTGTCCAAGAAAATCCGTTTGGAGCACACTATCTTTATGACCGTGTACACGTGATTTTTTATCAAGAAGCTATTCAAAGTCTCCCTTTAGAAAAATTAAAAATGGATTACGGCGAAGAAGAAATTTGTGTCGGTAATCACTGTCTCTACCTCTATCTCCCTAGAACTGCAAAACAAAAAAAGCTCAATACTAACTATCTTGAAAAACTTTTCAATGTAGATTTGACCATGCGAAAACTAAATGTGGTAGAAAAATTATTAAGCAAGTAGTACTTGAATTTAGTAAAAATCGGAAGATCACTCCTCCGATTTTATTTTGTCTGAGTTTGGACATAGTGGGCAATGACATCTGATGTGTACTGGGCTGTTCCAGGTCCAAATTTGTCAAGGTTTTCCTTAAACTCTGGGTTATAGACGTAGCCTTTACCGATATGACCGAATACTTCAATAGTACAATCAAATCCATAAGTACGAATAGCTTGCAAGAGTTTGGCTGCTTCTTCTTGGTTTTCGGTTGCTGTTACAGGCAGACCAGCTTGGAGATTTTGTGCCAAAGCTTGAAAGACTTGGTTAAAGGCAGCTGTAGCCTCGTCTTCGTGACCTTTTTGGCGCTCGAGCGCTTGGTCCATGACTTCTTGTCCATATTTTTCTACCGCTTCTTGGTGGTATTTTTGATGGTCTTGGTAGTTAAATCCAGCAAATTTCTCTTGAATGCTCATTTCTCTTTCTCCTTTTTGTTCTTGAATGGTTTTTTGCAAGGTGGAAATCAAGGTATCCAGATGTTCCCTTTCTCGAGTCAAATACTCCAACTGCCTGGTCAAATGGGGCAATAAATCCGTCCTTTCTTCCTTTAGTAGCTCTGCTATTTTTTCTAAAGAAAAACCTAGATACTTGTAATACAGAATGACCTGAAGTTGCTCCAAATCCTCCTGACTGTAGGTTCGATAGCCGTTTTCCGACTTTAAAGGAACCAAGAGTCCTATCTTATCGTAGTGGTGCAGGGTCTTGACAGAGACACCCGAAAGCTGGGCAGCTTCTTTTATATGGTACATGATTTCCTCCTTATACTCAATGAAAATCAAAGAACAAACTAGGAAGCTAGCCGCAGGCTGTACTTGAGTACGGTAAGGCGACGCTGACGTGGTTTGAATTTGATTTTCGAAGAGTATTACAATGATAGTATAACCCCTCCCCTTAGGTTAGAGTCAAGCATTTTTGCAAAATTTTTTTACTTTATCATAACATGAAAATGGTTTTCTTGACAGACCTTAGAAAACATGATAGGATAGTCAAGTCTATCGATCAAAAGAAACGCTCATCTTGAGTACTGATGAGGCTATTTGCCAAGGGCAGTAGCTTTTTCTTTTGTAATACTAATTTTAGGAGTTTAACTATGTCTGAAAAATCGCAATGGGGTTCTAAACTGGGCTTTATTCTAGCATCTGCTGGTTCAGCCATCGGACTTGGTGCCGTTTGGAAGTTTCCCTATATGACTGCTGCTAACGGTGGAGGAGGCTTTTTATTAGTCTTTCTCATTTCCACTATTCTAATTGGTTTCCCCCTTTTGCTAGCTGAATTTGCCCTCGGCCGAAGTGCTGGCGTTTCCGCTATCAGAACCTTTGGAAAACTAGGTAACAATAGTAAGTACAACTTTATCGGTTGGATTGGTGCCTTTGCCCTTTTTATCCTCTTATCTTTCTACAGTGTTATCGGGGGATGGATTCTGGTTTATCTGGGTATTGAGTTTGGAAAATTGTTCCAACTTGGCGGAACGGGTGATTATGCTCAATTATTTACTTCAATCATTTCAAACCCAGCCATTGCCCTTGGAGCTCAAGCAGCCTTTATCTTGTTAAATATCTTCATTGTATCACGTGGGGTTCAAAAAGGGATTGAAAGAGCTTCTAAGGTCATGATGCCCCTGCTCTTTATTATCTTTGTTGTCATCATCGGTCGTTCTCTCAGCTTACCAAATGCCATGGAAGGGGTTCTTTACTTCCTCAAACCAGACTTTTCAAAACTGACCAGCGCTGGTCTCCTCTATGCTCTGGGACAATCTTTCTTTGCCCTCTCACTAGGGGTGACAGCCATGCTGACCTATGCTTCTTACTTGGACAAGAAAACCAATCTGGTCCAGTCAGGGATTTCCATCGTAGCCATGAACATCTCGGTATCCATCATGGCAGGACTAGCCATTTTCCCAGCCATGTCAGCCTTCAATATCCAGTCTGAAGGGGGACCAAGCCTGCTCTTTATCGT
The DNA here is from genome assembly GCA_905221185.1 of bacterium. Lineage (GTDB taxonomy): Bacteria > Bacillota > Bacilli > Lactobacillales > Streptococcaceae > Streptococcus. The sequence goes on along the minus strand of CAJNCE010000001.1, from coordinate 222,031 downwards.
CTTGCCTCAACTCTTTGACAAGATGCCTTTTGGAACTATTTTCTACATCCTCTTCCTCTTGCTCTTCCTCTTTGCGACGGTCACTTCTTCTGTCGTGATGCTGGAAATCAATGTGGGCAATATCACCAATCAGGACAACAGCAAGCGGGCTAAATGGAGTGCTATTTTAGGCATCTTGACCTTTGTCTTTGGGATTCCTTCAGCCCTATCTTACGGTGTTATGGCGGATGTTCATATCTTTGGGAAGACCTTCTTTGATGCTATGGACTTCTTGGTTTCCAATCTCCTCATGCCATTTGGAGCTCTCTGCCTTTCACTCTTTACCGGCTACATATTTAAGAAAGCTCTTGCTATGGAGGAACTCCATCTTGATGAAAGTGCATGGAAACAAGGACTTTTCCAAGTCTGGCTCTTCCTTCTTCGTTTTATCATTCCAATCATCATCATTGTGGTCTTTATCGCCCAATTTATGTAATCAAAAAGGACTTGAGTAATAAACTCAGGTCCTTTATTTTTTATGGATGGCTAACAATCAATTCCAAATCTTGTCCTTCTAGGGTCCAAGCTTCAACATCACTTGGTAGGATAAAGTGGCTACCTTTTTGGATTGGATATTCCTTACCGTCTACAGTCAGTTTTCCTTGACCAGCCAAGACACTGAACAAGCTGTAGTCAGCTGTCTTTTCGAAGTCAACTTTCCCAGTAATTTCCCACTTGTAAACTGCAAAGAAATCATTAGAGACAAGTAAAGTTGAACGCAAATCATCTGCTTTGATAGTCACAGGACGGCTATTGGCAGGCTCGCCAATGTTCAAAACATCGATAGATTTTTCAAGGTGAAGTTCACGCAAGTTGCCATTATCATCCTTACGGTCAAAGTCATAGACACGATAAGTGGTATCGCTAGACTGCTGGGTTTCAAGAATCAAAATTCCTGCTCCGATAGCGTGCATGGTGCCACTTGGTACATAGAAGAAATCTCCAGCCTTTACAGGAACTTTTGTCAACAAGGCATCCCAGTTCTTGTCCTCGATTTGCTGGCGGAGCTCTTCTTTTGATTTGGCATTATGGCCATAGATAATTTCTGAACCTTCATCCGCTGCGATAATATACCAGCATTCTGTTTTTCCAAGCTCGCCTTCATGCTCTAGTCCATAGGCATCGTCTGGGTGAACTTGAACACTGAGCCAGTCGTTGGCATCCAGAATCTTAGTCAAAAGTGGAAATACAGGTTCTGGACGATTGCCAAATAATTCACGGTGTTCCGTATACAAAGTAGCGAGGTCTGTTCCCTCAAAACGACCATTGGCAACTTTAGAGACACCATTTGGATGGGCTGAGATGGCCCAGTATTCTCCGATTTTTTCACTTGGGATATCATAGCCAAACTCATCACGTAGCTTGGTTCCACCCCAGATTTTTTCTTGCATAACTGATTGTAAAAATAATGGTTCTGACATCTTATTCTCCTGTCTGATTTTTCTCCCCTCATTATAGCAAAAAGCTAGGTCTTATTAAACTCTTTTTCCTATTATATAAAGTAGGGAGAAGATTTTATAAAAATAGTGAACAAATGTGCTCTACTCAATACTTGCACCATTGCTGGCAATGACATCCTTGTACCAGTAGAAGGATTTCTTCTTGCTCCGTTTTAGGCTTCCATGACCAGCATTATCACGATCCACATAGATAAAACCATAGCGCTTGTTCATCTCGCCTGTTCCAGCTGAAACCAGATCGATACAACCCCAAGTCGTATAACCAAGCAAGTCGACCCCATCTTGGTAAATAGCATCTCGCATAGCCTTGATGTGGGCTTCTAAGTAAGCAATCCGATAGTCATCTGCTACATAACCATTTTCATCAGGAGTATCTATTGCACCTAGTCCATTTTCTACGATGAACATAGGCTTTTGATAACGATCCCAGATGGCATTGAGGGTGATTCGAAGTCCCAGTGGGTCAATCTGCCAACCCCATTCAGAAGATTTCAGATAGGGATTTTTGATAGAGGCAAAGACATTTCCAGCGGTCAGATCCCTCACTTCTGGATCTCCTGTGGCCACTCGGCTCGCATAGTAAGAGAAGGAAACAAAGTCAACAGTGTAATTCTTTAACAAATCTAAATCTTCTGCCGTCATTTCAATCTCAATTCCCTTACGCTCCCACTGCTTCTTGGCATAATTTGGGTATTCCCCACGCGCTTGGACATCAATGAAGAAGTAACTCTTGCGGTCTTCTTCAATGGCTGCCCAGTAGTCTCTCGGATGGGCAGTGTTAGGATAATATTGCCCCGCTGCCAACATACATCCCACCTTGTTTTCTGGATCAATTTCGTGAGCAATTTTAGTCGCCAGGGCTGAGGCTACCAACTCATGGTGAGCCGCTTGATACTTGACCTGTTCTTGATTTTCTCCTTCTTCAAAACAAATCCCAGCTCCTAAAAATGGAGCATGCAGAATCATATTGATTTCGTTAAAGGTTAGCCAGTATTTGACCAAGCCCTTGTATCGGGTAAAGAGGGTGCGACAAAGATTTTCATAGAAGTCCAACATTCGTCTATTGCGCCAACCACCATACTCCCTAATTAAATGCATGGGGCAATCGAAATGCGTGATGGTCACCAGAGGTTTAATCCCATACTTGTGGCATTCCTTAAACAAATCCTCATAAAAGGCTAGACCAGCTTCATTTGGCTCTGCTTCATCTCCCTTAGGAAAAATCCGAGTCCAAGCAATGGACAGCCGATAGGTCTTAAAGCCCATTTCTGCAAAAAGTGCGATATCTTCCTTGTAATGATGGTACATATCAATGGCTTCCTTAGCTGGGTAAAAATAGCCCTCCTCAAACGAAAACATCTTTTTCTGACCTGTGATAATGGCTTCACGGTCAGGTCCAATCGGTACCACATCGACATTAGCAAGACCTCGACCGTCCTGACTATAAGCACCCTCACATTGATTAGCTGCAGTAGCACCACCCCAGAGGAACCCCTCTGGAAATTGACCCTTTTCTGTCATACCTTTACCTCACTTGATTTATTACTTCTATTATACTAAAAATGAAATAAAAAGTTTGGAACTATTTGGGTAATGATAGCGCTGAACTTGCTTACATGCATATACGAAAAAAAGACTGAAACCAGTCTTCTTTTTAAATCAAAGCTGTGATAGCCGTTACTAGACCAAACACGATACCTGGTGCATTAGCAGCCGCAAGAGGAATATCTCTTTCCTTTTTGAAAAGACCGTAATAAGCCCATAGACAACAGTTAATAGATGCAACCAAGGGCTGGATAAAATTCCCTTTTTGACCGGCAAGATTATTCATGATTTGTGGGAAGTAAGACACATACATCATAACAGACATGAAGGTCGCTACCCAACCCAACACTTTCATTTGTTTTTCAGACATTTTCAAAACCTCTTTTATTCTTTTATGCTTTCTATTTTATAATCTGTTTAAGAAACAAGCAAGAGCTTACGAATTTTGTTATAAAAATGTAAACTATCACAATCTTATGATAAGAAAAAGACCGGATTGCTCCGATCTGTTTGAACAATAAAATGTAAAAATGAATAGCTTTGTCAATCAATGGATGGACTGATTGATTGTCAGCAAGCCGTGGTTAATTATTTCTGCAATAATTTCAAGACCATGCAAAATAAAACTGCCTACAATCAAACCTATAATAATTGAACAGATAATCATGGTCACACAGATTAGATAAATATCCTTTTTTTGCATCTCTTTCCTCCTAATGAAATAAGAAAATCCACTTACTACAGCTGTTAAAAAAATCTTTCTCCTTTCCATATCAGTTTTATTTTCTACTGTTATATTTTTATTATAAGATTTTAGGAAAGCGCCGTCAATTAATTGTATGTAATCTCTTTATATTAAAAAGACCGGATTGCTCCGATCTTTTCAAGTTCTGCTCCAAGAATGTTTAAATTTTAGATAAAAATTTGATAATAGCATTACCTACTTCATACGATAAAAATCAATCACTAGACCAGCAGGACCTTTAACTAATAAAGACTCTGTTCCCCAATCGGTTAAAGCTGGGCCGTTTAAAACTGTTATACCAAGATCTTTCAACCGTTGGTAGTTCTGGTCTACATCCTCAACCTCGATGTGAAGAATGATGCCTGACTGAAAGTTTTCCATAGGAACCAAATGATTTTGAGACAACATGAGGCAGTGACTGCCAATCGTGAACTGAGCAAAACCATCGTCAACATAATCAGCTTTTTTATCCAAAATACGCTCCAAGTCAGCACAGACTTGGGGAACATCTGAAACAATAATATCTAATTGATTTAAATTCATTTACTATCCTCCATAAAAAGACCGGATTGCTCCGATCTTTTTAAGTTCCACGAAGGAATTATTTAATTACGCGTGATTGCAAACCTTCTTCTTCCAAGAAGAGACGGAATGGTACGAGTTCTTCTGCTTCGTATTTTTCCTTGAAGGCTTTGATTGCTTCTTCTGAGTGAAGTTTTGGATCCAATTCAAGTACTTCTACTGGAAGTGGACGGTGTTGACTGATGCGAGCATCGATAACAACAGTTTTACCTTCTTTGTTCAATTTAACAGCTTCTGCAACAACTGCATCGATGTCTTCGATACGGTCAACTGTAAATCCAACAGCTCCTTGAGCTTCAGCGATTTTCGCATAGTCAGCATTAGGGAAGTCACAACCAAACAAGTGTTTGTTTGTGTCTTCGTATTTGTCCTTGATGAAGGCATATTTACCATTTGAGAAGACAACGTTGATAACTGGAAGGTCGTATTGAACGTTCGTGATAACGTCTGGGTAGCACATGTTGAATGCACCGTCACCCATGATGTTCCATACTTGGCGATCTGGATTGTCTTTCTTAGCAGCGATACCACCAGGAAGGGCAATACCCATTGTCGCAAAGAGTGGAGATGTACGCCACATGTTCTTAGGTGTCATGTGAAGGTGACGAGTAGATGTTTGAGTAGTGTCACCTACGTCGATTGAGTAGATAGCGTCTTGATCAGCATGTTTGTTGATTGCATTGTAAACTTGGTACAATTGCAATTCACCCTCAGTTTTACCTTCGAGTTTGTTCATGTAATCACGCCAGTTTTGGTTATTCTTAACGTTTGCACGCCACCATGGAGTAGATTCAACTGGATTCACTTTGTCAAGGATTGCTTTCGCTGCTTGACCTGCATCACCAAGGATTGAAGCATCTAGGGCATGACGTTTACCAAGTTTGTAAGGGTCGATATCGACTTGGATGAATTTTTCAGTATTCTTGAATGCTTCGTAAACTTCAGCAAATGGGAAGTTTGAACCAAGGAAAAGAACTGTGTCTGCTTCAAAGACCACTTCGTTGGCTGGTTTCCAACCAACACGGTAAGCAGAACCTGTCAAACCTTCATAGTTCCATTCGAAAGCTTCAAAGTTTTTACCAGTTGTGATGATTGGTGCTTTGATTTTACGTGACAATTCAGTGATCACTTCACCAGCTTTAACACCACCGTAACCAGCATAGATAACTGGGCGTTCAGCATTGTTCAAGATTTCAACAGCTTTGTCGATTTCAGCTTCATTCAAAGCAGGAGCGATGAATGAACGTTCGTATGAACCTGAACCGTAGTATGAGTTTTCGTCGATTTCTTGGAAACCGAAGTTTACTGGAATTTCAACAACAGCTGGACCTTTTTTAGAAACAGCAGCACGGCAAGCTTCGTCGATTACTTTTGGTAATTGCTCAGCGTAAGCTACACGTTTGTTGTATACAGCGATACCGTTGTACATTGGGTTTTGGTTCAATTCTTGGAAAGCATCCATGTTCAATTCGTTAACTGGACGTGATCCAAGGATTGCTAGGAATGGAGTGTTATCCATAGCTGCATCGTAAACACCGTTAATCAAGTGAGTCGCACCTGGACCACCTGAACCAACTGCAACCCCGATTGAGCCGCCGAATTTAGCTTGCATAACCGCTGCAAGAGCACCTGTTTCTTCGTGGCGAACTTGCAAGAAGCGGATATCTTTGTCTTCAGCCAAAGCGTCCATCAATGAGCTGAGTGTTCCTGATGGGATACCGTAGATTGTGTCTACGCCCCATGTTTTCAATACATTAAGCATTGCTGCAGATGCAGTAATTTTCCCTTGAGTCATAATGATAACTCTCCTTCAAATATTTTTAAATCTACTAAAAAAGGTTTCATATAGTTTTTGAAAACGTTTCAGTAAATTTTTACAATACTAATTTATCACATTTATTTTGACTTTACTAAGAATCTGCTCAGAAGTTTTTATTCTCTATTACAGTACAGTTTGAAAACGTTTTTAGTTTCTGTTTTATAATAAAAAGCGAGCAAGCTCGCTTTTAGTCTATTTTACTAAAGTTTAACAGAAGGGAACTGGTCAGCACAGATACAGAACTAAAGGCCATGGCTAGACCTGCCAATTCTGGATTGAGGGCCAGTCCAACGCCAGAAAAGACTCCTGCTGCAATCGGAATTCCGGCGACATTGTAGATAAAGGCCCAGAAAAGATTGAGCAGAATTCGATTAAAGGTTTTCTTACTCATGTCAAAGGCACGAACCACGCCTAGGAGGTTATTGGTTGTCAACACTAAATCTGCTGACTCGATAGCGATATCCGTTCCAGCTCCCATAGCAATCCCCACATCTGCTACACTAAGGGCAGGAGCGTCATTGATACCGTCCCCAACAAAGGCTACTTTGCCAGCCGCTTGTAGTTTATGGATTTCATGAGCTTTTTCTTCTGGCAAGACACCTGCAATGACCTCTTCGATTCCGATTTGATCTGCAATAGCACGCGCCACACCAGCATTGTCTCCTGTCAGCATGACTGTTTTAAGACCTCGTTTTTTCAACTGACTGATGGCAAGCTTAGCATTTTCCTTAGGAATATCTTGCAGAGCAAGCAAGCCTTTGATTTCATTCTCAACAGCCAAGAACACAACTGTCTTAGCTTCTTTTTCCAGTTCTTCTAGTTTTTCTTGATAAGTGCTAGAAATGTTCATGCCATCCAGCATTTTAGCATTTCCAAGCAGAACTTGTTTTCCATTGATTTGCCCTGAGACACCTTTTCCGTGCAAGGCTTGGAAATTTTCAACAGTTTGAAGCTCAAGTCCAGCTTCACTCGCTCGTTTCACAACGGCTTCAGCCAGTGGGTGTTGAGAAGCTTCTTCCAAGGAAGCTGCCAATCCAAGCACTTCTACTTCGTCGCCGATGATATCTGTGACCACAGGTTTCCCTTCAGTCAAAGTTCCGGTCTTATCAAAAACAATAGTTTGGACTTTCTGGATTTCCTGTAGAACCGTTCCATTTTTGAGGAGAACTCCCATCTTGGCACTGCGACCTGTCCCCACCATAAGGGCTGTCGGTGTTGCAAGTCCCAAGGCACAAGGGCAGGCGATAATTAAAACTGCCACTCCGTAGAGAAGAGAAGAGACAAAGCTAGCTCCAAGCACAACTACACTATCCCTGAGCAAGACGAACCAAACCCAAAAGGTCACAATCCCTAAAATGACAACTGCTGGAACAAAAATCCCTGAAATCTTATCCGTCAAGTCCTGAATCGGTGCTCGGCTGGTCTGAGCTTTCTTCACAAAATCCACAATCTGAGCCAAAACAGTCTCTGAACCAACTTTTTCTGCCCTAAAAACAAGTGTTCCACTATTATTGATAGTTGAACCAATGACGGTATCTCCAACTGTCTTGTCCACAGGCAGACTCTCACCTGTCACCATAGACTCATCAATACTAGAGATACCTTCTACTACGACACCATCAACAGCAATCTTTTCACCGGGACGCACTCGAATCAGGTCACCTACCTTGACTTGGTCCAAAGGGACTTGAACATAGTTATCCTCACGCAAGACTTCTGCAGTTTTAGCCTGCAAGTCAAGTAATTTCTCCACAGCTTGGGAAGTATTTTTCCGCATTTTCTCCTCAAAAACGGCTCCCATAAGAACGAAGAAGAAGATAAAGGCAGCACTTTCAAAGTAAACGGGGAGACCAGCGAAGAGGGCTACTAGGCTATAGAAATAGGCTACTAGCGTTCCCAGAGCAACCAAGGTATCCATGTTGGCATTGTGCTTTTTAAAACTAGCCCAAGCACTTTGGATATAAGGACCACCTGCTACTAGCATAATCGGTGTTGTGGCTAAAAAGGTGCCCCAACGCAGGACTTGGTGACTAATGCTACCTGTCGACATCCCAATCATGAGAATCACAAGAGGCACAGTAAAGATACTAGTAATCCAAAAACGCTGTAAAAGTGATAGAGATTTTCGAGTCTTCTCAACTACGGTATAACTTCCCTTTTGCATCTTCATGCCACAAGAAAATTCATGTTGACCTAATTCTTGAGGTGTAAAACGAATGACTTTCTCCTCATCTACTCCGATTGGTTCCAAGATGCCTTCTTCTTCAAACAGAATTTCCTTATAACAGTTTGAAGGTGTCACACGGTGAAAGGTGATCTCAGCAGGAACTCCTTTTTGCAGTTGAATGTGGGCTGGATGGTAGCCTTTGTCTGCCGTGATACGGATTTTTTGAACACCATTTTCAAGACTTGCTTTTACAATTTCAGTCATATCATTCTCCTATTCTACAATCATCTTACCATGCATCATATTCATGCCACAAGAGAAACCATACTCTCCAGCCTGCTCAGGCGTGATTTCCACTATATACTCTTCCCCCATAGGCAGGTCAGCATGTACACCAAAATCTGGAAAGACGATCTGATCCAAACATGGTGAAGGATCCTTGCGGTCAAAGACAATGCGGGCTGGCACTGATTTCTTGAGGATAATCAACTCAGGCGTATAGCCCCCCATGACCTCCACTCGAATCTCTTGGTAGCCGTTTTTTTTCTGGGCCTTTTGTCCAGATTTTTCAGGCTTTTTGAAAAACCAAAACAAGATAAACGCGATAAGGGCAATACAAACAACGGTTACAATACTATTTAACATGACGTCTCCTTTACATACAATTACATTTTACTTCTGTTACAGCACTTGATTTCTTCTTAGAAATCGCAGTTTCCAAGTCTTCCAAGTCAGCCTGAGTAAAATCACATTCGGCAATCAAGTCAGCCAACAAGTTCTTAATCCTACGAGAACAAACCTTGTCCTTGATATCTTGGACAAGTAAATCCTGACTTTGGTCCAAAGTTAAAAGGGCTGAATAGACAAAGAACTTGCCTTCCTTTTTCCGAGTCAAACACTCTTTCTCAACCAAACGAGCCAAAAGAGTTTGAATGGTTGACTTGGACCAGTCGAACCGCTCCGCCAGAACCCTGATCAAATCCGTACTAGTCTGTTCCCCTTGCATCCAAATAATCTTCATGACCTGCCATTCTGCATCTGAAATCTGCATAATTACACCTCCTAAATCTACATTTGTCGATTACAGTTATTAGTATACTCTCAAAATCTACATTTGTCAACTATATTTTTTATTATTTTTTCGAAAAATAGAATTCTAATCATGTAACGAGAGATTTGCAGTCAAATTTTACTATATAAACTATAAAAATATGCTATACTAAAGAAAAAAAGAAAACAACCACTAGGGGTGCGTAAAGCTGAGATTAACGACTGTTAGACCCTTTGACTCAATCTAGGTAATGCTAGCTGATGGAAGTGGAAATGATAATGGGGACTAGCAGTCTTCTATTGCCTTTCTAAAACAGACTAGCTTGTTCTTAAGAATACAAACTTCAGTTGGTTGGGAGGTTTTAGATGACTTATTTACCCGTTGCTCTAACCATTGCTGGGACAGATCCTAGTGGCGGTGCTGGCATTATGGCTGACTTAAAGTCGTTCCAAGCTAGAGATGTCTATGGAATGGCCGTTGTAACCAGTCTTGTCGCTCAAAATACCAGAGGCGTTCAGCTAATCGAGCACGTTTCTCCTCAAATGTTGAAAGCCCAATTGGAGAGTGTCTTTTCAGATATTAAACCCCAGGCTGTAAAAACAGGGATGTTGGCAACTACTGAAATCATGGAAATTATCCAACCCTATCTTAAAAAACTGGACTGTCCCTACGTCCTTGACCCTGTTATGGTCGCTACTAGTGGAGACACTCTGATTGATACCAGTGCGAGAAGCTACCTAAAAACAAACCTACTTCCCCTTGCAACTATTATTACACCGAATCTTCCTGAGGCAGAAGAAATTGTTGGTTTTTCAATCCATGATCCTGAAGACATGCAGCGTGCCGGTCGCCTGATTTTAAAAGAATTTGGTCCCCAGTCTGTTGTTATCAAAGGTGGGCATCTCGAAGGCGGTGCCAAGGATTTCCTCTTTACCAAGGATGAGCAATTTGTCTGGGAAAGTCCTCGAATTCAAACCTGTCACACCCATGGTACCGGATGTACCTTTGCTGCAGTGATTACAGCTGAACTAGCCAAGGGTAAGACCCTTTATCAGGCAGTTGATAAGGCCAAGGCCTTTATCACAAAAGCCATCCAAGATGCCCCTCAACTCGGTCATGGTTCTGGTCCAGTCAACCATACAAGCTTTAAAGATTAAAAAAACTCTCTAGTTCCTACTTTAAGGGAATTAGAGAGTTTTTGTACTCTTCGAAAATCTCTTCAAACTACGTCAGCTATATCTGCAATCTCAAAGCTGTGTTTTGAGCAACCTGCAGCTAGCTTCCTAGTTTGCTCTTTGATTTTCATTGAGTATTAATTAGGAAATAATGTCATCCAGCTTTGTTAAAAATGCTTGCGTTTTTGCCTCAATATCTTCTGCCTGCATAAGATCCCTAACGACAGCTACCCCAGCTATACCAGTTGCAGCAAGTTGGTCAATGTTCTCTGACGTCAAGCCGCCAATAGCAACTACTGGAATGGCGACCCTTTGGCAAATTGTCTTCAAGGTTGAAATCAGAGTGATGGGTGCATTTTCCTTGGTGGTGGTTGGGAAAATGGCTCCTGTTCCCAAGTAATTCGCCCCTCCTTCTTCTGCCTCGAGGGCTCTTTTTACTGTTTTAGCAGTGACACCGAGAATTTTTTCAGGGCCCAAGACTTGTCTGGCAACCGAAACGGGTAACTCATCGTCTCCGATATGCAAACCTGCAGCATCAACTGCGAGACAGACATCCAAACGATCATCGATTATCAAGGGTACCTGATAGGCATCTGTTATTTTCTTGACTTGTTTTGCCAGTTGATAATATTGATTGGTTGTGAGATTTTTTTCTCGTAATTGGACTATGGTAACCCCTGAACGGCAAGCCGTCTCAACCTTTTCAAGAAAGCTTTCCAAGGAATCTTGGTAGCGATTGGTTACCAGATATAGTCTAAGTGCTTCTCTATTCATAAATATCTCCTTTGATGCCATCTAGCCAGTTTTCATCTCTTTTGAGGAGCGAAAGCTGATTGAGTACTTGGTAACGAAAATCTTCCAATCCCATTCCTTGAACAACTATTCTCTCAGCGGAGATATTGAGATAAGAAACCGCTAAGCAAGAAGCTTCAAAGGCAGCTTTTCCTTGGCTGAGAAAAACAGCTGTTAAAGCTCCAACCAAGTCTCCTGTCCCTGTTATCCAGTCTAATTCTGCACAGCCATTTCCCAGTATAGCAACTTGATTTGCTGAAACGACGAGGTCCTTGGGGCCTGTGACTAAGAATGATATACCTGGATAGGTCTGACACCAATCTTTCAAGACTTGAAGCAAATCCTCAGTTTCTTGATCTTTAGCACTTGCATCGACCCCAACGCCGTGGTGTTTTAAGCCAACAAGACTTCGGATTTCCGACATATTTCCTTTAAGGACTGTGGGCTTGTATTCTAAAAGATCTCTGACTAGTCCCTTACGAATGGGTGACGCTGATACACCAACCGCATCTACCACCATTGGGAGACAAGCTTGGTCTGCATAAGTAGCTGCCATACGGATTGCTTTCTCCTTCTCCGCAGACAAATGCCCCAAATTGATGAAGATAGCCTGGCTTTGTTTGGTAAAATCAAGAACCTCACGGGGATCATCTGCCATGACAGGTTTGCATCCCAAAGATAAAATTCCATTGGCCAGCATCTCACAAGAAATCTCATTGGTAATACAGTGAATCAAGGAACTGGTTACCAGAGGAAAAGGATTTGTAAATGCCTGCATCAGTCTATCCTTTCACTGAAAAAATATCCTTGCACTTTTTTAAAGAATTCCTGCTTGATTAAAAATCGAAAGGCAATAAAGGAAATCGCTGTACCAATCAAGGTTGCTCCGAAAAATCGAGGAGTGTAGATAAACCAGCTAAGCTTAGCGGCCGATCCTGTAAAGAGTACCATAACAGGGTAGGAAACAATAGAACCGATAATGCCTGTTCCCAAAATCTCTCCTAGAGCAGAATAGTGAAATTTCCGACCGTACTTATAAAAGAGACCTGCAAGAAGGGCTCCAAAAGTCGCTCCTGTGAGAGCTAAAGGCGGAATCCCTTGAGTCGTCATACGGATAAAGGCTGTGACTGTAGCCATGACCAAGGCATAAACAGGTCCCATCATGATTCCTGCCAAAATATTAACGACACTGGACATCGGTGCCATCCCCTCAATTCGAAAGATAGGTGTAAGGACTACATCAAGGGCAATCATCATGGATAAAATGGTTAATTTGTGAACTTGTAATTGGTGGTTTCTCATGTTTCTATTCTTCTCCTGTTTCTAAAGACTGTAAATCGCTCTTCCATGTCTGATGTTGGTAGGCCATTTCCCAAAACTTGGCTTCCATGTGAACACTGATGTGGAAGGCATCTAGCATTTTTTTCTTGTCTGTCTCGTCACTTTCTCGATAGAGTTGATTGACCAGCTCTCCCTCCTCTCTGATCTGCTGCTCCAACTCATCCGTAATATAAGTTTCAATCCATTGTTGGTAGAGAGGATTTGGTGATGGTTTAAGATTAAGTGATTTGCCTATATCATGGTATAACCAAGGACAAGGGAGCAAACTTGCAAAAGCAATGCCCAAGTTTGCCTCTGCAAATTGTCGATAAATATGAGAAATGTAATGATAGCAGGTTGGCGCAATTGGATGTTGCTCCATTTCCTTATCGCTGATTTCCAATTCCTTGAAAAATTGTTGTCGGATAAACAACTCACCTTCCACTAGACTCTGAGCATTTTGTTTCAAGAGTCTTTTCATCTCTTGGTTTGAAGTCTTATCAGCCAAGAGGTGATAGGCTTCTGAGAAGGTCTTCAGATAGTAGGCATCCTGAATCAAGTAATAGCGAAAAATGGACGGGGCTAAATCCCCTTCTTGTAACTGTAATACAAAGGGGTGGTGAAAGGAAGCCTGCCAAGCTTCCTTGGATAATTCCATCGCAATATCTGTAAATTCCATAATAACTCCTTTATAAAAATAGACTGGTTTGAAGTAATAAAAAGAACAGCAGGTAGATTAATTTTGTTTTTTTAGGAATATAAAAGGTCCGATAGTGATTTTCCAACTGTGCATGTTCGTCATATCCATGCGCAGATAGAGCTCTCAGATAAAGATGGCGCCATCTAAAGACCGTCATCAAAACCTTACTGTAAATCAGGGGCGACCAAAAATGTAGTTCTTGACCGCGTAATAAGCAAGCTTCCTTGAGGGACTTGATTTCTTGCTGAATAAGGGGGAAGGAATTGAATACCACAATCAAGGCATAGGCCCAAGAGCGTGATAACCCCTTTTGAGCCAAGTACAAGAGAAGCTCTTTTAGGGAAATAGAGGAAACAAAGACAAGGCCTATACAAACTGTCACAAAGGCCCTCGTTCCAAGCATGACTGCCTGCGAAGCATCCCCATGTAACTGAACTGCCCAGTAGTTGGCAAAAGATGGTAAAATGGCGAGCAATAGCATCCAAGCCAACATCTTAAATCGACGGTAATAGAGCATAAAGAGAATACAGAATGCGACTACCGAAAGATTCAGAGCAATCGAAGGAATAAAAGATGTTTCCAAGGATAAAATCAGCAAGAAGAGACTGATAATCGGTGTCTGGGTTGCTACTTTGACCATACTACTTCACCTCCCCTTGGGTATTGCTACTCTGAGATGTGAGTGGTTTGGTAATTGTCACTGTTTTCACATGACTGAGACCCTGACTAGTCATTTCAATCCAATAATCAACCACAGAGATCAAGGGATCTAAACGATGGCTAATGATCAGAAAACTTCTTCCTTGATTTCTCTCCTCCAGAATCCACTGACAAAAATAATGGCAGGCTCTATCATCCAAACCAGCAAAAGGTTCATCTAGTAAAATCACAGAAGCCTTGCTGGTCAAGATGGTCAAGAGCTGTAGAATCTTTTGCTGGCCACCACTTAATTGATAGGGGCTCTTATCGAGTGCCTGCTCCAGATCAAAATATCGTAAAGCTTGGAAAATTCGTTGATTTCTTTCAGAATCAGGTCCATCTAATTGAAGTTCCTCTCGCAGACTGACTCGGATAAACTGTTTCTCAGCTTCCTGAACAACACCCGTCAGATCACGGTACAAACTCTTTTTCTTTTTAAGAACCGATCCCTTCCAACTAATGCGCCCTTTATACTTTTGAAATTGAAGAATGGAGCGAAAGAGGGTTGATTTCCCAACACCATTGTCACCCAAAATACAGGAAATTCCTTGGTAGAATGTAAAATCCGCAATCGAAAAGAGGGGACGCTTATCCAGCTCACAAGTCGTTCGATCCATATGGAATAGTTCTGAGCTAGAAGCAACTTCCTTTGAAACAGCCTGTGTCATTTCAGAGGCAGGGATTTGATTTATTTTCCTTAGTTGTCCGTCTCTTAGCTCCACCATATGGTCGATATAGGCTTCATAATCAGATAAATCATGGTCGCACAAAATAACTGTCTTACCATCAGAGACCAACTCTTTTAGAATCTCCAATATCTCTATCCTACTCTTGCGGTCAATGGAAGCGAAGGGCTCATCCAAGAGATAGACCCTAGGATTCATAGCAAAGAGAACAGCCAAAGCAGCCTTTTGCTTTTCCCCACCTGATAAGTGATGGATGGGACGGTGCAAGATTGCCTTGCAGCGACATTGCTGGACTACCTCTGCTATTTTAGCATCAATCTCTTGCACAAGATGGCCAATATTCTCCAAGGTAAAAATCAGCTCCTCAAACAAGTTCTCCATAGTAAATTGATGATTGGGATTTTGAAAGAGAATACCAACCGTCTGGACACGTTCGACGATAGAAAGTTGACTGACCTCGCTCCCATTTATCAGGACTTGACCGCTATAGGGAAGAGAACTGACTTGGGCAATCATTTGAAAGAGGCTCGATTTTCCTGAACCACTGCTCCCAACTAACAAGGTAAAGGCTTGCGCATGAAAAGTAAAATCAAGCGGCTCAGAGAAGATTGGTGACTGAATCGCTCGTAGTTCCAGCCCCATCTATGCCTTGCCTCCAGCTGCAAACTGATGATAGAGTTTGACAATAGCACGAACCAAGATGGTACAGAAGAAAAAGACGGAAATAAAACGTACCACTAGTAAGGAAAGGACAAATGGAAGTGAAAAAGCATAATAACCTAACTTAATGTATTCATAGACAAAGCTAACAAGCGTAATCCCAATACTATTAGCAGTTAGAGAGAGCCAACTTTCATAGCGATTCTTGGTTACGATAAAACCAAGTTCACTTCCCAAACCTTGAACCAAGCCAGACAAAAGGGCACCTAAACCGAATTGGCTACCATAAAGAACTTCAGCAAGTGCAGCTAACACTTCTCCAATCGTCGCACTTCCCACTCTTGGAACAAAGATAGCAGCAATAGGCGCAGCCATACACCAGAGACCAAAGAGGATTTCATTAGCAAAGGCCTGCAAACCAAGAGGGGCTAAAATCAGAGTGAGGATATCAAACAGATAGCCGGATCCCACAAAAACGCCACCAAAAAAGATAGACAAGAAAGCAAGCAAGATAACATCTTTTAAACGCCATTTTTTAAACATAAAAACTCCTTTTAAGACAATAGGGCATTTAAGAGAGACCTGCCATTATACTCTGCATCTAGTCTATCTAGTAAAAAATAAAAAACTCTAATCACACACAAGAATTAGAGTTTTGCTTACAAAATTAGATGGTTTTTTCTTTCTCAAGAAAAAACTATTCACATTTCCCTTCGACAGTACTAACTGTAGCAGGTTCAATGGGTATCATCTCAGCCTAAAGCACCCCAAATGTCTTTATTATTTAATTACTGTGCTAGTATAACAGAAATTGAAAGCCCTAGCAAGATATTTGACTGGAAAATATATTTATATATTTTGTTTATTAATTCTTTTAATTTTTAATATTGAATTTATCCTATAATTCATAACCAATATCAAAAAATGCTAATTCCAAAGCAACTGCTTGATTCCAGCGTTCCTGAAGTTCTGTCAAATCTTCTTGATTTTTCCCGATACGATTAAGTTCATCAACCAGAAATTGAACCCACTCTGCAAAGAAAGGACCTCTGTGGAGATTGATCCATTCCGAATGAATATAGGCTTCAGGTAGTGCCAAATCTTTAGAACCCCAGTCTAAATAGAGGCCTTCTGCAATGACCAGCATGACCAAAAGATGAGCATAGTCTGATGAATCCACTGCCGAATACATAAGATCCTGAAATGCCTTTGTTACAGGGTGCAAGTCCACTTCTAGATAGTCATTCTCAGATACTTTTAACTCTTTAAAAGCCTTTTGGAAATAACCATCTTCATCTGCTTCAAGAAAGCCTAGTTGCTTGGCAAAACGAAGCTTGGATTCAAGCTGGTCTGCGTGTGCTACGCAGGCACCCAGCATAGATAAGAAGGCATCAAAGAAGTGATAATCCTGAATCAGGTAGTCTTTTAAGACCTTATTCTCAATTGCACCTTCAAAAAGTTCCTTAACAAAACGATGATTGATTGCAGCCTGCCAATCCTTCTGACTGCTTTTTAATAATTCTCCAACAGTCAAACCTGGCTCAAATGCATAGTCTTGTGTTTCCATATTTACTTTTCCTCTCTTTACTTGTTCGTAATCAACAAAACACCAAGAAAATTCTAGTTTTACTTGACCTTTTTAAAGAAAATCAAGGGCGTTCAAGAAGAGCTACCTAAATGCTTTGTATCGCCTTCATCCAGCTTATATAAACAAAAAAACTCTAATCACACACAAGAATTAGAGTTTAGCTTACAAGATTAGACAGTTCTTTTCGACATACGAAAAAAACTTTTCACATTTCCCTTCGCCAGTCTTAACTGTATCAGGTTCAATGGGTATCATCTCAGCCTAAAGCACCCCAAATGTCTTTATTATTTAATTACTGGACCAGTATAGCAAAAAATGAAAGCCCTAGCAAGATATTTGACCGAAAAATATCTTTATATAGTTTTTGATAGCGATTTATTCTTCCAATACACAAACAAAAACCTCCACATTCAGTGGAGGCAAGCTGTTTTATCAATACAATTTTAAGTCACGTGGGTCAACTGGGAAGGTTGGGTTGTATGGATTGTGACGGAGTTTGAAGTGTTTAACATCTTCAATAGTCTGAGTTCCAGACAACTGCATGACTGTCTTCAATTCTGCATTCAAGTGTTCAAAGACTTGACGTACACCGACACTACCGCCGAGGGCCAAGCCATAGATAACAGGGCGACCAATAGCTACCAAGTCTGCTCCTGATGCCAAGGCTTTAAAGACATGTTGGCCACGACGAATACCAGAGTCAAAGACGATTGGCACACGTTTGTCAACTGCTTCTGCTACTTCTTGAAGTGAGTCAAAAGCAGCTGGTCCACCATCGATTTGGCGACCACCGTGGTTAGTTACCCAGATACCAGAAGCACCTGCAGCAAGCGAACGTTCAACGTCCTCACGGCATTGTGGTCCCTTGACATAAACAGGAAGTCCTGAGTATTCAGCGATAAATTCTACATCACGTGGAGACAAGCGTTGTTTAGCTGATTTGTAAACAAAGTCCATTGATTTTCCAGCACCTTCTGGCAGGTATTCTTCAACAATCGGCATGCCAACTGGGAAGACAAAACCATTACGCTTATCAACCTCACGATTGCCCCCTACAGTTGCATCTGCTGTCAATACAATCGCTTTATAACCTTCAGCCTTCACACGGTCCATGATATGGCGGTTAATCCCGTCATCTTTACTAAAGTAAAATTGGAACCAATGAGGTGTCCCTTGAAGGGCTTCCGTAATTTCTGGAAGGTCTACAGTAGAGTAAGAGCTGGTTGTATAAAGAGACCCAAACTCATGCACACCACGCGCAGTAGCCACTTCACCCTGTTCATTTGCCAATTTATGAGCCGCAACAGGCGCCATAATGATTGGTGAAGATAGTTTTTCACCCGCAAATTCAATCTCTGTACTTGGATTTTCTACATTGCAAAGCGTATGAGGAACGATGAGTTTGTGGTTAAAGGCGCGGATATTCTCGCGTAAAGTGAAAGTATCTTCTGCTCCACTGGCGATATAGCCAAAGGCTGCTTTAGGAATAACTTGTTGCGCCATGGGCTCCAAATCATAGGTATTGATGAAATCTACATGACCTTCTGCATTGCTTGTTTTGTATGACATAAAATGCCCTCCTTAATAAGTAAGCGTTTACTTTGTATATTACAAAAATATCTTAACTCTTTTTTCAAAACTTTTCAAATATTTTGTTTGGAAATTTCAGAAATTTTATGTCTATGATAAAAAATCCTTATCACGGCAATAAAAAATAGATATTATCCAAAGGAACTTTTAAGTGCTACAATAACTGTATTATTTCTAGATAGGAGGTTCTATTTTTGGATTGGTCCATTGTTGAACAATATCTACCACTATATCAAAAGGCATTTCTTCTGACCTTGCATATTGCAGTTTGGGGAATTTTGGGATCCTTTCTGCTCGGTTTAATCGTTAGTATCATCCGGCATTACCGCATCCCTGTTTTGGCGCAGATAGCGACAGCCTACATCGAGTTGTCACGCAATACGCCCCTTTTGATTCAACTCTTCTTTCTCTACTTCGGGCTTCCCCGAATAGGAATTGTCCTATCTTCGGAAGTCTGTGCTACTCTGGGACTGGTCTTTTTAGGAGGCTCTTATATGGCAGAATCTTTCCGAAGCGGACTGGAAGCTGTCAGTCAAACCCAGCACGAGATTGGATTAGCCATCGGTCTGACACCTGTACAGGTCTTTCGCTATGTAGTTCTTCCGCAAGCAACAGCGGTGGCTCTACCATCTTTTAGTGCCAATGTCATTTTCCTCATCAAAGAAACCTCCGTTTTCTCAGCAGTAGCTTTGGCCGACCTCATGTACGTCGCCAAGGACTTAATTGGGCTCTACTATGAGACAGACATTGCACTGGCCATGTTAGTAATTGCTTATCTGATTATGTTGCTGCCCATCTCACTGGTCTTTAGCTGGATAGAAAGGAGGCTCCGCCATGCAGGATTCGGGAATCCAAGTACTCTTTCAGGGAAATAATCTCCTGCGGATTTTACAGGGATTGGGAGTCACGATTGGGATTTCGATCCTGTCTGTCCTCTTATCCATGATTTTCGGAACAGTCATGGGAATCATCATGACCTCCCATTCTAGAATCGTACGCTTTTTGACACGATTGTATCTGGAATTCATCCGTATCATGCCCCAGTTGGTGCTACTTTTCATCGTTTATTTCGGCCTGGCTCGAAACTTTAATATCAATATCTCAGGAGAGACTTCTGCTATTATCGTTTTTACCCTCTGGGGAACAGCTGAAATGGGGGACTTGGTCCGTGGAGCTATCACTTCCCTTCCCAAACATCAGTTTGAAAGTGGACAGGCGCTAGGTTTGACCAATGTTCAACTTTACTACCACATTATCATCCCACAGATCTTGAGAAGACTGCTACCGCAGGCCATTAACCTTGTCACTCGGATGATCAAAACCACTTCTTTAGTCGTTTTGATTGGGGTTGTTGAAGTGACCAAGGTTGGACAGCAAATCATCGATAGCAATCGCTTGACTATCCCAACCGCTTCCTTTTGGATTTATGGAACCATTCTGGTCTTGTATTTCGCAGTCTGCTTCCCTATTTCCAAATTATCTACACACTTAGAAAAACATTGGAGGAACTAAATGTCTGAAACTATTTTAGAAATCAAGGAACTAAAAAAATCCTTTGGAGACAATCCCATCCTCCAAGGACTTTCTCTAGATATCAAAAAAGGGGAAGTTATGGTTATTCTGGGGCCCTCTGGTTGTGGGAAAAGTACCCTCCTTCGTTGCCTCAATGGCTTAGAAAGTATTCAAGGTGGAGATATCCTTCTGGATGGCCAGTCCATTATTGGCAATCAAAAAGACTTTCACCTCGTTCGCCAAAAGATTGGCATGGTCTTTCAAAGCTATGAGCTCTTTCCCCATCTGGATGTCATACAAAACCTCATCCTAGGCCCAATCAAGGCTCAGGGAAGAGATAAGAAAGAAGTAACTGAAGAAGCTTTACAATTACTAGAGCGTGTTGGTTTGCTGGAAAAACAACATAGCTTTGCCCGTCAATTATCTGGTGGACAGAAGCAACGGGTTGCGATTGTCCGTGCCCTGCTCATGCATCCAGAAATTATCCTATTTGATGAAGTGACGGCTTCGCTGGATCCAGAAATGGTGCGTGAGGTTCTGGAACTCATCAATGACTTGGCCCAAGAAGGTCGCACCATGATTCTAGTAACCCACGAAATGCAGTTTGCCCAAGCCATTGCAGATCGGATCATCTTCCTAGACCAAGGGAAAATTGCGGAAGAAGGAACGGCTCAGGAATTCTTCACCAATCCTCAAACCAAACGAGCCCAGGAATTTTTAAACGTCTTTGACTTTAGCCAATTTGGCTCATATCTATAAAGGAGATTTTTATGAAACTACTCAAACCACTCTTAACTGTTTTGGCACTCGCCTTTGCCCTTATCTTTGTCACAGCTTGTAGCTCAGGTGGAAACGCAGGTTCATCATCTGGTAAAACCACTGCCAAGGCTCGCACAATCGATGAAATCAAAAAAAGCGGTGAGCTGCGAATCGCTGTATTTGGAGACAAAAAACCGTTTGGTTACGTTGACAATGACGGTTCTTACCAAGGTTACGATATTGAACTTGGGAACCAACTGGCACAAGACCTTGGCGTGAAGGTTAAATACGTTTCCGTCGATGCTGCTAACCGTGCTGAATACTTGATTTCAAACAAGGTAGATATTACTCTTGCCAACTTTACGGTGACTGACGAACGCAAGAAACAAGTTGATTTTGCCCTTCCTTACATGAAAGTTTCACTTGGTGTCGTATCACCTAAGACTGGTCTCATCACAGATGTCAAACAATTGGAAGGTAAAACCTTGATTGTCACAAAAGGAACAACTGCTGAGACTTATTTTGAAAAGAATCATCCAGAAATCAAGCTTCAAAAATACGACCAATACAGTGACTCTTACCAAGCCCTCCTTGACGGACGTGGAGATGCCTTCTCTACTGACAATACGGAAGTCCTAGCTTGGGCGCTTGAAAACAAAGGATTTGAAGTTGGAATTACTTCCCTCGGTAATCCAGATACCATCGCTGCAGCAGTTCAAAAAGGCAACCAAGAACTGCTTGACTTCATCAATAAAGATATTGAAAAATTAGGCAAGGAAAACTTCTTCCACAAGGCCTATGAAAAAACACTTCACCCAACCTACGGTGACGCTGCTAAGGCAGATGATCTAGTTGTTGAAGGTGGAAAAGTCAACTAATACTCAATGAAATCACAAAAAGAAATCAGGTAATCCTAGTGACTACCTGATTTTCTATGTTTTAAGCATTTTGCCAATTTTCTTGGTCTTCTTTAAATCGTTTTAGAAGGTCCAATCCTTCTGGCGTGATGTAACCTTCTTCTTGCGCTAGGTGAATGAGTTCGCTGTAGTTTGAAAGTGTCACCAATTTTACACCAGCGTTCGCAAAGTTCTTATCTGCTTTTGGTAATTGGTAGCTGAATATCGCTACAACTCCAAGCACATCTGCTCCTTCGCGTTTAGCGGCTGCTACGGCTTCAAGAACAGAACCACCAGTTGAAATAAGGTCTTCAACCACTACCATCTTTTGCCCCTGAGCTACACGGCCTTCGATTTGGTTACCAGCTCCGTGGTCTTTTGGTTTGCTACGGATGTAGGCAAATGGCAAGTTCATCTTATCAGCAATGATAGCTCCGTGTGGAATCCCAGCTGTCGCAGTTCCTGCAATCACTTCTACATCTGGAAAGGCTTCTTTGATAGCATCCACAAAACCATTTTCAATCAAGCTACGAGTTTCTGGATAGGCAAGTGTCACACGGTTATCAGTGTAAATAGGCGACTTGATACCAGATGCCCAAGTGAAAGGCTCCTCTGGTTTAAGGTAAACTGCCTGAATTTTCAAGAGGTGGCTAGCGATATCTTTAGCAAGTGTCATGGTCTTCTCCTTTTGTTTTTATAATCTATTTCTTTAATTCTAGTCTTGGTTCCATTCATCCTTGATGGCATGATAAGCTGCAACAGGATCTTCAGCTTGGGTAATGGGACGTCCCACTACGATATAGTCACTACCGATTTGATAGGCATCAGCAGGGGACATCACACGTTTTTGATCTCCAACAGCAGCTCCCTGAGGACGAATTCCTGGTGTTAAACAGATAAAATCTGGATTGGTGGCTTGCTTGATGAGTTGAACTTCCTGAGCCGAGCAAACAACACCATCCAAGCCAGCTTCAGCTGTCTTCTTGGCATAGTGGATCACAGACTCTTGCAGGCTGGTTTGGATATTTTGAAAATCCTGCATCTGGGCTTCTGACGTTGAGGTCAGCTGCGTTACAGCGATTAATTTGGCTTGACTTCCAAGGCCTTCACGCGCAGCCTTCATCATCTCTACACCACCAGCCGCATGAACATTGGTCATATCGACACCAAGCTGAGACAAAACCTTCATGGCTGACTTGACTGTATTGGGAATGTCATGAAGCTTGAGATCCAAAAAGACACTATGACCCAAACCTTTCAAGTAAGACACAATCTCAGGCCCCGTTGCGTAATAGAGCTCCATCCCTACCTTGAGATAAAGGCTTTCTTCTGCTGGGAAAAGAGCTAAGAATTCCTTGACCGCCTCAAAACTAGGAAAATCAAGAGCAATGACTGGACGATGTTCTCGCATAGGTTTCTCCTTTTACCTTTGCTAGTGAGAGAGTCTGGCCAACAGAAGCCACTAAAAAAGGAACCTGCCAACAGCAAGGTTCCACGAAAAATGGGTAGTCTCCACCCTTTCACCGTCTAACCTTAGCTGCCTCTCTGGACTGCTTTAAAGATTTTTTACTATTCTATTATTTCTACTAACACTTGTCAAGTAAAAACATGGCAACTAAAGAGCTATAGGAGAAAAGGTAAACCTAGCGACGCGATGAACGCTGACTTGTTTGGTTTCGATTGCTTTCTTCCTCCAATTTTTTCTTCTCTTCTTCCAATTTATTCTGCTGTTCTTCCAGCCTTTTCTTCTCTTCCTCTTTCTGTTTCTTCTCAGCTTCCTTGGCCTCTTGTTTGGCTTTTTCCTCTGCCTCCATGATTAATTTATCCGCCACAGTGTAGCTGTAAATTCCAGCTTCCATGTCAATCACACTCGGTTCTGACAATTGAGGCTTAATCTTACTGTAGTATGGCAATTTCTTACTCATTTCAGAAAGGGGAACCAAGACTTCGTCCGAATCATTCATGGTCAATCGAATTAAATCGGAAGTCACCTTGCTTGGGGCTAGTTCTACCTTTTGGATAGCAGCCTTGAGTTCTGGACTAATTTGAGAAAGTTCTGAGGTAAAGTTCTTGATTTGTTTGCTATCATTAAAGAGAACTGACAAATAAGTTTCTGGTAGACTAACCAAGCTCACAGCACTGGTCTCAAGCTGACCACTGGAAAGAATAGGATAATGATTTTCCCCAGAAACATAGTAGGCAACAATATCGTATTCCTTGACCTTGATAGTGAACTTAGTTGGAAATTGATAAACAAGCTGAGCTGATTCCACCCAATAGTTAGACTTGATCTGCTCTTCATATTTTGCCTTGTCTAGCAGAAGGTTAATCGTATAATCCGAATCCTGAATGCCTGAAGCCTGTCGAATATCATCAGCCGTAGTTTGAACCGTTCCCTCAATACGGATATCCTTCATAGTCGCATAAGGACTGAGTAAGTAAACAGAGACAATCAATAAAAGCAGACTTGGAAATAAAATCGTTAAGGCTCGTAAGATATGGAGGCCAGGAATCTTTGCTTTGGCTGGTTTTTCTTTTGTAGCCTTTTTAGCAAGCTTTTTATCCTGTTCCTCGTCCTCTTTAGACCCTGATTCTTCTATCTCTTCTTCCTTTTTGTCACCCTCTGGGGCTTCTACTTTTTCTTCAGACTTTTCCTTAGCTGATTCTTCATCTTCTGGGTCCGCTTCACTCTCCGAGCCCTCCTTGTCCTCTGACTTCTCAGATTCTTCTCCCATTCGAGCTTGTCTTTCCTTTTCCTTCTCCTCAGCTAGGGCCGCCTCTTCTTCAGCCTTCTTTTTTAGATATTCTTGGTTCCGTTTCTGCCATTCTGATAACTCTTTAAATTCTTCGAGGATTTCTTTGCCCTCATTTTTCTTATCTTTTGACATTTACTTTCCTTATGATAAATCTTTTTTCAATAATTGATAAAAATCTGCTAGAGATTTCAATTCCTTAGAAGTCTTCATCTTAGCTTGGTAATCTTCCTTGTGGCTTAGTAAGTGAGAAAGCTTCTCTTCCAAACTATCCAAGGTCAAATCGCTTTCTTGAAGCTCTTCTGCATAGCCTTTTTTTACAAAGTAAGCTGCATTTTCAATCTGGTCACCACGACTAGCTTCACGACCAAGCGGCACAATAACATGCAATTTTGCCATGGCCAAGAGCTCAAAAATCGTATTGGCACCACCACGTGTTACAACAATGTCAGTCAATTCCATTAAGGGTTGATAGAGATTGGTCACATAGTCAACACGAAAAAGATTTTGGCTCAACTCGTTCAGGCTAGAGTCTCCAGTTAAATTGATAATATTGTAGCGCTCTGTCAACTCTCTTTTATGGTCTGTCACCAATTGGTTAAAGACACGAGCTCCTGCAGAACCACCGACAAACAATACAGTTGGCAATTTTGGATTAAAGTGAGTTTGAATATCCACCAATTCATCTGGTTCTGGAGTATTTTGGTCTGAAACCTTGGTCACTGCCCCCACATGCTCGACCTTAGCTAAACTTGAAGCTTGCTCAAAGGTTGAATACATCTTAGTCGCAAATTTATAGGCAATTTTATTGGCCAAGCCCATAGACAGGTCAGATTCATGAATAAAGACCGGTACTCCCGATACACGCGCAGCGATAACAGGCGGTACTGAGACAAAGCCCCCCTTTGAAAAAAGAGCCTGTGGGCGAAGTCGCAACATGATAAAGAGCGATTGGACAATTCCCCAACCAACTTTGAAGACATCCAGCATATTTTGCCAAGAGAAATAGCGACGCAATTTTCCAGTAGCAATAGAATGGAAGGTGACATCTAGACCTGACTTAAGGATTTCTTGGTGTTCGATACCACGCTTGTCCCCGATATAGTGGACTTCCCAGCCATCTTCGATGAACTTAGGCATTAACAAAAGATTTAGGGTAACGTGTCCAACCGTCCCCCCACCTGTAAAGACAATTTTTTTCATATTATTCCTTTAACTCCGCTACTGTGTCGATAAAGAGATCGCCACGTACTTCAAAGTTAGCATACATATCCCAGCTGGCATTGGCAGGACTGAGAAGAACCACATCTCCTTGAGTCGCAAACTCATAGGCCTTGCGGGTCGCATCAGCAATATCTGTCGCATTCACATAAGCGACACCAGCCTTATCCGCTGCCCGTTTGACACGCTCAGCAGATTGACCGAGGATGACCATCTTCTTAAGTCCAGTAATGTCTGGAACCAATTCGTCAAACTCATTACCACGGTCTAAACCACCTGCAATCAAGATGACCTTGCTGTTATCAAATCCTGACAAGGCTTTTTGAGTAGCCAAGATATTGGTTGACTTGCTATCATTATAGAACTTGACACCCTTGATTTCATCCACAAATTGGAGACGGTGTTTCACCCCACCAAAGGCTGAAAGAGTTTCTTTGATGGTTTGGTTATCCACACCACGGAGCTTGGCTACTGCAATAGTCGCAAGGGCATTTTCCACATTGTGACTACCTGGAACTCCGATTTCACTAGCTGCCATGATCACTTCTCCACGGAAGAAGAGCTGACCATCTTCCAAATAAGCTCCATCAACCTTTTCCAGTGTTGAAAATGGAACAACAGTGGCCTGTGTTTTGCTAGCCAATTCTTTTGCCAAGTCTTGGTTAAAGTTCAAGACAAGAAAATCAGCTGCTGTCATCTTGTTTTGGATATTCCACTTGGCTGCCACATATTCCTCAAATGAGCCATGGTAATCGATATGAGTTGGCATGAGGTTGGTAATAACCGCAATCTCAGGATGGAATTCTTGAACCCCCATTAGTTGGAAAGAAGAAAGCTCCATGACAAGCGTGTCCTTGTCCGACGCAGTTTGAGCCACTTGACTGGCTGGATAGCCGATATTGCCTGATAAGAGACCATGTTGGCCAGCGGCAGTCAAAACTTCCCCAATCATCGTCGTTGTGGTTGTTTTACCATTTGAACCAGTAATACCAACAATCGGTGCTTCTGAAATCAAGTAAGCCAATTCCACCTCAGTCAAGACTGGAATTCCCTTCGCCAAAGCCTTTTCAATCATGGGATTGCTGTAGGGGATACCTGGATTTTTCACCATAAGGGCAAACTCTTCATCCAAGAGTTCCAAAGGATGGCCACCTGTGATAACCTTGATCCCTTCTTCTAGCAAACTTTGCGCTGCTGGATTGTCCTCGAATTGTTTCCCGTCATTTACTGTTACAATGGCACCTAGCTTGTCCAACAAACGAGCTGCAGATTCACCAGACTTGGCCAAACCTAAAACAAGGACTTTCTTATTTTTAAATTGATCTATTACTTTCATGTCTCGAACTCCATTTCTACTCTTACTATTTTACCATTTTTATGGAAATAATTCTAAATGAAAATGCTCAGATTCAGTATTCTAACAAGCAAAAAAGAGAGCCGAAACTCTCTTTTATCTTCTTTTACTTTTATGAACCGACATAAGGGTAATATCTCGCAAGCTAAAGTATGCTAGGAAAAGCATAGCGATTGCGATAAAGAATTCTGTCGGTAGCTGAAAGATTTGCAGAACAGACAGCATTAATAAAATCAAAAGTGCTACGAAAGCAAAGACGACAAGGACGATATTAACTGTCCCTTTAATACTTTCTGGTGTCGCAAATACATAGAGTAGTAATAAGAGGATTCCTATGATTAAATAAACCATCTTTATCTCTTTCTAGCTCTTATTCAGCTGATTTTTTCTTCTTGTTAGCTTTCTCGCGCTCTGCCTTGTTAAGGATTTGTTTACGCAAACGGATAGACTCAGGCGTTACTTCCATGTACTCATCGTCGTTCAAGAACTCAAGAGACTCTTCAAGTGTCAAGATACGAGGTGTCTTGATAACAGCTGTTTGGTCCTTAGTAGCTGAACGGACGTTGGTCATTTGTTTAGCCTTCGTGATGTTAACTGTCAAGTCGTTTTCACGAGAGTTTTCACCGATAATCATTCCTTCGTAAACCTCAGTACCTGGGTTAACAAAGATTGTACCACGCTCTTCGATAGACATGATTGAGTAAGTTGTAGCCTTACCAGCATCGATAGAAACAAGGGCACCACGGTGACGTCCACCAATTTCCCCTGGAATCAATGGCAAGTATTGGTCAAAGGTATGGTTCATGATACCGTAACCACGAGTCATTGACAAGAACTCAGTTGAGTATCCAATCAAACCACGCGCAGGAACAAGGAAGACCAAACGAGTTTGACCGTTACCAGTTGAAATCATATCCAACATTTCACCCTTACGTTCAGAAAGGCTTTGGATAACAGAACCTTGGTATTCTTCTGGAGTATCGATTTGAACACGTTCAAACGGCTCACATTTAACACCGTCGATTTCTTTTACGATAACTTCTGGACGAGAAACTTGAAGTTCATATCCTTCACGACGCATTGTTTCGATAAGGATTGACAAGTGCAATTCTCCACGTCCTGAAACAGTCCATTTATCTGGTGAATCAGTTGGGTCAACACGAAGGGAAACGTCTGTTTGCAATTCTGCCTGCAAGCGTTCTTCTACCTTACGAGAAGTCACCCATTTACCTTCTTTACCAGCAAATGGTGAGTTGTTAACCAAGAAAGTCATTTGAAGAGTTGGCTCATCGATATGTAGGATTGGAAGAGCTTCAACTGCATCTGTCGGAGTGATGGTTTCACCGACAAAGATATCTTCCATACCTGAAACGGCAATCAAGTCACCTGCTTTTGCTTCTTGGATTTCACGACGTTCCAAACCAAAGAAACCGAAGAGTTTTGTAACACGGAAGTTCTTCGTTGTGCCATCAAGTTTAGAAAGGGTAACTTGGTCCCCAACCTTAACAGTACCACGGAAGACACGACCGATACCTATACGTCCAACGAAGTCGTTGTAGTCCAAAAGTGATACTTGGAATTGCAAAGGCTCATCTGAGTTATCTACTGGAGCTGGGATGTGGTCGATAATTGTGTCAAAGATTGGCGCCATAGTAGCTTCTTGGTCAGCTGGATCATCTGACAATGAAGAAGTTCCGTTGATAGCTGAAGCATACACCACTGGGAAGTCAAGCTGGTCATCATCAGCACCAAGCTCGATGAAGAGTTCCAAGACTTCGTCCACTACTTCTGCTGGACGAGCTGATGGTTTATCGATTTTGTTAACAACCACGATTGGGACAAGGTCTTGTTCCAAGGCTTTTTTCAATACGAAACGAGTTTGTGGCATTGTTCCTTCGTAGGCATCTACGACCAAGACAACACCGTCAACCATTTTCATGATACGCTCAACTTCTCCACCGAAGTCCGCGTGTCCTGGTGTGTCCATGATGTTGATCCGAGTTCCGTTGTAGGCAACAGCTGTATTTTTAGCAAGGATGGTAATTCCACGCTCTTTTTCGATATCGTTTGAGTCCATAGCACGCTCAGCCAATTCAGTACGTGCATCAAGCGTTTCTGATTGTTTCAATAATTCATCAACGAGGGTTGTTTTACCGTGGTCAACGTGGGCGATAATCGCAATGTTACGGATATCTTCTCTTAATTTTGTCATGATTTCCTCTATAATATTCAAAATTTATTTTCTAACTGAACGATTATACCATATTTTCAAGTAAATAACATAATTCAAGCAAGTGTAAATGTTTTCACTGTGCTTTTCTTTTCAAGTCAAGCCTTTTCAAAGCAAGCGACTTATGATAAGATAGGCAGAGTATGCGTTTAGATAATTTATTAGCCCAAGAAAAAATCAGCCGAAAGGCCATGAAACAAGCAATTCTTAAAGGGGAAATTCTAGTCGATAGTTGCCCAGCCCGCTCCCTAGCCCAGAATATCGATACAGGGCTACAAGAACTCCTTTTTCAGGGCCGAATCATTCAAGGTTATGAGCACAGCTATCTGATGCTTCATAAACCTGCTGGTGTCGTGACAGCCAATAAAGACAAGGAACTTCAAACCGTCATGGACCTGCTTCCAGCTGACATCCAGTCTGACAAGCTCTATGCCGTTGGTCGACTGGACCGAGATACGACAGGCCTTCTCCTTTTAACCGACAACGGCCCCTTGGGTTTTCAACTCCTTCATCCCCAATATCATGTCGATAAGACCTACCAAGTTGAGGTTAATGGCCTCCTGACACCTGCCCATATCCAAGCCTTTCAAAAAGGAATTGTCTTTTTAGATGGCACTATATGTAAACCTGCAAGACTAGAGATTCTATCTGCAAGTCCTTCCCTCAGTCAAGCCTCTATCACTATTTCAGAGGGAAAATTTCATCAAGTCAAAAAAATGTTCCTCTCAGTTGGTGTCAAAGTCACCTCTCTCAAACGTACTCATTTTGGGCCTTGGAGTTTGGATGATCATCTAAAAGAAGGAGACTATCGCCCCCTAAACTCAGAAGAGTTGCTAATCATTCGTGACTTTCTCAGAAAAAGTGGTTAAAAAATGAGCTCGGAAAATATCCAAGCTCGTTTTCTTATTTCTCGACTTTGACTTTCCCTTTCCAAGAATCCAAACCATAAGAAAGGATATAAATCTCAGAAAAGCCTTGTTTTTTCAAGTAAAGGGCTGCATTTGTAACACGTTGCGCACGTTGGTTTTCGTAGAGGAGAACAGGCTTATCCTTACGAAGGGCTGCAAGACTAGTCTTCAACTGACTTGAAGGAATATTGCGAGCTCCAAGGATATGTTTTCTGTGGAATTCTGCTGGGTCGCGCAAATCAAGCAATTGACCCGTACGAATCAAGGCTTCAAATTCCTCATTGTCCACAATTTTAGCCGCACGGCGAATACGAAGATAGTTAAAGCCCATCCATGCCAACATTGCCAGTATAAGTGCCCACAAAATCCAAGTAACCATTAGTTCTTTTCTCCATTTTTCTCAATATAATCTAATTCTACCTTGTGCTCTCTGCGAAGAACCGCTTCTGCTTCTAGATAGTCTAGTTTGTCCATCAACCCTGCATCGTAAATCCGAGAGAGTTCCAGCTTCATCAGTTCAATATCATATAAGCGTTTTCCCATGTAAACAATAATACCAAATCGTTTGAGGAATTGCTGCACATCATAGAATGTTTTCATAAGTTTCATTCTAGCAAAATTTTGTGTTTTTTTCAAGAAGAGACTTACACAGTGCTCCTGATTTTCCTATCTTCCTTGGCGATTCTGTCGCAAGTATGGTACAATAAAAACATGAGAATTCAACAATTACATTATATTATCAAAATCGTCGAAACTGGCTCCATGAATGAAGCAGCCAAACAGCTCTTTATCACTCAGCCTAGTCTTTCCAACGCTGTAAGAGATTTGGAAAATGAGATGGGCATTGAAATCTTTATCCGCAATCCCAAGGGTATTACCTTGACCCGTGATGGGATGGAGTTTCTCTCCTATGCCCGTCAGGTTGTCGAGCAAACTCAGCTTCTGGAGGAACGTTATAAAAATCCTGTCGCCCACCGCGAACTTTTCAGCGTTTCCTCTCAGCACTATGCCTTTGTAGTCAACGCTTTCGTCTCTCTACTCAAGAAAAGTGATATGGAAAAATACGAGCTCTTCCTTCGTGAAACGCGGACTTGGGAGATTATCGACGACGTCAAGAACTTCCGTAGTGAGGTCGGTGTCCTCTTCCTAAACAGCTACAATCGTGATGTTTTAACAAAAATGCTAGATGACAACCACCTACTGGCTCACCACCTCTTCACAGCACAACCTCATATCTTTGTCAGCAAGACCAATCCTCTGGCAAAGAAAGACAAGGTGAAACTGTCTGATTTGGAAAACTTCCCTTACCTCAGCTATGACCAAGGGACTCACAACTCCTTCTACTTCTCAGAGGAAATCCTTTCCCAAGAACACCACAAGAAATCTATCGTAGTCAGCGACCGTGCCACCCTCTTTAATCTCTTGATTGGTTTGGATGGTTACACTATTGCGACGGGGATTTTGAACAGTAATCTTAACGGAGACAACATCGTTTCTATCCCACTGGACATTGACGACCCCATTGAGCTTGTCTATATCCAGCATGAAAAAACTAGCCTATCCAAGATGGGCGAACGCTTTATCGACTATCTACTAGAAGAAGTTCAGTTTGATAGTTGAGAAATAATAAGAACCAATATGTAGGCTAGCAACAACCTGCACATTGGTTCTTTTTATTTATAATTAAAAGTCTCCCCTGCCAACTTATCAGCTAGCTTAGGAAAGAGGGTATAAAACTTATGGGCTAAGTTCAACAAAATCGGAAGATTAAGTTCTTGTTTGTTTTTTCCTATAATCTTGACAATCTTTTTAGCCACTGCATCTGGTTCTAGCAGGAAGCGGTCAACCGACTTGAGATAGGTTCCGTCTGGGTCGGCTTGGTCAAAAAATCCTGTGCGGATTGGTCCTGGATTGACCGTCGTTACATAAACACCGTAGGACATGAGTTCTAGGCGAAGAGCATTTGAAAACCCAATGGCCGCAAACTTGGTCGCTGAGTAGACGCTGGACTTGCCAGTAGCTATTAAACCTGCCATGCTGACAATATTGATGATATGCCCTTTTCGGATTTCCTTCATACGAGCAGCAAGGCGACGAGACAGATTCATCAGGGCAAAGGTATTGACCTCGAACATCTGGTGAATATCTTGGTCAGAAATCTGGTCAAATTCCTCAAAAATCCCGTAACCAGCGTTGTTAATCAAGACATCAATCTTTCCATAGCGGAGATAGAGGTCAGTTACCAGAGATTCTAAGGCTGAATCATCGGTAATGTCTATTTCAATCAATTCTGCATGGGGATGATTTCCGTAGAGTTGAGCTAATTTTTCCTTATTTCTACCAAGCAAGATGAGCTGGTCTTCAGGTAAAAGTTTGACCATTTCTTGGGCTAGACCACCACTAGCTCCGGTAATCAGAATAGTAGGCATACTTATCCTTTCTCAATCTTTTAGATTTCCACTTCTTCCAAGTCTTTGACTACATGCACATTTTCAAAAATTGTGGCCGCATCTTTCTTGAGTTTGCTGATATCTTTTGAGAGGAAACGAGCACTAATATGGTTGAGCAAGAGGCGTCTGGCACCTGCTTCTACTGCGACCTCCGCTGCCTGCATATTGGTTGAGTGACCGTGATTGCGGGCAATCTTCTCATCGCCCTTGCCATAGGTCGACTCATGGACAAGGACATCAGCATTGACAGCCAGACGCACACTGGCATTGGTTTTTCGAGTGTCACCAAGTATAGTGATAATCTTACCTGGACGAGGAGCTGAGATATAGTCAGTTGCCTTGATTTCAGTTCCGTCTTCTAGGACAACATCTTGACCGTTTTTGATTTTTCCAAAAAGCGGGCCAAATGGAACACCAGCAGCCTTGAGTTTTTCAGCATCCAGTGTTCCCTCTAGATCCTTTTGCATGACACGATAACCAACACAGAAAATAGTGTGGTCCAGCTCCTCTGCATACACAGTGAATTTATCGGTTTCAAGGATTTTACCTAGAGAATCTTGGTCAAACTCATGAAAATGAATGCGGTAAGGCAGGCGAGAACCTGACACACGAAGGCTGGTTAAGACAAAGGACTTGATCCCTTGAGGTCCATAGATTTCCAAATCTGTCTGCTCTTCATTGGCTTGAAAGGCACGGCTAGAAAGGAATCCTGGCAAGCCAAAGATATGGTCTCCGTGCAAGTGAGTGATAAAGATTTTGCTAACCTTGCGTGGTCGAATTGTGGTTTCCAGAATGCGATTTTGCGTTCCCTCTCCACAGTCAAAGAGCCAAACTTCGTTAATCTCGTCCAAGAGTTTCAGGGCGAGACTTGAAACGTTGCGGGCTTTAGAGGGCTGACCAGCCCCCGTTCCTAAAAATTGAATATCCATTCGATACTTTCTAATTAATCAATATATAACATGGCTGTGCGGTTTTCCGATCGGAAATAGCGCTTGCCAGAAAAAGCAGCAGATTCTTGCAGTAAATCCTCTTGGCTGTAGCCTTTGAGACGTTTGCGACCATCAGCCAAACTTTCCAAATCAGTCAAAGCTGTGAGACTCTCTACGCTAACAACTTCCTCGTCCCCGACAGCCTTCATGTAAATCTTTCCAGACTCTTCAAAGACAAGTTGATGGGGGAAAATTTGCGCAATTTCAAAAAGCAAGTCTTCTGAAATAACCTCTTTATTTTCAGAGAAAATTCGACCCAGACCCTCACTCTCATAGCAAAAACCAAAGGATTTTCCAGATAGGTTAAGACGAATAAAAGGTTTGCTTTCTTCAGTGAAACTTGCCTCAGCATTGTAGAGGTTCAGTTCCTGACTGAGTTCAGCAAAATAATCCGTCGCAGCCTCAGGACTTTTTTTCTGGTAGAGTTCTGCAAAGTAGGCATTGACCACACTTGGCGGAGGCGTGATAAGGGCCAACTGCTCCTGTTCTGTTTTACCAGCTAGAAGCTGATCCAGAAATACCTTATCCAGACTTGTATAACCTCCATACTTTAGAGCCAACGTTTTAATATCAGTCATAAAATTCCTCTAACCTCCATTTATTTTTCTCGGAAATGTAACCTGTAATGACTTCCCCGTCATCTTGATAGTCGCGTTCTTCCAGAATCGCAACACTTTCTAAATCATGAATCTTGTAGGACTTCGAAAAAGGCACGCGCAGGGTAAATCTCTCAAAAATCTCCTTGATTTTCTCTAAAAATAAAGCCTGCAAGTTCTCACGACTATCCTCAGACTTGGCAGAAATGAGTGCATAAGGCGTTTGGGTAGGCGTGAAATCCTCCACCAAATCGGCTTTATTGTAGAGGGTCAAGCGAGGAATATCTTCCATATCCAAGTCTTTCATGATGGACAGGACTGTTTTTTCATGCTCCTCATGATAAGGATTGCTGGCATCGATGACATGAACCAGAAGATCCACATGCTTGCTTTCTTCCAAGGTTGACTTGAAACTAGACACCAATTCTGTTGGCAAATCTTGGATAAACCCAACCGTATCAGTTAAGGTAACCTGAAGATTACCTCCCAAATGGATACTCTTTGTCGTCGCATCCAGGGTCGCAAAGAGCTCGTCTGCTTCATACTGGGTCTTGCTGGTCAAGGTGTTCATGATGGTTGATTTCCCAGCATTGGTGTAGCCAATCAAACCAATCTTAAAGGTACTCGACTCCAGACGTTTTTCTCTGACTGTGGCCCGATTTTTCTCAACTACCTTGAGCTGACGTTCAATGTCTGTAATTTGGTTGCGAACACTACGACGATTCAGCTCCAGCTGACTTTCACCAGGTCCACGGGAACCAATTCCCCCTGCCTGACGACTGAGCATAATCCCCTGACCAACCAAGCGGGGCAAGAGATACTTGAGCTGAGCCAAATGCACTTGGAGTTTCCCTTCATGGCTTCGAGCCCTCATGGCAAAGATATCCAAAATCAACTGCATACGGTCAATGACCTTGACACCTAGAACTTCTTCTAGATTGACATTTTGCCGTGGGGTCAGGCGGTTGTTGACAATGACAGTGGTGATTTCTTCTGCATCCACCATGAGCGCAATTTCTTCCAACTTACCAGAACCGACAAAGGTCTTGGAGTCATACTTTTCACGTTTTTGTCTGTAGCTATCGACAACGACTGCTCCAGCTGTCTTGGCTAGACTGGCCAATTCTTCCATAGAGAGGTCAAAATTGTCCATGCCCTGCAATTCCACACCAATCAGCAGGACCCGCTCCTCTTTTTTTTCCGTATCAATCATCTAAAAACTCCTCTATCTGGCTTAAAATACGGCCTTGCACACCAGACTCTCCGATCTGATAAAAGGTGACCTGCATGCGATTACGGAACCAGGTAAGCTGACGCTTGGCAAAACGACGGGTCGCCTGTTTGAGACTCTCACTAGCTTCCTCCAAGGTCTGCTCGCCTCGGAAATAAGGAAAGAGTTCCTTGTAGCCAATGCCTTTGGCAGCCTGCACATCAGGGTAATCGTCATAAAGCCACTTGGCCTCATCTAAAAGACCAGCCTCAAACATCAAATCCACTCGGTGGTTGATACGTTCATAAAGCTGACTACGTTCATCATCCAAGCAGATGATCAATGGTTCATACAAGGTTTCTTGATTTTCCAAATCCTGACCAAAATGGGCAATTTCCAAGGCACGCATAGCACGACGACGATTAAACTGGGGAATCTCAAGACCTGCTTGCTCCACCAGATGGGCTAATTCCTCATCTGTATAAGGCTCCAAACTAGCCCGATAAGCTAAAATCTCCTCATGGGGAGTCTCCCCACCTAGATGGTAACCTTCCAACAAGCTCTGGATATAAAGCCCAGTTCCACCAGCTATAATGGCTAGCTTACCACGGCTGTGAATATCCTCAATCGCCATCTTAGCTTCTGAAACAAAATCAAAAGCCGAGTAAGACTCGGTTACCTCTCTAACATCGATTAAATGATGGGGAACAGCTGCCTGTTCTTCTGGACTAGCCTTAGCTGTCCCAATATCTAAACCTCGGTAAACCTGCTGACTATCACCGCTAACCACTTCGCCATTAAAACGCTTTGCGACTTCAATGGCAAGAGACGTTTTTCCAACAGCAGTTGGCCCAACGATCACAATTATTTTTGTTTTCATCTTTTTTCCTTGAAAAATTCCCATTTTTTCGTTACTATTATTATAACACAAAAAGGTCAGTCAGAAAAATGTGACCTCTTGAGGAGGCTGGCTGATTGAGAATATAAAGGAGGAAGACTCATGGCTAAAGGATTCGCTAAAGGTCTTGTAACAGGTGTCGCAGGAACTGTCGCTGCAGTTGCAGGTGCAGTATACGCATTTAAAAAGAAAGTGATCGAACCAGAAGAGCAAAAAGCAGCTTTCATCGAAGAAAACCGTAAAAAAGCAGCTCGCCGACGCGTATCACGTTAAAAAACAAAAGAAGTTGGGATTTATTGTCTCAACTTCTTTTTTCTATTCTTTTAAATAGCTAGGTCAAACTTCAACTGCGGCTTAACAGGATCATAATCCACCAATTCAAAATCTTCTGCTTTGATATCAAAGAAATTAGTCCCATCAGGAACATTCAAAACCAAACGTGGTTGGCAGTCAGACGGTTCACGACGAAGCAATTCTTGAGCTTGTTCAAATTGATTGTCATAGATATGGAGGTTGTTGATGAAGTAAAAGAACTTCCCAACCTTCCATCCAAAATGCTTGGCAATCATCATTTGAAGAGCCACATACTGCATAGCGTTGATGTGGTGGGCCACCAGCATATCATTAGAACGCTGGGTCAAGGTCGCATCCAGATAGATTTCTCCATCTACACGGCGGACAT
The DNA here is from genome assembly GCA_905221185.1 of bacterium. Classification (GTDB taxonomy): domain Bacteria; phylum Bacillota; class Bacilli; order Lactobacillales; family Streptococcaceae; genus Streptococcus. Next base: position 184,955 of record CAJNCE010000001.1, on the reverse strand, counting down.
CAAACATAGTCTGAAAGGCGCATGGGAGCAACCCATCTGTTTCTTCGAAAGCTTGGTAATCCCAGAGCGAAATGATATTGCGGCGGTTCCAAGGGTTGGCTTCCAACTGTTTGAGAAGCTTATTGATGATATCGTGTTTCTTAACAACGGCACCATAGCGCTCACCGATGGTTCCTGTATCTCCCACTTCCCAGTCATTCCAGTAGTGAACATTGTATTTGTTATTAAGCACCTCTAAACTATTTGACTGGTCTTGGTAAATCCAGAGCACTTCCTTGATGGCTGATTTGATTGCAATAGGACGCAAGGTTGTGATGGGGAATTCCCCCTTAGCCAAGTCATACTCGGCAAAGGCACCAGTTACATACTTGGAGTTAGCAACAGTTCCATCCTTGTACTTGGGACGTGCCTGCTCTGAAAAGACACCGTCTTTGAGGATTCGTTCAATATTTTCTTTAAAAATCGTATCTGCTTTTGTCATTTACTCTCACCTCATTCATTGTCCTAACTAGTATAGCATAAAAAAGAAAAGAGGAACATTACTAACTCTAGGTTAGCATTTTTCCTCTTTTATTATTTTATTGCAATACAAGTGATGCTGCTCCGATAACTCCAGCGTCGTTTCCTAGAGTTGCAAGAGCCAATTTTGTCGATGTGCGTACTTGTGGGAAGGTATTTTCATCATAGACTTTTTGAACACCTTGTAGAAGGAATTCTCCTGCAGCTGATACACCACCACCGATGACTATTGTTGATGGGTTTAGGATTGAACCGATGTTGGCACAAGCGATTCCCAAGTAACGTGAGAAGTTACGGTAAACGATCAAAGCAAGGTCGTCTCCTTCTTTTGCAAGGTCAAAGACTGTCTTAGCAGTTACTTCTTCTCCGTTATCAATCAAACGTTTCAAGGCTGCATCGCCTTCGTATTCATCCGCATAGCGACGAGTCAAGTTAACAATCCCTGTGGCAGAAGCTACTGTCTCAAGACAGCCTTTTTTACCACAAGTACATGCGATTGGCTGGTCAAAGTCAACAGTGATATGGCCAAGCTCACCTGCTGCACCAGCAACACCATGAAGCAATTTGCCTTCAGCGACAATACCGCCACCAACACCTGTACCAAGTGTCATAAAGACAACATCTGGTTGGTTATCACCAGCACCCATCCAACGTTCACCAAGAGCTGCCACGTTGGCATCATTATCGATGAAGAATGGAATGCCCAAGGCTTTTTCAATTTTTTCTTTAATTGGTTGAAGGGTTTTCCAGTTCAAATTGTAGGCACCGATAACAGTCCCTTTTTCACGGTCAACCACACCTGGTGACCCCATTCCAATACCTTGGAAGTCTGCTGCTGCCAATCCAAGCAAGTCCAAACGATGTTGAATAGACTCAATCATATCATCAACGATATGACTTCCCTCATCCAAAATGTTAGTCTTGATAGACCATTTTTCTTGGATTTCTCCTGCTGTTGTTAAGATTGCAAATTTGATAGAAGTTCCACCAAGGTCAATCCCAATAATCTTTTGACTCATCATATTCTCCTTTTTCATTGTGTAGTAATTGAAAATGCTTACAGTACTAGTATAACAAAATTCACTCATTTATGCAAAGGTTTGCGTAAATGAATTATAAGGAATTTTTTTGCCTGCCAGTATCTGTTAATCATCTAAATGATCAATTGCATATTGAGCTTCTTCTTCAGTAAATTCTTCACCATACGGTGAGACAAGCTGATCATAAATTGCCGACTTAGATTTATTAAGTAATTTTTGATAACTCTTGGCCTTAGCTAAAGCATTTGACTTATAATCTGCATCCAGATGATCAATTGCATATTGCGCAGCATCACTTGTAAATTTTTCCCCATATTGAGAAGTCAACTGTTTATATAAGCGTTTTTTAGACATCGTAGCCCATGAATTATAACTTTTTGCCTTTCCTAAAGCAGCAGAATATTCACTATTGCTATCATCACTAGAAGAAGAACTTGTACTCGCTTGCCCCTCCTTCCAAACTCCGTCAGCACCAACATAATAACGTCCGCCATCAACCCATTCATTGACAGCCATTTTACCATCTGATTTCAAATAGTAATTCCCTTGCCACGTGCTGTAAGCGTAAGATCCATCTGATGTCAAATAATACCAAGCTTGGTAAGAAGAGTCATAAACCCATTCACCTTTAGCCATTTTACCATCTGATTTCAAATAGTAATTTCCTTGCCATGTACTATAAGCATACGAACCATCTGATTTCAAGTAATACCAAGCTTGATAGGATGAATCATAAATCCATTCGCTCTGTGCCATTTGACCATCTGATTTCAAGTAATAGCTTCCCTGCCAAACATTTTTCACTGGATTTCCATTTTCATCAAAGTAGTACCATGCACCATCCTGCTTAACCCAGCCACTTGTTGTTGCTGAACTTGTATCAGTTTGAGCCGCAGTTGCTTGTTTTGCTTTAAAAGCGCCCTTAGGGGCATTTTTCAATTCGCAAGCCACACCATCATGGTCGCGATCTAACTTGGCAGAATAACCAGGGTCTCCCTCATGAAGATCTGAATAGCCATTAGCCCAAGCTTCCTTACAGCTAGAAAAATGGATGTTTTCTTCCGCTAAAACTGGTTGTGAAAACAAAGCTAAAACTGGCAAGGTAGCCAGACTCATTTTTAAAAACAGACGTTTGTTCATTACTTTCTCCTATAGGAATGTTATCGATTTCAATATTATTTTATCAAACTTATTTCAGCAATTCAAGGAAACTTCTGGTATTTTCTACAAACTCCTTTGGTTTTTCCTTATTCAAGACATGAGAACCGTCAGGGATAATCTGAAATTGGGATTCTGATATTAGTTTATGAAGACTTCTCATAGAACTAAGATTCGGTTTATCTTTGCTGCCACAAATTAGCAAGGTTGGATAGGGGCAAGTCTTTGCAATCTCCCTTAAATCAAGTGTCTTCAATTCCTCAGAAACTCCGATCATAAAAACCTTATCTGCTCCCTGTTTTTCAAATACCCTTTTGGGAAGTAGTTTAAAAATCAGCAACTGAAGATAAAATAGGATATTACCGGACAATTTAAGTGGACATCCTGATAGAACCAAAGCTCGGAGATTTGGTAAATCATAACTGGAAAGTTCTAGTGCCAGGGCAGCACCTAAAGACAATCCAACCAAAACAAAAGGTTCTGTCTCTTGAGCTAAGTATTGATATACTCGCTCCTTGGCTTTTTGATAGCTGTTAATTCCAAAAGGAAATAACTCGATAGCCTCAGAAGGATAATCTGTCAATTGATTCCGAACTTCTTTCCAACTTTCTGCCGACTGCCCTAACCCGTGTAAAAATACCAGTTTCATCTAGTTCTCCTCTAGGCTTAATTCATACAAGCCTCTCACTGCATTACAGCCGTAAACAGTTTCTGCTTGGGCTAGGTCTTTTAAGTTCAAGACTTTCTCTTCTACCTGTCCTGTTTCCAGCAAGTGCTGACGGTAAATTCCTGGTAAGATTCCAAGTCGGACTGGCGGTGTATAGAGTTTTCCAGCAATTTTCAAAACCAAATTTCCTATAGAGGTTTCAAGTAGTGCTCCAATTTCATTATGGTAAATGATTTCTTGTTCGCCTAAACTCAAGTGTGGTCTATGACTCGTTTTGAAGTAGGTAAATGCTTGATTCAAATCCATTTCCTGCAGGCAAAGTTTAGCTTGACAGAAACTTGGACTAAGAGGTGTTAGAATTTGACGACTGAGTTCTATTTCTCCAGACTTGTTGAGACTGATTCGTAGACGGTAATCTTGATTAGCATCACAAGCCTGACACTCTTCCTCTATCTTTTGTCTTAAGTCTTCTGCATCAAAAGGATAGGCAAAATATCGACTAGCTTTTCTCAGTCTTTCTATATGTTGATTCTCAAACAGCAAGCACTTCTGGCTGATTTTTCCAGTAGTAATCAGTTGAAAACGAGCTTGTTTACGATAGAGAACAGCCGCTTTTTGATGAACCTCTCGATATTCAGATTCCCATGTGCTATCCCATGTAATGCCTCCGCCTACTCCATAGATAGCTTGCCCCTTGTAGAGTTGAATGGTCCGAATAGCAACATTGAAAATTCGTCTCCCATTTGGAAGCAAGAGACCAATCGTTCCGCAGTAAACTCCTCTTGGTTGAGGCTCTAAGTCCTTGATAATCTCCATAGTCGCAATTTTCGGTGCGCCCGTTATGGAACCACAAGGAAAGAGAGAACGGAAGATTTCAACAAGGTCAACATCATCTCGCAACCGACTCTTAATGGTCGAAGTCATCTGCCAAACCGTTGAATACTGTTCCACTTGGCAGAGACGCTCCACATGCTCGCTCCCCACCTCAGAAATACGGTTCATGTCATTGCGCAAGAGGTCCACAATCATCATATTTTCAGACCGATTTTTAGGATCCTGCTCCAACCAACTAGCCTGTTCAAGATCTTCTTGGTCGGTGACCCCACGCTGAGTCGTTCCCTTCATTGGTCGCGTCGTCAATTCACGGTCATTTTGCTCAAAAAAGAGCTCTGGACTCATGGAAATCACTGCCATTTCGTCATGTTCAACATAGGCATTATAGCCTGCCTCCTGCTCTACCACCATGCGATTGTAGATGGCAAAAGGATTAGCACTGAGGTCTTGCTTGAGTTGAACGGTGTAATTGACTTGATAGGTATCTCCCTGGCGTAAATGATGGTGAATCTGGGCAATCGCCTTTTCATATTCTGCTTCAGACGTCACTTCCTGCCAATTTGAAGGCAAATCAATTTCCTCATAAGTCAGAGGAATAGAGGAGGTCTCCACCCTATCGTGAACAGTAAAATAAAGCAAATACTCGTCCAATAAAGGTGCCTTGTGAACTGCTAATTTCTCCTCAAAAGCAGGTGCAGCCTCGTAGCTGACATAGCCCACCACATAATAGCCTTGATCTTGGTAGCTTTCCACTTTTGCCAGCAAGTCCGCCACTTCTGCTAAATCTCTCGTTTTTAACTCTTTGATAGGCTGAGTGAAGGTGTATCTCTCCCCCAAAGCCCTAAAATCAATCACTGTTTTTCTATGCATACCTTAAGTATAGCACAAAATAAGAAAACCCTCATCCGCAAAGCAGATGAGAGATTTCGATTATTTAAAGATTGAAGTTTTAAAGCTATTTGTTTGTTGAAGAAGTTTTTTGTATAGTTTTTCTTTAAGTGTAACAGTATTGTCAAATTTAACTGATCCATTCTTAAGAGTAGCTTTATCTTTTTCAACAGCTGCAGCAAATGCATTCTTCAAATCTTCGTAACTACTGTAAGTAGTGCCGTCGATTGTAACAGAGTTAAATCCTGCCTTAGCTTTATCAACAACTTCTTTGAAGTATTCTTTCTTCCAAGCTTCTAGAGAAGTAAATTTACCATCAGAAACTTTCTTAATGATGAAGTCATCACCTAGACTAGCATGACCTGCTTGTTTAGACTCATTTTTCAGCATGTTAGAAGCATAATTTAGGAAACCTTTTTCGTATCCAAAGTAACCCCACATACGGAAGGTGTTATGCTTGAATGACATTGCTCCTGGAGCCCCTTCACTTGTATTACCACCGTAAATACCTGCAGTGATAGGCACTGTTACATAGGCAGAGCCAAATCCAGTTGGGTCATAAGTACCATTACCAGGACCGTGTTTGGTCATGAAGTTCTTATCTACCAGATCGTTAACAGAAGTTAAGTTATATTCTTTTTCTTCTGCATTCAAATCACGAACCTCATCGTATTGGTTCTTCGTATTCGCTCCACGTAGTTTTTTATCCACTTTCTTGAACCAAGCGTTGTTTAGTTCTTTGCTGCCTTTATTAAGTACGGCTTCACCTTCTAGATAATCAAGAAGCATGAGCGTATCATTGAAACCTTTCATGTACTGGTCAATTTCCGCACGAGATGCAAGGTCATTTGGATTTGTGTTGTACCATTGGTTTCCGTCATTTGGACGTTCGTAGGCCATGTTCAATCCTAGTGCTTTAAAATCACCGTTTGGACTTGTTTCAGCAGGGGATTGTAGCATACCTTGTGCAAATGCTTCTAGGTCAGTTCCTTCACGGTGTCTAGAACCACCTAGGTAAACCATGCGGTCATTTACGTGAGTCGTTTCGTGAGTAAATGCAGAGATACCAAAGTCACTAATCATATTGGTAACCATGAAGAAGACTGAATCATCCTTATAAGGATTACCGTAAATACGAGCTACAGCTCCCATACGCCAATCAGTAGCATGGTAACGACCGGTTGGTCCGTACAATTCACGAACTGGAGCGACATCTTTACCGCTATTAGTGTGACCGTATTTATCAGTGCCTTCTTTATAGTTTTGGTTATCTAGTACTGGTGTTGGCACCATGTTATTGCTCTTCAATAGCTGGTTGCGAACTTTATCTAATGATAAACGAGACCAGAAATCCAAGTAATTTTGTTGAGCTTTAGCAACTTTATCAATTTCAGGTTTAAAGGCATTACGCTCTGCTTCAGTATTCTTACCGTACTTCTCAAATGAACTGTATGCTAGTGTATTGTATGTTGAGATTAGAATCATATGCGCATCTTTTAAGTTCAGAAGTGGCAAAATCATCTTACCGTGCATGTCGTTATTTAGTCCTTCGTATGCTCTGTGTTTCTTATCAGCAAACTCAGGAGTTGTTGTCTTCGGTTCAACCACATATACGTTATCTTTAGTTGCTTTTATGAACCAATCGTTTAAATCTGTATCACTTGTGAAGAGTTCCATATTATATTTCAAGAACTCATGTAAGTTACCTTTACCAGTAGCACCAGCGATTACTTCACGATAGGCATCGTGAGTACGATCACCCTTAATATAACTTTCTTTAGAACCAATATTGATGATTCTATCTAGAACACTAACATTCTTACCGTAGAAGTCAGGTTTGAATAGCATTAATTCTTTAATGTTAAAGTCATCGAATTTAACTCCGTAGTATCGGTTGAGGTAAGACAAACCAAGAAGAACTGCAGCCTTATTGTCATCGATTTTCTTAATCAAGGCACGTTTCGCAGCTTCATCTGTGTTCAATTGGTGATCTTCATTTTCCACTAACTTCGTAACGAATTGATTAAGATTATCTTTAACATACTTGAAGCTTTCTTCTAAGTACAAATCCTTAATTGCATTGACTTTGTTGCCACCAGTTCTACCCAAGTGTTGGTAAATCGGGTCAGATTGCAATTCAACTGGACTTAATTTACTTTCGATAGCGCTGATTAAATCTGCACGATCTTTTACAACCATGTTTGGTGTATAAACAACTTCACCAAGCTCAGCGACACTGTACTCTTTTACTTGCTTAACTTGAGAGTCCTTAGGAGAAATCGTAAAGATTTCTTTTGTCTTATCTGCATAGTGAACCATAATATGGTCAGCATCTGTAAGGTCTGTGACAAAGTCATTGCCTTTCATTGCAGTTACAGACAATACTTCTTTAGTTAACAAGTTTGAACCTTCTGCAAGCTTGTTCCCTTGGTTGACAATCCATTCTTTGTTGTAGAACGGTTGAAGTTTTTCGATATTACGGTAAGGAAGTTCACGGTCTGCATTGTAATCTTGAGTATCTTTGTAAGTGTCATATTTTGGTTTAACATTATTTAATGTATCTGAAACAAGAGGATTGATAACATAATCATTAGCTGTAATTCCTAACGTTGCAATTTTCTGGTCAGCTTCGTCTTGAGACACTTCTTTAATTCGGTTAGAAACAGAGAATTTAAATGAACGTTTACCTGTACTTACATCTTTCACGATAAAGTTACGTTCCAAAGCGTTATTTGAGAAGTATCCACCATCTTCGTCAATATCTTTAGATCCATAGAACACTTCACCATTTTCAACTTTCATCATAGACACAGAGTCTGCAACTTTACCCCATGCCCAGTTCTTACTAAGGAAACCACCTACTTCAACAGGTGTGTTTACCTTAATAGTTCCTTTCGTAACAGCATTACGAACAGAACCATATTTACCAATTCCGTTAGGATCAGAACCATTATCTGATCTAGCGACAAATCCACCGATACGAGCTTTATTAGCAACTATATCAGCATCTACATAGCCTTTGTCAACGTTACCTTTCCAGATTTCGCCAACCATGCCACCGAAATCCCAGCCTCGATCACCTACACCTGTAAGTTTACCGATATAAGCAACATTAGTAAGTTGTCCACCAACATCTAACTTGTTAACAAGTCCAGCAATTCCATCTCTACCAGTTATGCTACCAGTTACTTTAATGTTTTCAACCGTAGCATTTTTAACAGTTCTAGCAAGAGCAGAAATGTTATCAATCCAAGGCATATTAATATCGACATTAGCTAAGTTAACATTTTTAACCGAACCACCTTCAATACCACCAAATAATTGACGTGTCATATTGTGGATTGAATAACGTTGTCCCTCAACACTTGATAACTTACCTTTAAATGTACCAGGAACATACTCTTTATTCGGAGTCGGAACATTTGCTGCATTAAGATCCGCACCAAGTTTAAACTCTCCCGTTGGGTTAGCTTTCATATCTTTTACAAGCTCGTTGAAGTTATAGTATACATTACCTTCTTTTGCTTTTTGTTTTTCAAAGTAATGAACATACTCTTCACTAAGTGTGTTATCTGCATTACGTTGAACTAAGTCTGGTGCTTTGGCAGTAACTTTATATAAAGTTTTTCCGTCTTTTTCTACTTCTTCAATCTTGTCAACAGCTAGTCTGGTTGTTTTGTTGTCATGAGTGGTTACTCGTAGATAAAGCGGAGCGACATCAGCTGGTTTTTCCGTAAGCAAACTAGTATCTGTTTCGTTACCGTCAGCATCTACACTCATCAAGCTTGTTTCTTTGATGTTCTTGATTTCAACTTTTTTGAGGTCTAACTGAATTTGTTTATCTTCTAATTTCTCAGTTTCTTCACCTTCTCCACGATCATAAACCATCGTAGTAGATAGAGTGTATCCTTGATAATATTTCAATTTATCTAAAGTAGCGTTTAAATTATTTTCAGATACCGTTACTTCTTTTACAAGTTGTCCATCTTTATCTTTCAACGCTAATTTGATTGATTTGATTTCTACTCCAGCTGGTTTATTTAATGTATAACTAGCTGTTGCGCTCTTCTTCAAGACATCTTTTTCTGTTTTAGCCCATTCTAAGGTTGGTTTTTCTAAACCTTTTGTACCTTTTTTGATAATCTCATCTTGAGGTGCTTGGAGAACTGTTTCTTCTACTGTTGGAGCTTCATTTGTTTTTTCTCCACGAATCGTTTTATAGGTTTCAGTAATTTGTTTCTTACCTTCTACACCTTTTTGAGCTACTTGTCTTATTCCGCGTTTTAAAGTGTCATCTTCTTGTTCTTTTGTTTCAAAAGGAATGACTTCTTCTCTTGTTTCAACTGTTGTTCCTTCAAGTGGTTTCGTTCCTTTTTTAACGACTTTAGAAACGGCAGGCGTTTTCACTTCTGTAGTTGTAGAAAGAACTTTATCTGTCTCCACACCTTCCACTGTTTCGTAAGTTGTTTTCGTAACTTGAACACCTTTAGAACCAGGGGTTTCAACTACTTCTTCATCCACATATTTTGTATCGTCTGGAACTACTTCTGTTGTGAAATCTAATTCACTCTCGGTAGACTTCTCAACTGTACCTGTTGTTACGTTATATTCTGGGTTTACTTCTTGTACTGGTGCTTGACCTTCTTGACCCTCCTCTTGAGTTCCCTTTGTTGAAACTGGTTCTTTATATTCAGGAAGTTCTGGCTGTACTAAAGCTTGGCCTTGCTGCTCGCCTTCTTTTACTTCTTTAACACCTTTTACTTCATGATATTCTGGATTTTCTGGTTGGGTTAAGGCTTGACCTTCTTGACCCTCCTCTTGAGTTCCTTTTACTTCAACTGGGGCTTCTGGTAATTCCGGTTGCGTTAAGGCTTGGCCTACCTTACCTTCTTCTTGGGTTCCTTTAGCTGCTTGGTGATTTGATTCAGCTTGTGGTACTGGAGTTGGAGTTGAGGTAGGTTGCACCTCTTTCTTAGTTCCGACTGCGATGACTTGCGACACAGGTTTTTGAACCACTTGGTCTTCAATGACTTCTCTAACTTCTTGACCATTGACCATCGAAACTTTGGTTACAAGACGACGCTGACCCTTTACTCCGGCTGTGACGATACGCGTCTGTCCTTCTGCTAAATTCGCATCTGGGCTTGTCACCGTTTCAAAAGGAATCTCCACCAAGCTCTCTTCCTGTCTTGTCTGAGGCTTCTCAGAAACTGGTCTTTCTTCAACAGCAGGGGCAACTGGATTCTCTACTACAGGTTTTTCAATAACAGTTTCTGGAGTAACCGCAGGTCTTTCTTGAGCTACTTCTGTTTTCTCGATTTCTTTTGAACTTTGCTTTTCTACTGGCAACTGAGACTTCTCAGCTGAAACTGGTCTTGATTGATGAAGTTCTGTTTCCTTGAAGTATCCAATGTATTCATAGCCATCAATGTGGATAATCCCTTCAGCTAAGCCTTCATGTGTAGAGGCCGAAATAGTTTGGTTATAAGAAAGCAATTCCTTATTTTCAAACGCAAATGTCCCATAAGGTACAAAAGTGCTAGCTCCTAAAGAACCAATCAAGAGAACACCTAGAACCTCTTTACGACCTTTTTTGGACACCAAAAAGACTGCTAGAGAAGCCGTTGCCAAGCCAAGGCCTGCTAGAGCTAGCTCCTTACTTCCTGTGTATGGAAGTTGTTGACTGTTAGTTGCCTTCTTGCGATAAACTACATAAAGAATATCATCATCTTGAAATTCTGTTGGAACCTCATGGTGAATCAAGGCTTTTTCAGACTCTGTCAATTCCTGCTCCGCCAAATAACGGTAATGAACGCTATGAGTTCCGCCAACTTCATTGGCTTGCACCTTATCTACTGAAAAGGTACCAGCACCAAAAAGGAAGGCCCCGATTGCTACAGGACCTACCCCAACAGTTAGCTTACGAATCGAATATTTAGTAATTTTTTCTAGTTGTTGTTTTTTTTTTCTCATTCTCACGACTTTCTAATAGAATCTTGAGGATAATGCGCACGCGCACCTCCAATTAATTTTGGACGGCTAGCAAGAGCCGTTACGTGGGCATGCCCAATCTCTCTCAAAAGAGGGCGAATCGGAACCTGAACATGCTTGACATGCATGCCAATTGCAGTGTCTCCGATATCCAATCCAGCATGAGCCTTGATAAATTCAACCTCAACTGGATCCTGCATAAACTTGAAGGCTGCCAACTGACCCGAACCTCCTGCATGAAGAGTCGGAAGGACACTAACGATTTCCAGATCAAACTGCTCTGCTACCTGACGTTCAACGACTAGGGCCCGATTGACATGTTCACAACCTTGAACAGCTAGATGAATTCCTTTTTCCTCTAGGATATCTAGGATGGTTTTCACAATGATTTCGCCAATTTCTTGGCTGGATTCCTTGCCAATCTGACCACCTATCACTTCACTAGAAGAAAGGCCCAAAACAAAGATAGATCCTTGCTTCAAATCGGCCTTTTCCAATACATCTTCTACAATCTGGCTTGTTTCTCTTTGAATATCTTTTTCCTTCATACTTGATACCTCTTTTGTCATTATCTATCATATCGTTTTTTCTTGTTTTTAGCAAGATAGACAACCTGAAAATCTTACTCCAATCTGCATAAAACTCCCAGAATTGACTGGGAGTTAGCTAGTTTCTATTCTATTTATGTATATTTCAACCGTCGTTCCTTTGTCGGGTGCAGAATCAATCTTCATCTGATAATCTTCTCCAAAATGAAGTTTGAGACGCTGGTCAACATTTTGCAGACCAACTCCCCCACGTTTGAGCTGACTTTGACTACTATCTCCAGCAACTTGGAAGCCAACACCATCATCCTCAATGCGGATGACTAGTCCTCTATCCTGTTTCTGGACAGAAACTCTAATATGTCCCTGCCCTTCCTTCTCCTTGATACCATGGTAAAGAGCATTTTCTACCAGAGGTTGTAGCACCAGTTTAGGCAAGACTAAGTTATCAAAGGCAGGATTTTCATCAATCTCGTATTCCAGCTTATCTCCATAGCGTTGTTTCTGGATAAAGAGATACTGGCGGACATGATTGATTTCGTCAGACAGGCAAATCAAATCTTTACCCTGATTGAGCGCCAAGCGGAAATAGGTTGCCAAGGACTTGGTCACCTGAACCACTCGCTGACTATCCTGAAATTCAGCCATCCATATGATGGTGTCCAAGGTGTTGTAGAGGAAATGGGGGTTAATCTGACTCGACAAGGCTTGAAGTTCATACTGACGGGTCGTTTCTTCCTGCTTGCGCACATCTGCCATCAACTGATCAATCTGATCTAACATGGCATTAAACTGACGAGTCACTTCTCTCAGTTCATAGGCACCAGCTTCTTTGGCACGAAGATTTTGAGCACCAGAAGCAATGTCCAACATGGTCTCTCTCAAATCCTTCAGAGGGGCAATCCAACGCTTGAGACTGTACCACACCAAGCAGAGACAGGCAAGAAGAGAGGTGACACTGGCCCCAAGCAAGGTCCACAAGAGCTGACTCCGAACTTGAGATAATTTTTCCAACGAAGAAACTCCTATAACCATCCAATCTGTTCCTGCAATCTGTTCCTGACTGACATAGGATTTGTGGCCAGGAGTATAGCCCTGCCCTGTCTCGATATAGGGTTTCATGGCCTCCATTTCACTAGATGAACTATAAACTGTGTGTTGAGGATGGTAGACAAATTCATGGTTTTCATTGATGATAAAGGCAAAGCCCTGCTGGCCCAACTGAAGTTGGTTGAGATAGGCTTCCAGAGTTTCGTAGGAAATATCCAAACGAAGTACGCCAAGATTGGCCCCCTTTGCATCAACAAGTTCCTGAGTAACAGAAATTACCCACTGACTATCCGATTTGCGAGCTGGAGTCAAAACAGGCATGGCCCCCTGATGAATAGCCTTTTTATACCAGTCCTCAGCCATCATATCTGAGGAGGTTTTCATCTGCACACTATCATCTGTAGAAATTACCTGACCGGATTTGGTGACCAGTACCACCGTTTTCAAGTCCTGATCTGCCTTTAAGATGGTTAAAAACAAATCTCGGATTCCCTTGGTTTGGTCTTGACTGGGATTCTCCGCATAGACTAGGACTTCCGTCTGCTGGGTCAAACTGCTCGAGGTGGTTTCTAATTTTTTGATATAAGACTGAATAAAGTGGCTAGTTTGGCTAATTGTCGTTTGGCTATTGCCCTCAATGCTAGCCTCAATGGCCGAGGAACTAGATTGATAGTAGAAAGTCCCCACCACAGCTAGGAGAATGAGAAAGACCAGAAAGATGGAAATAACCATTCTGACTAGGAGAGAAGAACGCTTCATCGGCCTTCTCCCTTCTTAAACTGACGAGGTGTCACACCTGCAATCTGTTTAAAACGTTGGGTAAAATAGTTCATATCTTCAAAACCAACCTTTTCGGCTATCTCATAAATCTTTAAATCTGTGGTCAAAAGCAAGAGCTTGGCTTGTTTGACACGTTCTCGGACCAGATAATCCTGAAAAGGCAAGCCCAGCTCTTTCTTAATCAAGGAGCTCAGATAAGTCGGACTAAAACCTAACTCACTGGCCAAAGACTTCAAACTAAACTGACTGTCAGCCAGATGAGACTGGATTTTCTGAGCCAGGTTTCCCTCAAACTTAGCGGTCAGTAAATCTTGTAACTGCTCCTCCTTTTCTTCCTTGTCCAACTTTTGCTTGATTTTCCCCAACATTTCCTCAATATCCTGACGAGAAAAGGGCTTGAGCAAGTAGTCATCCACACCGAGTTTAACAGCAGACAAGGCATAATCAAAATCATCGTAGCCTGTCAAAAAAACTAGATGAACCTGAGGATAGGTTTCTCGGACCAGACTAGCCAATTGGATGCCATTCAGCTGAGGCATGTTGATATCGGTTAAAATGATGTCTGGCACCTGCTTTTGAATCAATTCCCAAGCCTGTCTTCCATTTTCAGCCTGACCGATGATTTCCATATCGTAGGCTGCTACATTGACCAGCTTGGTCAAGCCTTGTCTTACCAGATATTCATCTTCTACGATTAAGATTGTATAGGTCATGCCCTGCTCCTTTATCACTTACTAGTATCAGTATAGCAAAATTCTCCTCTAACTGCTTAGGAAAGACTTCTTAATCGACATAATCTAGTAAATAAGCATAGCCTTTTTCTGCCATTTGGTCTTTGGGAATAAAGCGGATAGAAAGGCTATTGATACAGTAGCGCAAGCCCCCCTTGTCCTGAGGGCCGTCCGTAAAGACATGACCAAGGTGAGAATCTCCAACTCGGCTCCGTACTTCCATGCGCGTCATATTGTAGGACTTATCTTCTTTGTAGGTGGCAACATCTGGGCTGATGGGTTGGGTGAAACTAGGCCAGCCGCAACCAGACTCAAACTTGTCCTTTGATGAAAAGAGGGGTTCGCCAGTTGCCACATCCACATAGATACCGGATTCAAATTTATCCCAGTAGCGGTTTGAAAAAGCTCGTTCTGTTTGATTTTTCTGGGTAACTGCATACTCCTCAGGCGACAAGGTCTTTTTCAATTCCTCATCACTTGGTTTAGGATATTTGCTGGCATCAATGACGGGGTAGGCAGCCTGATTAACATTGATATGGCAGTAGCCATTTGGATTTTTCTTGAGGTAGTCTTGATGGTAATCCTCTGCCACCACAAAATTCTTCAAGGGCTCCTTTTCAACTGCTAGAGGTTGGTCGTATTTCTTAGCCACTTCATCAAAGACTTGGTTGATTACTTCCAAATCTTTGTCATCTGTGTAATAAACACCGGTACGGTACTGGGTTCCCACATCATTTCCTTGTTTATTTTTGCTGGTTGGATTGATAATGCGGAAGTAATGTAGCAATATTTCCTTGAGGGAAATTTGCTTAGCATCATAGGTGACATGGACAGTCTCCGCATGCCCTGTTTGATTGATCAATTCATACTTGGTTGTTTCCCCTCTACCATTTGCATAGCCTGAAACGGCATCTGTCACTCCAGGCACACGTGAGAAGTATTCCTCCACTCCCCAGAAACAACCCCCAGCTAGATAAATTTCGTGCAAGTCTGCGTCTTTGCTCACTTCTGTTTTTTTCACTGTTTTTCCTCCTTGGCTGACTGCAGCCTTCTCAATTTGCGAGCTATCTGTCTGCCCTGCATTTCTCATCAATAGAAAATAGAAACCGGTTATGGCTAGGAAAAAAATCCCTGCCAAGACAAAAAGTTTTACTTTATCATTCATGACCTTTCCCTACCCCATTTCTTTCAATTCTTTTAAAATCATATCCTTATCCATAAAACCTGGTTGCGTTTTGACCAGCTTGCCTTCCTTGTCTATAAAGGCTTGAGTTGGATAAGAACGGACACCATAACTTTCCAAGAGTTTGCCTGATGGATCAATTAGAACTGGGAAATTTTTATAATCCAAGCCCTTGTACCAGTCCTTAAAATCCGTTTCAGCTTGTTCTCCCTTGTGACCAGGAGATACCACTGTCAAGACCACATAGTCGTCTCCAGCATCCTTAGCAATTTCATCCGTATCCGGAAGACTAGCCAGACAGATAGAACACCAAGAAGCCCAGAATTTGAGATAGACTTTCTTGCCCTTGTAATCAGACAAGTGGTAGGTCTTGCCATCTACACCCATCAATTCAAAATCAGCGACTGCCTGACCCTTGGTGGCAGTTTGCGAACTGACTTGTTCTGTTTTTGTTTGCTCCTTCATAGTAGACTCGTCTGACATGTTTTTAGCCGAACAGGCTGCCAAGCAACAGATTGAGCCTACTCCAAGGAGACATGTTTGCCATTTTTTCATTTCTTTTTCCTCTCTATTCAAATAATGTAGTCAAAATGGAAGCATTTCCCAAAAGCACCAAGATTCCCATTACGATAATGAGGAAACCGCCCACTTTTTTGAGGGTTCCGAGATAAGGATGGAGTTTTCGGAAATGTTTCAAAACATAGCTGGAGGCAAGAGCTAGAACCAAAAATGGTAGCGCTAGACCTAGCGTATAGATTAACATGAGACCAGCTCCCTGCCAAGCTCCTGAACCACCTGAAGCCGCCAAGGCCAAAACAGAGCCTAGAACCGGTCCCACACAAGGCGTCCAGGCAAAACTAAAGGTCAACCCCAGTAAAAATGCCTGACTATAGCCCTTACCCTTTTGCCCCTGTCTCTGTAATTGTAGCCTTCTTTCCTTGTAGAGTCCCTGCAAATGTAAGACTTCCATCTGGTGCAAGCCCAAGAGAATGATAACCGCACCTGTCACATACTGAAACCAAGAGGCATACAGCAAATTGCCTAAAAAACCAGCTCCATAGCCCAGTAAGATAAAGATAAAAGAAATCCCCGCTATAAAGGCCAGAGTTCGCAATAAACTAACAAGTGAGATTGAATATTTTCCACTAGAAGCCTGAGCACCATCTTTGTCATCCAGTAAGACCCCTGCATAAACTGGTAACAAGGGTAAGATACAAGGAGAAAAAAAGGAAAGAATTCCAGCAAGAAACACACTGATAAAAAAGATTATATTATCCATTGCCTTCCTCCATTCTTTGATTTGATAGGACTATTATAGCCCCAAAATTCCAGAAAAAACAGGGACAATGATAGGGAAAAATAGGAATTTAATCAGGTTATACTTCAAATAAATCAAAAAAGTATGAGTAAAAGGGTAAGCTATCTTACGTTTTCGAGCCAACATCTAGTAAACTAAAAAAACAGATTCTTCCGTTTATCACGGAAAAATCTGTCATTGACTTACTGATTTACAAAAACTCCAATCACGGTTTGCGAACCTCGTCTTTGCTGGTTTCTCTGTATTTTTTAGTTCCAAGAATGCCATCTTGACCAGATGGTTTTCCAGACTGTTAGTGCTAGTCTTACAACAAGGCTTCAAACTCAGCGACAGTCATGCCCAATTGCTCACTCGCAACCTCAGCTGTTAAAAGATGTTGGCGAACAAGATTTGCTAACATAGCAAAACCACCTTCCGCCCTAGCAGTTTCCAAGGCATAGTCCTGCGCTAACAAGGCTTGTTCTTCGCGTCTGCGCTGTTCACTAAACATTTTCCTGTCCTCCTCGGACCAGCTCTTGTAGTCTAGCAGTTGGTCTGCTTGGCTAATAGCTCGCTCGGGTTGCTGGGTAAAGGGTTTGTTCCCGAAAAACTCTAACCACGGTTTGCGAATGCTATCTTTGCTGGTTTCTCTATATTTTTTTAGTTCCAAGAACGCCATCTTGACCAGATGGTTTTCCTGTCCATTATTGGTGATGGTTAAGACCTCACCTGTCGTATCCTCGCGCATGCTAAAGCTGTGAAAAGCCAAGTCATCTGAGAAATAATTACTATCCACAATAGCTATTGCGTAAACAGGTGCGATGTGTTTGTAGCTCTGGTGAGTATCACCTTCTCGTTGGCGAATTTTTTCTAGGTTTTGATTGACCTGACTGCACAAATAAGCCCACAGGCGATTGATGAAAAAATTCTGATGATGCACCTGAATCTCAATAATAACTTGCGTTCCATTATCTAACTCTGCCAAGACATCTATACTGGTATAGAAATCTTGGGCTGAATAAGGCAGGGAAGGTAGTACATGAATATTGCTCCCCTCCAAAATCGTTACATTTTTTGCAGGTAAGTCCAGCATATCGCGAATAAATTGACAAGTGATCTCTGGGTTGCTAAAAATCTTCTTAGCAACCAAATCATTAGTTGGGCTGATTCCCGGATGACGTACAGTCATACTGCCTCTCCTTTCATTATAGCACATTTTTAAAAGCCAGAGTGTTAGATTCTCTGGCTCTATCTATTTATTCGGAAAAGGAAGGATAAATGAAAAAAATAAGAACAGCGGATATGCAATAAATGTTAAGCTTATCAGTCCTCCTTACTTATCTGACAATAAATAAGATCCGCAAGATAGCCTTTTCTCTCCACCCCATTGGTAATGGTTTTTAGATAAGACATTCCCGCTTTTTCCATCACACGGCCTGAAGCTGGGTTGAGACTGGCATATCGTGCTCTGACCTTTTGAAAACCTGCTTGAGTAAAACAGAAGTCTAGCACAGCTTTCAAGGCCTCCGTCGTCATACCATTTCCCCAGTAAGCCTTGCCTAGCACATAGCCAATTTCACAACTTGAATCTTCCTCGAGCATTTCAACAATGCTGATATCTCCTATCACTTGCTCAGGGTTTTCTTTGAGACAAATAGCCCATTTGTAATAGTTGGGATTGACATAAGATGCAACCCAATTTCGAATCGAGTTCCGAGTGACCTCGACATCAGAATGAGGATTCCAAGTGACATAGGTCAGATTCTCAGTAGACGAAGCCCAATTTTGAAACATGGCTTCCGCATCACTCTCCACAAATCTTCTCAAGATCAAACGATCTGTCTGTAATACTTGCGTACCGATTGCTTTCATAATGTTACCTCGCTTTCTAATAGATGATTCTCTGTTCAATCTCCATTGAAACTTGTTTTGATTTCGAATCTCAAGGTAATAAGCTAAAAAGGTCCCCCGGACCTTTTTACTCCCAAAAGTCGTCAAAAACAGTGATTGGTAGGTGGCGTTTGTGTTGGCCTTTGTGCCACCAGTTTTCAATAGTCGTTTGGGATTCTGGGCTGATTGTTTTGCCTTCTAAGTAGTCGTCAATCTCTTCATAGGTGACTCCGAGGGCCACTTCGTCAGCTAGGCCTGGTTTGTCTTCTTCTAGGTCTGCTGTTGGGATTTTTTCATAAAGGGCTGGGTCTGCACCTAGTTCCTGCAAGAGTTGTTTTCCTTGTCGTTTATTGAGGCGGAAAAGGGGTAAAATATCTGCACCACCGTCACCAAACTTGGTAAAGAAACCTGTGATATTTTCCGCAGCATGGTCTGTTCCAATGACCGCTCCACTATGAGCACCTGCCAGGGCATATTGGGCAATCATACGGCAACGTGCCTTGATATTTCCCTTGTTGAAGTCTGAAACAGGACTTCCTGTCGCTTCAACTGCTGCCGTCATAGCGTCAGCTGATTCCTTAATATTCACCACTAAACTGATATCTGGCTGGATGAATGCTAGGGCTTTTTGAGCATCTGCTTCATCAGCTTGCACTCCATATGGCAGGCGGACAGCGATAAATTTGTAGCTGTCATCTCCTGTCTCTGCGCGCAGTTCTTCCATAGCTAGTTGGGCCAATCGACCTGCTAAGGTTGAGTCTTGTCCCCCAGAAATCCCAAGTACAAAGGTTTTAAGAAAGGGATGTTTTTTCAGGTATCTTTTTAAGAAATCAATGGAACGACGGATTTCTTCCTGGGCATCAATCACTGGTTTCACGCCCAGTTCTTGGATAATCGTTTCTTGTAAACTCATTCTTCTTCTCCTTCACCGAGGGCTTCCTTACGCATCTTGTCAATCAAGTCCATCTTGTCTTGCCATACATCACGCGCCAAATCCACTGGATAATGCTGCGGATTGAGCACACGCTTGTACTCATCCCAAAGCTTGTCAAATTCCTTACGAGCATAATCCTGAATCTCAATCAAGCTAGGCAGGGTGTAAATCAATTTTCCGTCTTTGAAGATATCCACCAAGAGAGGAACGGCATCAAAATTACGAACGGTCTTCTTGATGTAGGTATAGGTCGGATGGAACATCTTGATTTCCGTCATGTCGCTCACATCCACACCGTCATAAGTGATATAATCGCCTTCTGACTTGCCTTTTTCACGACTGGTAATCCGCCACACCTGCTTCTTACCTGGCGTAGACACTTTTTCCGCATTATTAGACAGCTTAATCGTATTGCGCATGTTCCCATTTTCATCTTCGATTGCAACAATCTTATAAACTGCCCCAAGAGCTGGCTGGTCATAGGCTGTAATCAGCTTAGTACCCACGCCCCAGACATCAATCTTGGCCTTTTGCATCTTGAGGTTGAGGATGGTATTCTCATCTAGATCATTAGAAGCATAAATCTTAGCCTCTGTAAATCCAGCCTCGTCCAGTTGTTGACGAACTTTCTTGGAAATGTAGGCAATATCCCCAGAGTCAATCCGCACACCCATAAAGTTAATCTGGTCACCCAGCTCACGCGCCACCTGAATGGCAGCTGGTACACCGATACGAAGGGTGTCATAGGTATCCACAAGAAAGACGCAATTTTTGTGGGTCGCAGCATAAGCCTTGAAAGCTTCATAGTCGTTACCATAAACCTGTACCAAGGCATGGGCGTGAGTCCCCAAGACAGGAATATCAAAGAGTTTACCAGCACGCACGTTGCTGGTTCCATTGGCTCCACCAATCACCGCTGCGCGTGTTCCCCAAATAGCAGCATCCATTTCTTGCGCACGACGTGTCCCAAACTCCATCAAGGGTTCATATTCTATAACCGAACGAATACGAGCTGCCTTTGTCGCCACCAAGGTCTGGTAGTTAACGATGTTCAAAAGAGCCGTTTCGACCAATTGACATTGGGCTAGAGGGCCTTCCACCTGTACAATCGGTTCATTAGCAAAGACCAAGTCCCCTTCTTGGGCAGAACGAACGGTCAACTCCAACTTAAAATTGCGAAGGTAGTCCAAGAATGCCCCATGATATCCTAGCGACTCCAAATAGGCAATATCACTATCTGAAAAACGCAGGTCTTCAAGATAATTCACAATTCTTTCCAAACCTGCAAAAACCGCATAGCCGTTCTTAAAAGGCTGTTGGCGGAAATAAACCTCAAAGACCGCCTTTTTATTGTGAATCCCTTGGTCAAAGTAAACCTGCATCATGTTAATCTGGTACAAGTCCGTGTGCAATGTCAAACTATCATCTGGATACATACTTTTCCTACTTCCTTAGCTAGAAACCCATGAAAATTTTCAAAAACTTTCATTCATTCCAATAAATTAGTACTATTATATCACATTTTAGCTGTATTGAGAAAAGAGTAACAAGCTATTCACCACTCTCCAGTTCATCCATATCTTGCTCAAATTTTTTCTGAGCCCATTTCCATACCCCAATTCAATATATAAATGTCATTTTGTAAAATTTTATTAACAAAAACTCTCTACCATAAAAAATAGAGAGTGTTGACTTTAAATAAATTATTTCAAAATTTTGACGACAGCAGTTCTTTTCTTAACCTGATAGACCTTGATTCCCAATGTGCGATTGCATTGTACCCAATATCGCCCAGAAAGACACAATTTGTAGGATTTTACTGGTATTTATCGAGACTTATGTCAAGCTCCCCTCTTTGCCTTATACTTTCATATTCTCCTTACAAATCCTTTTGATAGTAAAATCTTTTCCCTGTGTAAGGATAGTCTTGTAATCTAAAAACTTCCTTGTATCCATGTTTCTGATAAAAATTAGGTGCCTGAAACTGATAAGTATTGACAAAGGCAAAACGACAGTTTCGATTCTTGGCTTCACTTTCTGCCTGCTGCAATAGTTTTGAACCGATTCCCTGCCTTCGCAAATCCTCTTTTACAAACAAATACTCGATTTCTAGCCAATTTCCGAAAGTCTCAGCTACCAAGCCAGCCATGAGATTGCCCATCTCATCTTCAACATAAAGATTCAATGGCTCACTTTCAGCCTCTTCTCTTTTGTAACGATTATAAGCACGAATCAGATTCCCAATTTCTTGCGCCTTCTGGGATTCCTCATTTTCCAATCTAAAGTACATCCAAACCTCCTCGAAAACTGATACAGCTTGATTATAGTCTTATTTCAATGGACTGTCAAACCAAAGAAAAATTGAGCATATCAGCTTGCATAAACATCAAATGAACAAACAAGCACCCCCTCTTGGAGATGCTTGTCACTTTGTTGTGAAGGTATATTTTTAACAATTTATATTTCCAAATTATTCATCATAGAATATTGATATTGAATTCTTTCTTGCATTGCTAGTACTAGCAAATGGACCTTAAATACGATATATCTAAAATATATTTTATCTATCAAGTATGACTATAGCTCTGTCACTCCTACACCCACTCACCATTAGCATTCACGTGATAGCCATCTGGTGTTGTAGTATTTACCAAAAGAGCTCCTGAGTTTGTGAAATAATACCATGATTTTCCAACTTGAGACCAGCCACCTTTATTCATAGCACCTGAACCGTTTAAGTAATACCAAGTGTTCCCTTGATGAAGCCATCCTGTTACCATGACTCCTGAGCCATTAAGGTAATACCATACACCGCCTGTTTGGAACCATCCTGTTACCATTGCACCTGAGCCATTAAGGTAGTACCATGCATTCCCGATGTAGAGCCAGCCAAGTTGCATTTGACCATCATTAGCAAGGTAATACCAAACGCCACCTACTTGGAGCCAACCTACTTGCTTACGACCTGACTGGTCAAAGTAGAACCATTTACCGTTTTCTAAAACCCAACCCACTTTTTTAGCTTTTGGAGTTTCTACAGATTTTTTTGAATTTCTGTTCAAAGGATCCCCTGATGTAAAACCTGGATCTGGGATTACATAATTCTTTTTAGACTCGTTTTCTGGTCCTATAGGTTCTTTAGCTGGTAATGGATATTTTGGAATTGATACTGTATCAACATTTGGTAGGTTATATTTGGGACTAGATTCATTCTTCTTGTATTGGTGGAACAAGTTATCTCCTAATGGAGAATCAATTTTTACACTATTCACATAAGTATATCCTTCAATTGTCTCTGCAGGACCTCTTCCACGCCCCAAATACTTTAACTCTTCTTTTGTATCAATATCTACTAGAGTTGTGTAACCTGAAAAATTTATATCATTACCATCATCAGGACGAACTGTAGCTCTTTCAAAATGATCTGAAAGATTCTTAGCTTCTACAGAGTTCCATAGCCCTGCCATCACGAGGCTCAAACCCATCACTGTTCCTGTCAATACGTGTTTTAATTTCATCTTCTATTTCTCCTTTTTTACTCACTAACCTTATAATAAAATTCGTTTGGATCGGATAATGCACCTGCATATTGGGCAATCAACAACCGATCCTTGCTACTGTTAGATGCATCTGTGTAGGTTGCATCGCCTGCATTAAAGTCTGGATGCACAACTCCTTGCGGAATGAGGGTAACAGATGCACCTCCAGGTCCTGAACTTGACCCCATGCCAAATTTAGCCATATTATTTACAATCTGCGGTGCCGCTGGGGTCAAGACTGCACCATTTGTAAAGCCATTCTCATCAAAAGTGACTTCGCCACCCTTGTTATTCTTCCAAGTACCTTTGATACTACTAAAGTTTTTCTGATGAATCTCAGCCAGATGGGCACCAGGTCCCTTGGCCTGCTCCTCTAAGTCAATAAAGGGACGACTAGCTGAAGCATCATCAAAAATCAACCAGTTCAAGCCTTCTAAGTCCACCTGCTTAATCCCATCTAGACCCTGTAAACTTGAAGGATCCTTGGTTTCTCTCAAATCATAGTCAACTGAGCTGGCTTCCTGATAACGGCCATCTGCAAAGAGATAAGTTTTAGCAATGGCCTCCGGTCTAGAAGCGCTGAAAATCAAGTAAGAGATGGCGCCATTTTCATAAGGAATCAAGATTTGACGTGAACCACCTTTACCAGCAACCCCACCAGCCTTGACTAGCTGGGCTCCCTGATCTGTCAGATAGTAAATCCCAAGTAAGACCTTATCTTGCTTAATCAACAATTCTTTCTTCCCATCCTTATTGATGTCGTAGAAAGTATAGCTGATGTCTCTTCCTTGGTAATCAAACAAAATGGAATCGATATAAGACTCTTCTTTGTCACCTGTCGAATTCTGTGGCATTTGTTGTTTTTGCGCTGTCTTAACTCGCTCTCTATAGGAGTCTAAGATATTCTGATAGACAATCTGGTAATCAATCTTTGCTTGTTCAGCTTTTTTATCTTCTGCAGCACTAGTTTGGACTGTAGCGTCAGCCGACTCAGCTTCGCTCGTCTGGCTAGCTTGCTGCCCACAGGCTGCTAATAAAAGCACTGAGCTAGCCACTAACAAGCCACTAAAGATGCCTTTCTTGGACATAGTCCCTCCCTTTATTTCTTTTTAAAAGATTTACCAGCTAGTATACCAGAAGGATCTGAAGTAATGGTCAACTCTCCACCTTTGATTTCATAACCTAGTTTCAGTGAAGACAATTCAAGAGTCTTTTCTTTCTGATTGACCTTCATCTCGTCTGTCTGCTCCGTTGGTTTTCCTTCTGTTAGGATACCAATCGTTTTTCCTTTGGTATGAACTTGTCCCTTGTCACCCTTGATTTGGATAGTCACAGTTGCTTCTTCCATAAATGGCATGCTACCTTGATAGACATAAGTCCCATCTGCTGATGAGCAGGCTGCAAGAAGCAATAAGCTAGTCACTAACGATAATACAAATGCTAGTTTCTTTTTCAATTTTTATCCCTCTTTTTTCTTTAAAACAATGCCCAATCCTGCCAATAAGCCATATCCTAATAAAGCTAGGAGGCTGATTTGACTGCCAGTATTTGGCAATGCTTTTTGTCCAGTTTCTTCTTGGGCTGGAGATAAAACTGCTGGCGCTTGATAGCTTGGTGCTTGTCCCACAGGTTTCACATCTTGGTTACCAGCCTGACCTGGCTCTTGGACTGGCTCTTGGACTGGTTCTTGGACTGACTCTTTACCCGGTTCTTTACCTGGTTCTTTACCCGGCTCTTGGACTGGCTCTTGGACTGGTTCTTTGCCCGGTTCTTTACCTGGTTCTTGGACTGGTTCTTTACCTGGCTCTTTACCTGGCTCTTTACCTGGCTCTTTACCTGGTTCTTTGCCCGGTTCTTTACCCGGTTCTTTGCCCGGTTCTTGGCCTGGCTCTTTGCCTGGTTCTTTACCTGGCTCTTTACCTGGTTCATCAACTTTAGGTTCATCAACTTTAGGCAATTTATCTAGTGGGAACTCTGGTAGTTCTGGTTGGATTAGACCCTCACCATTTACACCACCTTTGAATTCTGGTTGCTCTGGAATGATAGCGTCGTCGATTGTCTTACGTAGGAGCAATTTTTGATACTCGCGTTCCGCTTCATCTTTGACTTTTCTCGCTTTCTCGGCTTCGTCTTCTTTTTGCTTCACGTCGCGTTTCAAGTCGTCTACGTGTTTGCAGACTTCATCCAATTCTTTTGACTTAGCTTGCAATTCTGCTTCCAATTTGCCTTTTTCTTGGCTCAAACGAAGGGTTTCTGCCAACTTGTCTTTTGCTTTTTGTAGTGCGTCTTCTGCGTCTTTCAACTCTTTGTCCGCTTTCAATCGCTCAATCTTCGCATTTTCCAAGTC
Organism: bacterium; assembly: GCA_905221185.1. Taxonomy (GTDB): domain Bacteria; phylum Bacillota; class Bacilli; order Lactobacillales; family Streptococcaceae; genus Streptococcus. The sequence goes on along the minus strand of CAJNCE010000001.1, from coordinate 159,562 downwards.
TTTATCTTTTTGTTGACTTTCTGCCAATTTCTTAGCCAATTCTTTATCAGCTTCGGCTTTTGCCTTGCGAGCTTTTTCTAGACGCAATGATTTGGCATTGTCGTCAAGAGTTGCACGTTCCAACTTACGTTTGGCATCTTCTGCTTTTTCTTTGGCTTTTTCAAGCTCTTTGACAGCTTCGGTGCGTTTTGCTTCTTTAGTTGGTGTTTCAGACACTTCATTTTCCAAGTCGGCAATGCGTTTCTCAATTTCTTGAAGCTCTGTTTTTACTTGCTCCAAGTTGTCTTCAGCGGTCTTCTTATCAGCTTTGGCTTTTTCCAATTCGGCTTCAACTTCTTGTTTGTCTTTCACCGTTGGTGTTGGAAGATTGGCTTTAGAGTTTGGCCCATAGAGTTCTTCAAACTTAGCTTTTTGTACGGTTGAATCAGTGTTGTCAATTAGAGTTTTATCTTCAACATTTAAAACGTGAATGCGGAAGATATGTGTCATATCTGGGTCACCTAAGTCAGTCAAAAGTTGCCCACCTTTGATAAGAGAGGTGTTTAATCCCAAATTATCGGAGGTTAAAAGACTATAGAAATGACCATAACTACCCGTTGAGTACCCTTCCGCAAAGAATGACATAAACGTTTCTGTCATACTTGCAATAAGTTCTTGTCTGGTCATTTTGTCTGTGCTCATAGGCAGATTCATGAGATTTTCATAATATTGAGAATGAGTTTCAACACCAGGATTTTCAGACACTTTCAACCCTCGTTTGCGAGCAACATCATTAATTCCACGCCCAAAATGGCCTTCGTCTTGATAGTCATTGTCTTTGTAAACTTTTGCGACTTCTTTGGCAAAATCTTTATTATTTGTATTGATTTTTGCCTCTGGCAAGTCTAATTGTTTACGAAGATTGTTGAGAAGAGTAATAAATCGGTCATTCAATTCATCTACGACATCTTGAGGAAGGTTATTGGGGTCATATTTGACGTCTGTTTCTTCATCTTGAAATCCATCAGTGGTGATATTATGGATGTTTTCCATCCATTTTTCATCTGTTTCACGGTCTAATTCAACTAACTCTTTTTCTAATCTTCGTATTTCTTTTTGTTGCTGGTCCAACCAAACGTTGCGACGAGCGCTCCAAGCTTCGTCAGCTTTGTTGATTTGGTCTAGGTCCATACCTGTCAAATCTGGATATGGTTCTGGATATGGTTCTTTGTATTTGTGAATCAACTCTTTCGCTTTGTTACGCCATTCTGGAGTTAGGACGACCTCTTTTGGATATTGAGCGGTTTTCAGCTTTTCTTTCGCGTCTTTGATGGCTTGTTCCGCATCTTTGACATCGCCTTCTTTTGCTGTTTTATCCGTTTCTTTGTCGGCTTTGTTTTGACGTTCTTGAACTTTCTTAGCTTCACGCGTTTTGTCTTCTTCTTTTGCTTTTTCTAGCTCTGTTTCCGCATCGCGTTTAGCTTGGTCTTTGATACGTACATTTTTATCCGCGTCGTCTTTTTCTTGTTGCGCCATTTCTTTAGCGGCTGGGTCAAAGTCGTCCGTTGCGTCTTTCACTTCTTTGTCAGCCTTTTCGACCCCTGTACGAGCCTTGTCAAGTTCATCTTTAGCACGTTTGGCCTCGTCAGACTTTTGGTCGACTTGGTTTGCCTTATCTTTGGCATCTGCGCCTTTGTCAGTTTTAGCCTTTTCTTTAGCATCTACATCATCCGTTTCATCTTTGATTTTTTCAGGTGTAGCATCTTTTGCCTTTTCAAGGTCTTTTTCAATGGCTTCTTTTTCAGCTTTCTTAGCGTCTTTGTCTTTTTGCACTTTTTCGAGCTCGTCTTTAGCTTGACCCGCATCTTTTGCTTTTTGGTCAGCATCTTTAGCGGAATCTACAGCGCGTTTTTCAGCGTCAGACAGGTCTTTGTCTGTGACCTTATCATTGACCGCAGCAGTTACTGTGTTTCCAGTTGGCGCTTCAGTAGCGAAGGCTGTTTGAGTTGTGGTAACGACTCCCAAACCAGCCACTATAGCAGTTGTCATAATTAGGGACTTTTTCATCCTTATCTCCTTTACTTTTAATTGACTTGATTATACAGTAAATAATCCCCTTTTTGGATATTTCTACTGAAAACAGTAGAATTTCACCCCCCTCCCCGACTTTTCCAAAAAAATCTACTAAAAACAGTAGTTTTTTCCAAAAATGAAGAAATTTAAGTTATAATAAAACCAATAAAACACAAGGAGAATATCATGGAATCAAAACACTATGGAGAAATCGTTTATAAAATCCGTCAAGATCGCAATATGAGCCTTAAAGAGGTTGCTGGAGATACCATTACGCCCAACAACCTCAGTCGTTTTGAAAAAGGTTTAGCAACTGTCAAAGTCGATACTTTTTTTGAAATTTTGTTCAGATTGAGTTTAGATCCAGAAGACTATGCAGAAGTGTTATATATTCAAGATGAGGATGATCAAAGAGTAAAACAATTTGGGAATGCATTCATTAAAAATGATATGACCAAAGCCAGACAAATATTAGGGAAAAAAAGTGACTGGACAAATGCCATAGAATATTACGTACGAAAATTATGCACTTACAATCAAGCAAAGAAATTGGATGAATTCACTCCTGATGAACTAGAAACTGTTCATTACTTGATTGACTATATCTCAAGTATAGACACACTTTATATTCGTGATTTTGGTATTATTACTAATCTCTTGCAATTTAACGCTCAATTTTTTGAAGTACAATTCCTTGAATACCTCGAAAATCTAGTCCTTGAAGGATTAGAGGAGGGTAAATATACAACTATGGATTTTGGTCGCTTATATGCTCACTGTAGTGTTAATTTGGTTAGGGTTTATTCTCGTTATGGCTACTATGATAAAGCTGAAAAACTCATCTATAAGTTGAAACTAATACTATCTCAAGGAATCCATGCTCTCATTTCAATAAATCCCCTATTTCTTTTAAACATGTATGAAGTTTACAATCTACTTCGACAAAATAACCCTAAGGCTATTGAACGAGCTAATACTGTTCTTCACTACATTGATGCCCAAAACAACCTCTTCCCACTAGCAAAGATGTTTGAAACAAAGAACATATTCGTCCAAGAAGTTCAACGACTTAATAAAACTGGCATTCCATTCCCTACGGAAGATGAAGAATAGCCATCAACATCTATACAGAGTAACATGTTTTTATACTCAATGAAAATCAAAGAGCAAACTAGAAAGCTCGCCGCAGGCTGCTCAAAACACTGTTTTGAGGTTGTAGATAGAACTGACGAAGTCAGCTCAAAACACTGTTTTGAGGTTGTGGATAGAACTGACGAAGTCAGTAACATCTATACGGCAAGGCGAAGCTGACGTGGTTTGAAGAGATTTTCGAAGAGTATTAACTTTAAAGCACCAAAGTCACTTTAACTCTGGTGCTTTTTTGACTTGATCTCAAAGAAAAACCCACCAACCTGAGTTGATGAGTTCATGATTTATTTTCTAAATTTCCACTGGCTATAAATCCCGAAACCAATAATCCAGATAGCTGATCCGATTGCTCCTACAAATGTAGACTCTTGTAAAAAGAGGGTTACAAAGACAAAAGCAAAGAAGAGCATGGTTAAAGGATTTAGGAAACGATAATGGGGCATGAGGTAGCCATCCGCCATAAAGTCTGGTGACTTGCGGTATTTCAGGTGAGCCACCATAATCAAGATATAAATGGCGATATAAACACCTGATGATGAAGCCGTAATCAAGGCAAAGGCATCCGAAACACCTGGCAAAACATTGATAAAGGCAGCCAGAGCAATTAAGATTGCTGAAGCAATAATGGCATTTTGTGGTACGTTATGACGAGAAAGGGTATCTGCCTTGATTGCTTTTAGGAATGGATTTGGCGAATCATGGGCAATCTGGTACAAATGGCGCCCTGTTGAATAAAGGGTTGAGTTAAGGGCAGAGGCTGCTGAGGTCAAAACGACGAAGTTAATCAAGGCCGCTGCCCACTTGACACCTGCTAACTCAAATACTGTAACAAAGGGAGAATCAGCAGAGGCAAGCTCACGCCAAGGAATGATAGCCATGATGGCTAAGAGGGCACCACCGTAGAAAAAGGCGATACGCAAAGGAATTTCCTTAACGGCTTTTGGCAAAACCTGACGTGGATTTTTGGTTTCAGAAGTTGTGACCCCGATAAACTCAATCATGAGGTAGGCAAAGAACACCATCTGGAAAGCCATGACAAAGTTGACTCCACCATTTGGGAAGAGGGAGAAATTGTCAGCAATATTGGCCAAACTTGCTACTCCATGAGGTGTCTTAAAGCCTGTCAAGACCATAAAGACTCCTGTGGCAATCATGGCTAAAATGGCCACAATCTTGACCATCGCAAACCAAAACTCAACTTCCCCAAAGAGCTTAACCGCAATCAGATTGACCAAAGCTAGAATGGTCAAAAATCCAATCTCAATCATCCAACTTGGCCAGCTAGGGAACCAAAACTGAACATAGTGAGAGATGGCTGTGATTTCCGCCATACCGATAAAGACAACGGAAAGCCAATAAGACCAAACTGAGAAATAACCCCAGCCCTTACCCAAATGACGCGTGATAAAGTTGATAAAGGTATGTTGCTCAGGGTCCTGGTAGAGCATTTCCCCAACCGCACGCATCATGAGGAACATGAAAGCCCCAGTAATCATATAAATCAGTACAATAGAAGGACCTGTTAGGCTGATAGAGCGACCTGCCCCCAAAAAGAGTCCTGTTCCGATTGTTCCTGCAATGGCCATAACCTGTACGTGACGATTGGTCAGACCACGCTCCATCTTATTTTTTTTCTTCTTTGAACTCATATCGTCTCCAATTCAATTTAAAATGGAAAAAGGAGTGAGTGAAGCGCATTGCCTCCCCACTCCTTTCTTTTGTTTTTAGGCTGTTTTTTCAACCTTCAAGATTTTTACATCGTAGCTACCAACAGGTGTTTCAATGGTTGCTGTGTCACCTGTTTTCTTACCAATCAAGGCTTGTCCAATTGGGCTTTCATTTGAAACCTTTCCTGCAAAAGCATCCGCACCCGCTGAACCTACGATAATATAAACTTCTTCTTCGTCCTCACCAATTTCTTGGATAGTGACTGTTTTACCAATCGCTACTTCATCATCTGCAACTGAGTCACTATTGACGATTTCAGCATAACGGATTTTTGTTTCCAAGCTAGAGATTTGTCCTTCAACAAAGGCTTGTTCATCCTTAGCTGCTTCGTATTCACTGTTTTCAGAAAGGTCACCGTATGAACGAGCAATCTTAATACGTTCTACCACTTCTGGTCGGCGGACCAATTTTAATTCTTCTAATTCTTTTTCCAGTTTTACCTTTTCCTCAAGGGTCATAGGATATGTTTTTTCTGCCATTTTTCTCAACTTTCTTCTGATGATATTTTCTAAAGAAAATTATGTGAATCATCACATAATTTTAGTTTGTTTGGTTTAATTTGCTGTTGACATGTTCAGCAACATTCCGATCATGTTCTTCTTTATTGCTAGCATAGTAGACCTTACCATCTGTTACATCTGCAACAAAGTAAAGGTTTTCACTCTTAGTCTGATTGATACTTGACTCGATAGCATCTAAGCTTGGACTATCTACCGGACCAGGCATGAGCCCTAGATTTGTATAAACATTGTATGGTGAATCAATCGATGTATCGATTCCAGCATCGTCGGCAAGACTAATCTTCTGACCAAGTTTGCCTTGGGCATACAAGATGGCAATATTGCTTTGAAGTGGCATGCCAAGATTCAAGCGATTGTAGAATACACCTGCAATCAACTTACGATCGTCAGTCTTAGCTCCTTCTTTTTCTACTAGTGAAGCAATGGTCAACAATTCATTGACCGTCAAATTCTTAGATTTAATCGTACTGTAATGAGGTGCCAAAGTCTTGTCCATAGCTGCCAACATCTCATCAATCAAGCTTTCAATAGTTGTGCTTTCTTTGATAGAGTAAGTAGCTGGGAAAAGGAATCCTTCTAAACGATAACGAACTCCACTTTCCTTTGTAGGCAAGCTTTCAAGTAGACTAGGATATTTAGCAACTTCTTGGCTGATAAAGCTATCATCTTGAACTTTTGCTAGGAAAGCATCCGCTGTCAAAGGCTCTTTGAAGTCACCTTGCAATTGACCTACCGCTTGTGCCATTTGATCAATCGTATAACCTTCTGGAATTGTCAAAGTCGCAAGGACAGGTTCTTGAGCTTCAGCTGTTCCACCTTTTTGTAGTTCGTGGATGATATCTTCTGTACTCATGCTCTTTTGCAAATTATAGTAACCTGATTTCAAATCAGCATAATTTTTGTACTTAGCATACAAGCCAAAAACTAAACCGTGTTTAATCAAGCCGGCATCTTCAAGTGTCTTACCGATTTCTTGAACATTAGCCCCTTCTGGGATTTGCACCGTTACATATTGCTTAGAATCAGCATCAACAGGCTGTAAAGATGACTGAACATACTGATAACCGAAGTAACCACCTGCCGAAATCAAGGCAAGGAAAATCAGTAGAGAAATGAAGAAGGCCTTGAAGCCAGATTTTTTCTCTTTCTTAGGCTTAACGGGTTTCGCTCCTTCTCTACGGCTACGACGTGGTGTATCGCTGATGATATCCACTGTTTCTTTAGCAGGCGTCGGTGTTTCTGGACGTGCTTGTTCTTCTTTTTTCTCTGTCGTCTTATAGGAAACAGCTACCCTTGTTGGGGTTTCATTATATTCTCTTTCAACTTTGTGAGGTCTAACAGGACCTGATCCTGGTCTTGATCCACTTTCTTCCGCTGGAGAAGAAGGCACATCTTGACTTGGATGAGTTGGGGCAGCAGGAGTTTCTCTTTGAATCTCATCTGCTGGAGAAGTTGGTAAATCTTGACTTGGGTGAGTAGGCGCAGCAGGAGCTTTTCTCATAATCTCCTCTACCGTTGACAAGGAATCAGCCATGAGTTCTTCAGCTGAAGGTTCATTTGCAGGAGTAGGAACTACTGCCTCATCTTCTTTCAGAACTTCATCATAGCGTTTTACTTTTTCTAAATCTCTCAGAATCTGCTCTTTAAAGCTTAATTTCTCTTCTTCTCTTGACTTTTCACTCAAAAGTTTTTCCTCCTTGTTGACAATCCATAATATTATATCTTAAAAGTCCAAGAAAAGCAACCTATGATACTTTTCCTAGCTTATTTTTTCGTTTCCCAGACCATATCATACCAGGTTTCCCCTGCAAAGGTTGACTGGGACAGGCCTTCGTTGACAAATCCGTGTTTTTCATAGTAGGCAATGAGATAGTCATGACAGGTTAGATTAATGCCTTCTCTTCCATCTTCAAGAGCCAGTTCTTTCAAGGCTGTTAGCAATTTCTGACCCAGTCCTAGTCCCTGTGCCTCTTTAGCAATGGAGAGGCAGGTCACAGAGATATAACCACCCGACTCATGACTATGGTCTTTTATTTCTTCTGTAAAAGACTGGTCTTGCAGATAGCGGTGGGGGCCAACTGGCCCTTCGATATAACCCATGATTCTACCTTCTTTTTCTGCAACCAGAAAAGAGGTCTGTATTTCTCGCAAATGCGCTTCAAAAACAGATCGAGGAATGGCTTCTTCGACCGAGAAATTCTCTAGTTCAATCTCGACGATACGATCCAAATCTTCTAATCTTGCTTGTCTAATTTTCATTGTGCCTCCAGATAAAAGGGATTAAACCAAATCATACTAAAACCCTGGCTAGTTGCATAAAGGGAAGTTTCTTCATCAATAAAACCGTTCATTTCAAAATAGGAAAGCAGCTCATCAGGACTCTCCAAACGAATCCCTTTGTAATCCAGCTCAACTGCCACCTCTTTCAAGGCTGCAAGAAGAAGTGTTCCCAAGCCCTGTCTCTGATGGTCAGACTCAATGACTAAAGAATGTATTTTTAGACATTGAGGATTGTCTGACTGAGGCCTTGATAGAATATAACCTAAAAGTCGATTTTCATCCCTAGCTAGAAGAAAGGTATCCGCACACTTACGGATACTTTCTTCTAAAATATGGGAAGATTGCTGCTTTTCAACTGGAAAAGACGAAGTTTGAATCGCCTCTATCTCAGCCAAATCAGACTTGCTTGCCTGAATAATCTTAATTGGAATTTCCATGGGAACATCCTATTGAACATTGCTTGTCAAGTTAGACAAGAGACGCTCAAATGAGTATTCATAGGTTTGGATATCTCCTGCTCCCATAAAGACATAAACAGCATTGTCATGGTCTAAGAGAGGAGATACATTTTCAACAGTAATCACTTGATGTTTCTTGTTGATTTTATTGGCTAGGTCTTCTACCTTGACATCACCATGGTCCACTTCACGAGCTGACCCATAAATCTGTGCTAGGTAAACAGCATCTGCTTGGTTTAAAGCATGAGCAAAGTCATCTAACAAGGCAATGGTTCTTGTAAAGGTATGCGGTTGGAAGACTGCAACAATTTCCTTGCTTGGGTATTTCTGACGAGCCGCATCCAAGGTCGCAATGATTTCTGTTGGATGGTGGGCAAAATCATCGATAATCACTGTGTCATTGACAATTTTCTCAGTGAAACGACGCTTAACACCGGCAAATGTTTTCAAGTGCTCACGCACCAAGTTCAAATCAAATCCTGCTGTGTAAAGAAGACCAATAACGGCTGTCGCATTCATGATATTGTGACGACCAAAGGTTGGGATGTGGAATTGACCCAATTCTTGTCCACGGAAATGAACTGTGAAGGTTGAACCAGTTGTTGAACGAAGAAGCTCACTAGCTACAAAGTCATTACCTTCTGCTTCAAAACCATAATAATAAATTGGTGCATCAGACGTAATTTTACGCAATTCTGCATCTTCACCATAGACAAAAAGACCCTTGGTAATTTGTTTAGCATAGTCGTTAAAAGCATTGAAAACATCCTCTAGACTTGTGAAATAGTCTGGATGGTCAAAGTCAATGTTGGTGATAATAGAGTATTCTGGGTGGTAAGGCATAAAGTGACGCTCATATTCGTCAGATTCAAAGACAAAATATTTGGCATTGGCCGAACCACGACCTGTCCCATCCCCAATCAAGAAACTAGTATCTGTGATATGAGACAAGACATGAGACAACATACCTGTCGTTGAAGTTTTTCCATGCGCTCCTGCTACTCCCATGCTAACAAAGTCACGCATAAAGCTACCTAGAAATTCATGGTAACGTTTGTAGCTGATACCATTTTGGTCTGCATAGGCAATTTCGACGTTGTTATCTGGACGGAAGGCATTTCCAGCGATAATTTCCATATCACCGTCTAAATTCTTTTCATCAAAAGGAAGAATGGTAATTCCTGCCTGCTCAAGACCACGTTGAGTAAAGTAGTACTTTTCAACATCTGATCCTTGAACCTTGTGCCCCATTTGGTGCAACATCAAGGCCAAGGCACTCATCCCTGATCCCTTAATTCCGATAAAATGATATGTCTTTGGCATGTTTTCTCCCCTATTCTGTAATTCTTGTCAGATTCAACTCTTGGGCAACCCGACGTTCTTGTTCTGTTTGTTTACTTTTTTTATTGTAGATTTGGCTCTTTTTCAGAAAATCATAGTTGTTTTTCTTTGGAGCAGGTGCTGACACTTCTTCATTCTTGGTAGGGATAGAATTGACTTCTTCCGCCAAGATATAATGAGACTGGGTCAATTTTTGGCTATACTTCACCAATTCACCAGGATTTTCTTTTTGGAAAGGCGCTGTCGGTTGATTGCCCTTTCTAACGAGGCCTGATTGAGAATGACGTCTCGCACGGCTGAAATCCTGAGTTAAATAGTTAGCAGAGCGTTTCTTTTTCAAGTCCGCACGCGCTTCTTCACGCGCCACCTCCGCATAGCTCTTTCCTTCTCTTTTAACTCCTAAAGGAGCCTTTTTAGGTTTCTCCACTTGCTTTTCAATCGGTTTGACTAGTTTTTCTTCAGTAATAGGAGCCCATTCTAAATAATTTTTATCTCGATATTCACCCTTGATATTACTGATCAGATCAGACTCATCGTACAAGTTCATGACTGGCATTTCAGTCAACATGACCTCGTCATCTGACACCAATGGAAATCGTTCTTGTTTCATTTTCTATTTCCTTTCAACACTTCATTATAGCGTATTGTCTTGATTTTTCAAGTGCTGGCTTCAGAAATTCCCAAAATTTCTCTAATTTCTGCTAGGGTCAGACTGCCACGTGACTCTGTACCGTCCAATACTTGTGACACCAAATGTTTCTTTTGTTCTTGGAGTTCCTGTATTTTTTCTTCAATGGTTCCCTTGGTCACCAAGCGATAGACCTCAACCGTTTCTTCCTGACCCATCCGATGGGCACGGCCAATAGCTTGCGCTTCCACAGCAGGATTCCACCAAAGGTCAACCAAGATAACCATATCAGCACCTGTCAGGTTCAGACCGACCCCACCAGCCTTGAGGGAAATCAGAAAGGCATCTCTTTCCCCTTGGTTAAAGGCCTTGGTCATGTCTTGTCTTTCCTTGGCTGGGGTTGAACCCGTAATTTTAAAGGAAGTCAAGCCCAAGTCTGGCAGTTCTTGCTCAATTTTCTCCAACATTCCCTTGAACTGAGAGAAAATCAGAACACGGTGTCCGCCGTCTGCTACCTGTACCAGCAGGTCTCGGAGACTATCCAGTTTGCCACTGGCACCCTGATAATCCTCCATAAAGAGGGCAGGCGTATCACAGATTTGGCGCAAGCGCATCAGACCAGATAAGATTTCCACACGACTTCGCTGAAATTCCTGATCCGACACTTGCGCCAGACGATCTCGCATCTGTTGCAACTGGGCTAGGTAAATAGCCTTTTGCTGGTCTTCCAGTTCATTCTTATAAACCACTTCAATCAAGTCTGGCAATTCAGTCAGAACTTCTTCTTTCTTGCGCCGCATCACGAAAGGCTTGATAAACTGAGCCACGCGCTCAGCTGGCAATTTCATAAATTCTTTCTTACTTGGCAAAAGTCCTGGCATGACGATTTGGAAAATAGACCACAACTCACCCAGATGATTTTCAATAGGAGTTCCTGACAAGGCAAAGACTGACGGTACTACAAATTGTCTCAAGGTCAGGGCAATCTTGGTCTGGGCATTTTTCATGACCTGAGCCTCATCTAAGAAAAGGAAGTCAAAGGCTATCCCCTGATAAAGATCACTGTCCTGACGGAAGGTAGCATAGCTAGTCACATAGATTTGATGGCTTTCGGCAAGAATCTCTTCACGACTCGTTTTCAAACCATGAACAACAGCCACATCCAACTGTGGGGCAAATTTCTTAAATTCATCTGCCCAGTTGTAAATCAAACCCGACGGAGCGAGAATCAAGACTCGACTTTCTTGTGTCACTTGACTGGTCAAAAAAGCAATGGTCTGGAGAGTTTTCCCCAATCCCATATCATCAGCCAAAATCCCACCAAAACCATAATGATGGAGCATTTGCAGCCAGCCGATTCCCTTTTCCTGATAATCTCGCAAATCAGCCTGAACTTGAGTTGCTTGTCGAGGGAAGTCCTCTGGATGCGTCAAATCGTGGGCCAAATTCTGAAATTCTTGTGAAAAAGAAACACGGTCTCGCCCTTCAAAGAGATGGGCTAAACTGTAGGCCAAGGATTTCCGAGCCTGCAAGGAGCCATCTTTTAGTTCAAATTGCCCCAGTTCCTGTAAATTTTTGCGAATTTTCTTGGTTTCTTCATCAAAAAAGTAGACTTGATTGGACGAATCAATGTAAAAATCTTGATTGTCAATCAAGGCCTGCATGGCTTGGTCAATTTCCTCTTGTGCAATATCTTGAAAATCAAATTGGATTTCCAAGAGACCTCCCTTGGAAGCAATCTGCACTTGAGGGCTCGCTAGGTTATAGAGTTCTTCTAACTTGTCTGATAGGTCAACATGCCCGAGTTTTTCAAAAACCGGAATGATATCATGGAAGAAATGATAGACAGACTCGGCTTTTAAGACCTGACGCCAAGATTGAAAATCTGCTTCAAAGCCAGCTGCCAGACAGACTTGGAAAACTCTTTCTTCTAAGTCAGCATCACTCGAAAAGGGCAATTCTTCTAGCTCTTGTCGGCTAGATACCTGTCTATCCCCATAATCAAACTGGATTTCTAAACGAATCCGATTATCCTCTTCCCTGTCAAAGTAAAACGAGGGCGTAAAAGTTTTGATTTGTAAGCGTTCTGGAGCTGAGACAGTCCCCATCTGGCTAAAAAGAGTTAGACAGGAAGCCAACTTATCACGGTCACTGCTATCAAATTGCAGGTATTTTTTCCCATGTTGATCCAAAGGCAGCGCTTTGATTTCCTTGAGAAGACGCATCTGCTGGTCTCTTAGAAAATAAACCTGTCCTTTATGGAAAAGCACAGCTCCCTGATAAAAGACATTGACCCTAGGACTCTCACTGATTTCCATTTCAAAATAATCCGAGTATTCTGTTACTGTAAAGGCAAAGAGATTGGCACCAGCATGCAAATCCTGAAAAAGTAGGGTCTGGTAGCTATCCACTTGATGATCAAATTGAAAATGGGGTAAGGCCATCAGTAAATTCACACCCTGCTCAAAAAAGGTCAGAGGAAAAAAGAGGTGCCGACCTTGATTTTGGAAAAAGAGGTCTGGAGCCTGTCCTTCCTCCATCAGTCCCCGCAAGAAAGTCAGAAGTTCTTGGCTGGCCTCATCAAAGGCTTCCCAAGACAAGGACTCCTCATAAATCTTGCCAATCATATAAGACTTTCTCTGCTCGACAATCCTTAAAAAGAGTGGAATGTCTCGAATGACATAGTATTTTTGGCTATTGATTTGGCCAATTCTCAGGGTCCACAAGATATAATTGGTTCCTGCTTCCACCTGACCCACAGCCGACAACTCATAAGCTTGGTCTGATTTTGGAGACAAGATTCGGTCCAAAAACTTGCCACCCAAGGTCACCTTGGTTTCAACGGCCTCTTTTTCCTCATGGCCTTCTTCCAAACTCTGCAAGATTTCCTGACCACGCTCATCATTTTTCAAAAAATGCTCCAGCGCCGCCAAATGCACACAGTAGCCCCTCTTTTGGAAAAAATCGCAGGCACAAAAAACCAAATCATCCTCTAAACTATAGCGCAGTTCTTCTTCTGCAACGCGAGCATAGAGCCGATTGTTCTTTTCCTTGATGATGTCAACCTTACCAGTTTCATAAAGGGCAACGCCTTCGATACGGACTTTGCCCGGAATCAATTTAGCCATATTTTCACCTTTACCTTATCTTTTTATTATACCATATTTTCCCCTATGAAAATAGCCTTCTAGGAAGACTTTTCTCCTAGAAGGCTGGATTTTTAACGTTTGGCAAAAGTGGTAACGATACGCTGACAAACTTCTTGTAGCAGAGATTTAGGCATGGCTACATTGAGACGGGCATGGAGACTCCCTTCCTCTCCAAAATCCAAACCACGGTTGAGGATAACCTTGGCTTCATTTCTCAAAAGCTCTTGCAATGTTTCATCAGTCAAGTCATAGGCTGAAAAATCAAGCCAAATCAAGTAGGTTCCTTGTGGTTTCATGACCTTAATTTTAGTCTCTTTTCCAAATAAATCGACCACATAATTGATATGGTCTTCAAAGACTTGCTTGAGTTCTCCCAGCCAATCCTTCCCATAGCGATAAGCAGCTTCTGTCGCCAAATAACCCAAACCTGAAATTTCATGCTGATTATTAGCCAACTGACGTTTCTGGTAAGCCACTCTTAACTTAGGATTTTCAATGACTGCATAGGAATTTTTTGTCCCAGCAATGTTAAAGGTTTTAGTGGCACTAGTCAAGACAATAGCAAATTCTTTAAAGTCAGGGTTGATGGTATTAAAGGAATGATGTTTGTGACCAAAGAGAGCCAAATCTTGGTGAATCTCATCTGAAACCAACAAAACACCATGTTTTTGACAAAGTTGGCCAATCTTCTCCAACACTTCCTTTTCCCACACACGTCCACCAGGATTGTGAGGGTTGCAGAGAATATAGAGTTTGACATCCTCTTCTACCAAATCCTTCTCCAACTTCTCAAAGTCAATCTCAAAGAGACCATCCTTTTCCACCAAAGAATTAGTAATCAATCTGCGATTATTCAACTTGACACTGCGAGCAAAAGGCGGATAGACAGGTGTGTTAATCAGAACTGCTTCGCCTTCTTTTGTAAAGGCTTGAATAGCTGTTGAAATAGCTGGTACTACACCCTCAATAAAGACAAGGGCCTCTTTGTCAAAGTGGTAACCGTGTTGTGTAGCTTCCCACTTTTGAACTTCCTTAATTAAATCATCACTGGCATAGGTATAGCCATAAACCAGTTGGTCTGCGTAAGTTTGCACAGCTTGGCGTATTTCAGGCAAGACCACAAAGTCCATATCCGCTATCCAAGCTGGTAGGACTTCACTATCCGTTTCTGCCTCTTTCCATTTATAGGTATGATGCCCTAAACGATTAGGCAGGCTTGTAAAATCATATTTTCCCATCTTTATCTTATCCTTCCAAGGCTTGGCGCAAATCTGCAATCAAATCTCTAGAATCCTCAATCCCAATTGACAAGCGCAAGAGGTCATCTGTCAAACCATAAGAATGGCGCACTTCTGCTGGAATATCGGCGTGGGTTTGAGTTGTTGGATAAGTGATAAGACTTTCCACTCCACCCAAACTTTCCGCAAAGGAGAAGACTTTTAGGCTGTTCAAGATATGCGGAATGCGTGTTTCATCCGCTACCTTAAAGGAAATCATGCCTCCACGACCAGTGTAGAGAACTTCCTTAACTGCCGGAGAATCCTTCAAAAAGGCAACTACTTCTTGAGCATTGGCTGTTGAGCGCTCCATACGAAGAGATAGTGTCTTGAGACCACGAATCAATTGATAACTATCAAACGGAGACAAGACTGCCCCTGTCGTATTGAGATTGTAGAAAAGCTTCTCGTATAGTTCTAAACTATTGGTCACAACCACTCCAGCCAAGACATCATTGTGGCCTGCTAGATACTTGGTTGCTGAATGCAGAACGATATCAGCTCCGTCTTCGATCGGACGTTGGTAGATAGGGCTGTAGAAGGTATTGTCCACCACCACTTTGGCACCCTTAGCATGAGCCAATTTCGCTAGTTTTTCGATATCAAATTCCAACATCAAAGGATTGGTTGGTGTTTCGATATAGAGGACATCCACGTCTTTTTCTAACTCAGCAATCAGCTCTTCTTCTGTATTGGCATAGATAAAATGGAAACGACCTTCCTGCTCCACTTGGTTGAACCAGCGGAAAGAACCTCCATAAAGGTCACGCACTGCTAAAACCTTACTACCTACCGGAAAGACGCTAAAGGCTAGTACAATGGCTGACATGCCTGAACTAGTCGCTAGGGCATAGTCTGCTGACTCGATAGCCGCCAAGACTTCTTCCGCCTTGCTACGAGTTGGGTTTTTGGTACGCGTATAGTCAAAACCAGTAGACTGACCAAACTCTGGGTGCTGATAGGTCGTTGAAAAATGTAGCGGTGTTACCAAAGCTCCTGTCGCTTCATCTGACTTAATACCCGCCTGGGCCAAAATTGTGTTAATGTGTAATTCCTTGCTCATACAATACCTCCAAATCTATAGTAACTATTGTACCACTTATTTTCATCAACTCATTTTCTTCTTTTCAAGAGCTAGTTATAGTTTAAAACTATAGATTCATCGAGTAAAGCTAAAAAGAATCCAGAAAAGCTTCCAGATTCTTTTGTGTAAATGATTGCTAAGGCTTACTTTGACCGAAAGAAATCCTGTTGGGCTAAATAGTCATAATGGTCTTTGTTAAATTGATACTGGCCCATATGCTGACTAATCTGACCGACATCCACAGAAAAAATAAAGTCTTCATTTTGATAGTTCCAGTTCAGCCTAATTGTATTCAAGACTGGCTTATAAGTAAAATCTTTAACTTGATTCCAAGGCATCTCAATGACCTGATTAAAACGATTCTCAGTTACATCACTAATATCCATCAAGTAGATTCCCTTAGGTGTGAATGCCAGAATCTTAGGCTTCACACTCGATTGAACATAGTAACTTCCTCCTACAATAAAGAAATCAATAAAAGATTTCATCCATGTCTTTTTCTTGAAGGCCATCAGAAAATTCTTTTGCCCTTCAATGCGACAAGTTGACAGAAATGATGCAATCTGTTTTTCTGTTGCAAACTCCATAATAGCGCCCATGATGTTACCTCCATAACGATTAGTAAATAGGCAAATAAGAACTCTTCACATAAAGAAGAACTTATCATTTGTTGCATTTTATCTTACTTTTCCAGTAGATGACATCCCTCCTATAACATTACACTAGCATGTGCATACTTCAATCAACATTGGGTAAATTTTCGAACGTAGTTTCTTATATTCATTATAACATAAATTTAATAAAGCAATTAAAAAATGTAAGCACTTTTCTTCCAACTTCGCTATCATTCTATTAAAAAAACGATAGCTTCCTTCGAAACCATCGTTTTCTTGAAAAATCCTTATTTGACATGTTTTGCCAATTCTTCTTGGGCTTTTTTATTGGATTCTTCTTTTTCTTTCAACCATTTTTCTTTGGCTTTTTCATATTCGTCTTTTGTGACTGTCTTATCTTGTACTTTGAGGTATTTATATGATTCGATACCTTTATTACCAGCTAATGAATATGGTTCTGAGAAAGGAACAGTTTTTCTCAATACTGGTGTTCCACCCTTAGAAACATTTGGAATTGCTAAAGCACTATCTACCAACCAAGCTTGGATATCAGCATACTTTTCATAGCGTTTTGCAAGATCTTGTTCCTTATTGGCTTCTTCCAACATTTGAGTGTAGACATCCAATCCAACAGCCTTGGCCTTGTCATTGGCTTCACCTGGCTCTAAGCCTAGATTTTGCATCAGACCACCAGAATTAACGTTAAAGACATCAAGGTAGGTTGAAGGATCTTGGTAATCAGGACCCCAACCACCATTGTAAAGATCATAATCCTTCTGAGCTGCTGTCTGAGCCAAATAGCTTGAATTGTCATAATCTTCCGTAGTGAGTTGTTGAATATCAATTACAACATTTTCTGCACCTAAAGCCGCCTCAATGGATTGCTTCATAGAGTTTGCCTCTTGGACACCCTTTTTAGCAGCTTGGTCAACTGTCATGTCCAAGTGGATAGGGAATTGGACTCCTTTGGCTTGGAGTTCTTTCTTAGCTTCGGCAAATTTAGCCTTAGCTTTTTCTGGATTGTAGTATGGATCTTGGGCATCTGCAAAGTTGATTCCTTGCCATTCCTTGCCATAGTTGACCATCTTAGAGGCTACTACTTCACCAAAGTCTTTTCCATTGATACTTACGAAGTTTGGAGGAACGACGAGGTTACGCAAAATCTTAGTTGCCCCCTCTTCTCCTTGAGATTGAGCCCCGTAAGCTGTACGGTCATAAGCAAAGTTAATAGCTTGGCGGAAGTTTTTGTTAAGAACTGCTTCTTGAGTCGATTTCTTTTCGGCATCACTTGTCTTGGAAGTGAATTTATAAGATTTTCTATCCAAGTTAAAGTTTAAGAAGTAAGAAGTAGCATCTTGCAAGCTATAAATGATATTGTCCTTATTCTTCTCTTTAATTCCTTCAAAGCTTGAACTATTTGGATAGAGACGAGCGTAGCTATAGGCTCCCTCTACATAGTTACGAGCCAGTGCATCTTGGTCACTACCATCATAATAGGCCAATTTGACATCATCTACAAAGACATTTTTAGCATCCCAGTAATTAGGATTTTTCTTGAATTCGATCACTGATTTTGAAACAAAGGATTTCATCAAGAAAGGTCCATTGTACAAAATGCTAGACGGGTCTACCTTCCCAAAATCATCCCCTTTTGATTTCAAGAAATCCGCATTAACGGGGAAGAGAATGGTTGAGGTTGTTTTTGAGTTCCAGTAAGATTCTGGTCGTGTCAAAGTATATTGAACGGTTTGGTCATCAAGAGCCTTAACTCCGACAGTTGAAAAGTCGCTTGTTTTACCGTTAATGTAATCATCCAAACCTGCTACAGATTCTTGCACTAAGTACAAGGCTTCTGATTTTTTATCAGCTGCATATTTCAAACCAGTGACAAAATCTTGGGCAGTAACAGGAGCATATTCATCTCCATCTGCAGTATACCATTTAGCATCTTTACGCAGTTTGTAGGTATAGGTCAAACCGTCTTGAGAAACACTCCAATCCTCTGCCAAAGACGGGACATAGTTCCCATATCGGTCATTTTCCATGAGACCATCTACCAGATTGGTCACAATATCATTGGTTGTTGCACGGTTTTCTGCTAGATAGTTCAAACTTGATGGGTCACTTACGTAAACATAGTTATATGTTTTTGACGCTGTGCTAGAATTTCCACATGCACTTAACAAAATACCTGCACTTAACACGACACCTGCAAGCGTTGCATACTTGGCCTTAGACTTTTTCATTTCCAGAACCTCCTGATTTAAATATTTGTTTTATTATACAAACTAACTACTTTTTAGTCAAGTGTTTTTTGACATAAAATTCAATTACTTTCGTTATTTATTCTCTGTTTTACATTTTATATCCAATTCTAACAATAAAAAATGAATAAGAGAGTGATTTGGTTTTTAAAAAACTCAACTTATTCATTTTATTTATAAATTATTTTTTAAGAAATTTTTAATTTTGCTCGCAGGCGATCTGCTTGGGCTTTTCCAATCACCTTATCCAATAAACGAGTACGGAGACTCATGGCTCCATATACTCCTCCACCCATGGCACCAACAAGAGCTACATAAAGGAAGCTCCACAAACGTCCACTTGGTTGGAAGACAAATCCTAAAATCCACTGGATGGCACCTACACCGATGAACATAACAAGGGTCAACAAACTGATTAAAATGGTTCGCTTCAAAATCACCTTGCGCTTGACACCTGTTACCTTACAAATATCCCGATACATCAGGACGTTAGGAATAATGAGACCGATAGTTGTAGAAATCAACGGACCATAACTGTGGAAGAGGGCGATGGTAGGTATTTGCAAGACTAGCTTGGCAATAGAACCATAGATAAAATAGAGAACGGCCTTGCGGTTGCGGAACATAGCCTGAAGCATTGGAGACAAGACCATGTACAAGCCTAAAATAGTAGACTGCAAAACTGCAAAGACAAACAAGCCCATAGCCAAACTATCTGGCTTGCCATAGAAGACGGTATAAAGAGGTTCTCCTACCATAACCACTCCAACCGTTGCTGGTAGCAAGAATAGGAAAAGCATGGTAATGCTGTCCTGAACTAGACGAGAAGCCGCCTTCAAGTCCCCCTTGACATAGTTTTCAGTCAAAAGCGGCAAACCGACACCCCCAATTGAAACCCCAACAGAAATCAAAATCATCGTGATTTTATTAGGATTGGCTGAGAAATAAGAAAACATGACAACCAAGTCCTCGTTGCTGTAGTTGGTAAACCAGCTCATACTATTGATAAAGGTCATCTGATCCAGAATCTGGAAGAGCTGGATGGCGGACCCTGTCAGGATAAAAGGAATAGCTTCCTTAATGGTATCGACCAAGAGACGCTTGCTGTTAATCTTATCCCCTGTTTCAAAGACTCTTTTGAGTAATCCTTCTTGAGCAAGGAAATAAATCAAAACTGCAAAACTGGCTACCATACCGACAAAGGCCGCAAAGGTCGATTGGGTAACGGCTGCTAGGTAATCTCCTGAACCGAGCTTCATAATGATAAAGGTTGCTAAGAGCATCCAGATAACACGAATGACCTGCTCAGCGATTTGGCTCATGGCATAAGGTTTGAGGTTATTCATCCCTTGGAAAAATCCTCGGATAACACTCATAGACGGGAAAATCAAGACTCCCCAAGCCAAGCTCTGCATGATTGGGATCAGGTCTTTCCCTACACCCGACAAATCTGCTAGCCAAGGAGCAAAGACATACAAGATTAGGGCAAAAACGAGGCCTAATCCTGTCATAAAGCCTAAAAAGCTCCGAATCAGGGCAAAGCTATGCTCCTCTTCTCGCATAGTATTATACTTGGCAACTTGCTTGGCCACCGCAACTGGAATCCCTGCTGTTGAAACCAGCAAGAACCAGGCATAGATATTATAACCCATGGTAAAGAGACCATTGGCCGTAGCCGCATAAGACCCCATCCAGATGTACCAAGGGATAATGTAAATAGCCCCAAGCAGGCGACTGATAAAGTTACTAGCCGTTAACCAAGCAGTCCCCCGTAACATCTGGGCCTGCTGGTGATTGTTTTCGTGCGACATAGATTCCTCATTCAATTTTGATAACTAGGAAAAACTCCTTATCTTCCATTATAAACTTTTCCTTGTTACTTGTAAATTTACGACTTTCGGTTTACAATAGAAAGTATGATTAAGATTGAAACCGTATTAGATATATTAAAGAAAGATGGTCTCTTCCGCGAGATTATCGACCAAGGACATTATCACTACAACTACAGCCATGTCGTATTTGACACCATCTGCTATGACAGTCGCAAGGCCAAAGAAAAGAGCCTCTTTTTCGTCAAGGGTGCTGCCTTTAAGAAGGAATTTCTTCTTTCAGCAATCTCTCAAGGTCTCGATTGGTATGTGGCTGAAAAAGATTATGAGGTTGGTATTCCTGCTATTATCGTCAGCGATATCAAGAAAGCCATGAGTTTGGTAGCTATGGAATTTTATGGAAATCCACAGGAAAAACTCAAACTCCTTGCCTTCACTGGTACTAAGGGTAAGACAACAGCAGCCTATTTCGCTTACAACATCTTATCTCAAGGGCATCGACCGGCTATGCTCTCGACTATGAATACAACTTTAGATGGCAAGACTTTCTTTAAGTCTGCATTGACAACCCCTGAGAGTATCGACCTCTTTGACATGATGAATCAAGCTGTGCAAAATGACCGCACCCACCTCATCATGGAGGTATCTAGTCAAGCTTATCTGGTCAAACGTGTCTATGGTCTAACCTTTGATGTGGGAGTTTTCCTCAATATCAGCCCAGACCATATCGGCCCGATTGAACACCCTAGCTTTGAAGACTACTTCTACCACAAACGTCTCTTGATGGAAAATAGCCGAGCAGTCATCATTAACAGTGACATGGACCACTTTTCTGTCTTGAAAGAACAAGTGGCAGATCAAGACCATGATTTCTACGGTAGTCAGTCGAGCAACCAAATCGAGAATTCCAAAGCCTTTAGTTTTTCAGCTACGGGTAAACTCGCTGGAGATTATGATATCCAACTCATTGGCCACTTCAACCAAGAAAATGCCGTTGCTGCTGGACTTGCTTGCCTCCGTCTCGGAGCAAGTCTTGAGGACATCAAAAAAGGAATCGCTGCAACCCGCGTTCCTGGTCGTATGGAAGTCCTCACTCAGAAAAACGGAGCTAAGGTTTTCATTGACTACGCCCACAATGGTGACAGTCTCAAAAAACTAATCAATGTTGTAGAGACTCATCAAACAGGAAAGATTGCTCTGGTGTTAGGTTCGACAGGAAATAAGGGAGAAAGTCGTCGCAAAGACTTTGGACTTCTCCTCAATCAACATCCTGAGATTCAAGTCTTTCTGACTGCTGATGACCCCAACTATGAAGACCCAATGGCCATTGCAGATGAAATCAGTAGCTACATCAATCATCCTGTTGAAAAAATTGCGGATCGCCAAGAAGCCATCAAAGCAGCTATGGCTATCACAAATCACGAATTAGATGCTGTCATTATTGCCGGTAAGGGAGCCGATTGCTACCAAATCGTCCAAGGCAAGAAAGAAGCCTATCCAGGAGATGCAGCCGTCGCAGAAAATTATTTATAAGATAGTAAAAAAAATCAAGGGAAATGAAACCCTTGATTTTTTCTATTTTTATTTAAAAGCGTTTTTCAAACCTTCAACGGCACCTTCTACAGCACCTTTAGCATCTTCAACTACTTCTTTTGCCTTAGCAACTGTCTTTTCTACAGCGCCTTCTGCTTCAGTCTTGCTATCCCCAGTAACCTTACCAAATCCTTCTTTGATAGCGCCTGTTGCTTGTTCCAATTTGTTTTCAAGTGACATATGATTGTCTCCTTTAGTTTATTCCGATATATGTTACCGGTTACATATAGTTTATACCGAATACTAAGGGAAGTCAAACAATGTGCTCAGAAACAAGAAATCAGGCCAAATAGAAAGTTAATCTTTCCTTATCAAAATCGACAGCCAACTCATACTTTCCGTCTTCCTTTTGCACAATATAGCCTAGGACGACTAAACTATCCACAAAGATATCACGGCGTTTCTGCATCAGTTGGTCTTTTTTGAGAAATTTCAACAAAAAAGTCGTCATATACTTGAGGGCATACTCAGGATTGACATCTCCTAAAATGTCATAAAGTTCCTGCTGTTTTTCTGTCAAAGGATACTGATGTTTGACCTTGTAGAAATAATTAGACAGGGTCATTTTAGTGCGCGCAAAATCTGTCTTTTCAACTAAAATAGCTGCATTGGTTTGATTGCGCAATTCCGTCTCAAAACTCTTCTCCAACAAAACTTTATAGACCGAACTATCTTCGCTGACAAAAATCTCTTGATCCAGTTCAAGACTATCAAGTGATTCCAGCATAGGAAGATTAAGGTAATAGCGCTTATTTTCCCGTAGAATCAAGCCTGCCTTTATATACTCTTCCATGAGTTTATCAACTGCTACTTCTGGAAATTGAGCCTTGATTTCCCGTAGAATCACATCATCATGCTGGTCTAGATAGCGGATCAATTCTCCAAAAAATGGCTGTCTTGTCAAACGAGAAGGATTAAAAATCTGAATCATGAAGATTCCTTTCTTTACATTGTAACAGAGGAGATGCTGCCAACTGACTAGGATTGGTACCAGCTTGGTTTAGAGGAACAGGCAGACCTAGTTTTCTATAATACTCCCTCCAAAAACCACTAATCTCCTGCTCACCATCTCCAAATTTCATGGGAATAGTTTCAAAAATCGGTAAGACTTCTGCCATATACTGGGAACAGTAAAAACCAGCTCCATCTGGATAGAAAGAAGCATTATAGGGAGCTCCAAGATGCTTACAAGCTCTCTCCTTGACAGACTGAATATCTAGTTCTGGGTAAACATAGAGGTCGTACAAATGATTGGGCTCAAAGAAGCCTGCGGGTTCCTGACAGATAACACCCACCTTTCCACTAGCATGGTAAATCATCCCATCCAAATAAATGGCAACATGGCTATAGTTGCCTGTGGAAGTCTGGATGGCCTGCCCCATATCCGACTCATCTCTCACAAAAATCAAATCGCCATTTGCTAACATGCTTCACTCCTAGAAAAAAAGGAGCCGAAACTCCTCTCGATATAATTCAAACTAGCCTATCCTAATTTGAATTAACACTCAAAATCTTAAGCATTAAAGCTTTCAGTCAATTGAGGCACCACTTGTTTCTTACGTGAAACGGCACCAGCAAGGAAGGCATGATTGTTTTCAAGTTTGAAGTTGAAAGCCGCTTCGACCTTGTCCATGTTAGCACCAAGTGCTAGGATTTCTGAGTTTGAGTTGACGATATCTGTAATCATCAAGACAAAGTCAGAGTAGCCGTTTGCTTCGTTGGCAGCTTGCATTGCAGCTTCAATTTCTGCTTGGCGTTCCAAAACTTCAGCGATGTCAACTGTGTTTACTTGAGCAACACGGACATTATTTTCGTTCAATTCAAAAGTTTTAGCATCGATGTCAATCAATTCTTCAGCAGATTTGCTAGCCAAGTTTGTACCGGCTTTTAGCATCGCGAGACCATATTCTTCCAAGTTGACACCAGCCAATTCAGCCAATTCTGGAGCAATGACTTTATCTGTTGGATGTGTTGTTGGTGATTTCAAAAGAAGAGTATCTGAAATCAAACCTGAAAGCATCAAACCAGCAATCTCTTTAGGAACAGCTACACCATGTTCTTTGAACATACGGTAAACGATTGAAGACGCTGATCCAACTGGCTCCAAACGCATGTAAAGTGGACTTGCAGTTTCAAAGTTAGCCACACGGTGGTGGTCTACAACACCATAAACTTCTACTTCAGCGATATCTGATACTGATTGTTGGAATTCATTGTGGTCAGTCAAGATAACTTGCTCTGCACCTTCTGCTTTAGCAGAAGTGATAACACGCGGTGCTTCCACACCAAAATAGTTCAAGACAAAGGCTGTTTCTTCATTTGGAGTTCCAAGGGCAACAGCTTCCGTATCCAAACCGTAAGCTTCTTTTGCAAGGTAGGCAAAGGCTACAGATGACCCGATGGCATCTGAGTCTGGATTTTGGTGACCAAATACTAGAATCTTAGACATGATAATACCTCATTTTGTTTATTCTCTTTATTGTAGCATTTTTTTTGCTTTTTGACAAAAGTAAGAGGAGTCAAAGGGCTCCTCACTACTCTTCAAAATAACTGATACTCTTCGAAAATCAAATTTAAACCACGTCAGTTCTATCCACAACCTCAAAACAGTGTTTTGAGCTGACTTCGTCAGTCTTATCTGCAACCTCAAAGCAGTGCTTTGAGCAACCTACGGCTAGCTTCCTAGTTTTCTCTTTGATTTTCATTGAGTATGAGTAAATTTCTATCTTGGTTTTCAGATAAAAATCTTTCCTTCTGTGACCTCTTCTTACGCTTGAGAAGGGCTTCAGCCGACATGGCCTCTTCCTTACTGGCAAAACCTTGAGCATAGATGAGTTTGACCGGCAAGCGAGCTCGTGTATATTTGGCCCCCTTTCCACTATTGTGGACAGCGAGGCGTCTTCTTACATCAGTCGTATAACCTGTATAATAGGAACCATCACGACACTCCAGCACATACATATAAGCCTTATGATCCATAATAAATCTCTTCAAGTTCAGGCGTATAAGAGCCATCATCATTATGGACAATCAAAGGGGGTAAAACCTTAAAACCACTCGTTGAGCCATCCTTGATAGCCTCAATCAAGAGCATATTGGCTTCCTTTTCCCGCTTTGGATAAACAAACTGTAGGCGCTTAGGGGCTAGATTATGTCGTTGTAACATATCCAAGATATCCAAGAGGCGGTCAGGACGATGCACCATTGCCAAACGCCCATTGGACTTGAGAATACTTTGGGCACTACGACAGATTTCTTCCAAATTAGTCGTAATTTCATGACGCGCCAAGAGGTAATGTTCGCTCTCATTCAGGTTGGAATGCGGATCCACTTTGAAATAAGGCGGATTACACAAAATCATATCTACCTTACTTCCCTGAATGTGGGCAGGCATGTTTTTCAAATCATCACAGATGATCTCCATCTGATCTTCTAATCCATTCAAACGGACAGAGCGTTCAGCCATATCTGCCAAACGCTCCTGAATCTCAACAGACAATATCTGTGCCTGAGTACGAGTACTGGCAAAAAGCCCTACCGCTCCATTCCCAGCGCAGAAATCCACAATCAATCCCTTCTTAGGAAAACGTGGAAAGCGTGACAAGAGAACACTATCCACCGAATAGCTAAAAACCTCTCTATTTTGAATGATTTTAATATCTGTCGAAAAGAGCTGGTTAATGCGCTCTCCTGATTTTAATAATTGTTCTTCTTCCATGGTCCTATTATAGCAAATTTATATTAACATTACAAAGAATATAGATTTCTAACTAATTCTTCTGCTTCTTCAAATGTTGAAGGGCTTCCTTGGTCCAAATTGGCATCATTCTTTTGAGAGGCGCAAAGCCGTAGTTAAAGCGGTCGCTTGAAAAGCGTCTCCGTCTAGGAAACTGGTGCTTTTCTTCCTCCAAAGTACGGATAGAAAGACTGGCTTTCCCTGTAAATTCATCTAAATCCACTACCTGAACTTGAACCTCTTCATCGACTTTCAGGGCTTCATGAATATTTTCAATAAATCCTGTTCGAATCTCTGAAATGTGAATCAGCCCCGTATCACCCGTCTCTAGCTCAACAAAGGCACCATAGGGCTGAATCCCTGTAATACGCCCCTTTAGCTTATCACCGATTTTCATCTTAGTCCTCGATTTCAATTGTTTCAATCACAACATCTTCAACTGGCTTGTCCATAGCCCCTGTCTCAACAGCAGCAATTTCATCCAAGACAGCGTAAGATGCTTCATCAGCTAACTGTCCAAAAACCGTGTGACGACGGTCTAGGTGAGGTGTACCACCTTGGTTGGCATAGATTTCCGCAATCGGTTCTGGCCAACCACCACGAGCAATCTCTTTTTTAGAATAAGGTAGGTGTTGATTTTGTACGATAAAGAATTGGCTGCCATTGGTATTTGGACCAGCATTTGCCATTGAAAGTGCACCACGGATATTGTAAAGTTCTTCTGAGAATTCATCCTCAAAAGATTCGCCGTAGATTGACTCGCCTCCCATACCAGTTCCAGTCGGGTCTCCACCTTGGATCATAAAGTCCTTGATAATACGATGGAAAATGACACCATCATAGTAGCCATCTTTTGAAAGAGCAACAAAGTTAGCCACTGTTTTAGGAGCATGTTCAGGGAAGAGCTTGATACGCAAATCTCCGTGATTGGTCTTAATGGTCGCAAGAGGACCTTCTACTGTTTCAATGTCTACTTGTGGAAAATGCAATTCTTTTTCTACCATACCAAATCCTTCTAAGGCATCAAAAATGCCATCTTCTTCTAGTGTTTTTGTAATATAATCTGCTTTTTCTTTGATTTTATCATGAGAAATTCCCATGGCAACGCTGATTCCAGCATAATCAAAGAGTTCCAAGTCGTTGAGGCCATCTCCAAAGACCATGACGTTCTCTGGTTTCAAGCCTAGGTGTTCCACAACCTTTTCCACACCTGTCGCTTTGGAGCCTGAAATCGGCACAATATCAGACGAATGCTCATGCCAACGAACCATGCGAAGTTTGTCTGAGAGACTGTCAGGCAAGTGCAAGTCATCTCCCTTATCTTCAAAAGTCCACATCTGATAGATATCTTCTTTTTCATGGAAATCTGGATCTACATCTAAGTCGGGATAAATTGGATTGATAGCCTCACTAATCATATCGGTGCGAGTCGACAGCTTGGCATCATGACTCCCAACCAAGCCATACTCAATTCCTTCTTGCTTGGCCCAAGAAATATACTCCTCAACATCTGACTTCTCAATCTGATGTTGATAAATGACCTGGCCTTTTTTATCTTCGATGTAAGCCCCATTCAAGGTCACAAAAAAGTCAGGCTTAAGATCACGAATCTCTGGTACAACACCAAAAATCCCCCGTCCAGAAGCAATACCTGTCAAGATTCCTTTCTCACGTAGTTGCTTAAAAACAGCTGGGATTGAAGACGGAATAAAACCAGTCTTGGAATTTCGCAAGGTATCATCAATATCAAAAAAGGCAATCTTAATCTTTTTTGCCTTGTATCTTAATTTCACATCCATCTCACTACCTCTTTCAATCTAACTCTTTCCATTATACCATAAAGTAGGCAAATCCCACATCCCCAATAAAATCCTTGTCTCTTATCCGAATTCCTTTACAAGATACAGAACTAAATCATCATTATTTTGGCAAGTTGCATTCATTTCCAAGGGTTGATTTCGATACCAGACACCTGTCCCATCTGGAATGTAGCCCCGTCTGATATACAATCTCTGGGCAGGGCCATAGCCTAAGTGCAAACCGACACCAAGAGTGACCTTGCTCGAAACAAACTTGACTCGTTTTTCTGCTTCTTCTAGCAGTTGATTCCCAATCCCTTGATTTCGAAAAGGCTCAAACACATTAAAATCTGATAATTCTGGATAGACTTCTGCAAAAGGACCATGTTTAGCAGAGGGCAAAATGGTAACGTAGCCCGCTACAGCACCATCAATCTCTGCAACTAAGACTTCTCTCTCCCCACTTTCCTGTTCCAGAAAATATCTAGCCAAAATTTCCTCTCTACCAGGCCAACCCTGATTCATAAATCCATGAGATAAGGATTCAATATCAGACTTAATCATATTTCTAATCGTACAATTCATCTTTGACTTACCCACCTTTACTCTTTCTATTACCATTATAGCACGCCAAGGTCAGAAAAAAACTATCTCGTGAAAAAAGACCCATCAAGGTCTGAAAAAGAGGTCCACCCGGACCCAACTCGCTCTCTCATTTCAAGGCTCATGAAAAAAAGACCCAACCGGGTCTTAACTCGCTTCCTTATTTCCGAGCTCATGAAAAAGAGAACCATCGGGGTCTGAAAAAGAGGTCCATCCGGACCCAACTCGCTCTCTCATTTCAAGGCTCGTGAAAAAAAGACCCGTCGGGATCTGAAAAAGAGATCCACCCGGATCTCTTTTTTAATCTTCGTTTACGAAAGGCATCAAAGCCATTACGCGAGCGCGTTTGATAGCTGTTGTTACTTTACGTTGGTTTTTAGCTGAAGTTCCTGTTACACGACGAGGAAGAATTTTCCCACGTTCTGAAACGAAACGGCTAAGAAGCTCAGTATCTTTGTAATCAACATATTCAATTTTGTTTGCTGCGATGTAATCAACTTTTTTACGGCGTTTGAATCCGCCACGACGTTGTTGAGCCATGTTTTTTCTCCTTTATAATTTTAGTTGTCCATTAGAATGGTAAATCATCATCTGAAATATCCAACGGATTTGTTGCTCCAAATGGATTTTCATCACGTGAAAAGTCTGGTACTGAATTTGTAGGTGCTGAATAGTTTGCAGTTGGTGCAGAGTAAGCTCCACCTGTGTGACCCTCACGCACACTACGGCTTTCCAACATTTGGAAATTCTCAGCCACGACCTCTGTCACGTAGACACGTTGTCCTTGCTGGTTATCGTAACTACGAGTCTGGATACGACCTGTCACCCCGATAAGTGAGCCTTTTTTAGCCCAATTAGCAAGGTTTTCAGCCTGTTGGCGCCACATTACGACATTGATAAAATCAGCCTCACGTTCGCCATTTTGACTCTTAAATGTACGGTTTACTGCAAGAGTAAAAGTCGCAACTGCTACATTTGATGGGGTATAACGCAACTCAGCGTCACGTGTCATACGCCCTACAAGTACAACATTGTTAATCATAGTTTACCTTCTTACGCGTCAGTTTTGACGATCATGTGACGAAGAATGTCAGCGTTGATTTTTGAAAGACGGTCAAACTCTTTAAGAGCTGCATCGTCGTTTGCTTCAACGTTAACGATGTGGTAAAGTCCTTCACGGAAATCTTTGATTTCGTATGCAAGACGACGTTTTTCCCAAGATTTTGATTCAACAACAGTTGCACCGTTGTCAGTCAAAATAGAGTCAAAACGTGCTACCAAAGCGTTTTTAGCTTCTTCTTCAATGTTTGGACGAATGATATAAAGAATTTCGTATTTAGCCATTGATATGTTCCTCCTTTTGGTCTAATGACCCCAAGACTTTGCAAGGGGTAAGTGAGGTTCGCTCACAATAAACTATTATACTAAAAAAAAATTTTTTACGCAAGTAAAAACACTGAAATAAAAAAAGAAGATGACGAATCATCTTCTCAAAAACTATGAGTTTTTAGTCTTCTTTTTTCTTGCGAGCAAGAAGTCCAAATCCACCTATGGCTCCAAGAAGTCCAAGCGCTGCAAGGCTAGCGTTAGCTTCTGTACCTGTGTTAGGTAATTCTTTTTGACCATCAACAAATTTAGGTGTTTCTGGTTGAGTAGCTGAATCAGTAGGTACTGATACTTCAGCTGGTGTTGGAACAGCAGGTTGGTTTGGAGTTGTTGGTTGTTCTTGATGTCTAGGAGTTTCAACTTCAGATGGTGCTGTTCCCACTTTCTTATAGTGATGTAAGGTATTTCCTTTAGCATCCGTTGTTGAATGACTAAATTCATATCCTTCCAACTCTATTGGATTGTGTTTCCCTTCTTTATCTGAAGTAATTCGGTTACCATTTTCATCAAGATATTCCGTTACAATCTGAACAGTTGAATCGCCATTTTGAGAAATGACTCCTCCACCATTTTGTGATTTAGGTGTTACCGTTACTGGTACTTCTACTGTAATAATTCGACCATCTGGTAATTTGATTTTCACTTTAACAACTGGTTTTGTTCCTGGTGTTTCTGTTGTTGGAATTTCTCCGACCTCAACAATTTCCCATCCTTCTGGTAAATCGACTTTCTTCATAACATCTTCTTTCGTAATCGGTGTTCCCACTTCTACTACAATAGGTGTTACTTTCGGTGTTACGATGATTGGTACTTCTACTTCAACAATTTCTCCAGTTGGAACTTTAATCTTCACTTTAACGCTTGGTTTCACTCCAGCAGGAATTGTTGTTGGGATTTCTCCTACTTCGACAATTTCCCATCCTGGTTCTTTTGGAAGATCGATATGTCCTTTCACATCGTCTGGTGAGATTGGAGTTCCTTGCGGTACAACAATTTGTCTTACCGTTGGCGTTACGATGACTGGTACATCAACAGTGATCTTACGTCCATCTGGCAATTCAATTTCTACTGGAACGACAGGTTTTGTTCCTGGTGTTTCTGTTGTTGGAATTTCTCCGACTTTTGTTACTTTCCAGTCTTTTGGTAATTCAAAATGTTTCTGAACATCTTCTGGAGTAACTGGTGTTCCTACTGAAACTACTACAGGTGTTACTTTTGGTGTTACGATGACTGGAATATCCATCGTTACTCGAATTCCATTAGGTAATTCAACCACTACTGGAATACTTGGTCTTTCCCCTGGAACATCCGTTGAAGGTTTATCTCCAATAGAAATAACTTTTACTCCTTGCGGAATATGTTTTTCAACATCCTCAGTAGTAATTGGATCCCCTTGCTTTTTAACGATATCGCTAACAGGAGTGACATTTACTGGAATTTCTACCGTAACTACTTTGCCATTTGGTAATGTAATCGTTACTTTTACTGGATCTTTCTTACCTGGTGTTGTTAAATCCGGAATGTTTTCAACTTTAGTAGTTGCTCCTTCTGGTACTTTGATTTGTTTTAAGACATCTTCTGGAGTTAGTTTATTTTTTGTAACTGGAGTTTCAATTGGTGTAACTGGCGTTACAGTTACCGGAACATCCACTGTGATAACTTTACCATTTGGCAATTCAATTGTTACCTTAACCGGATTTTTCTTACCCGGTGTTGTTAAGTCTGGAATGTTTTCTACATTCGTTACTCTTCCGCCTTCTGGAACTTTAACATATTTAGAAATATCATCTTTTGTTAAAGGTGTATTCGTCACTGGCGTTTCGATTGGTTTTGGTTTAGCTTCCACAACTTTAATCGTTGCTGGAACTTCAACTAAAACTTTTCCATTTTTGTCTTTTACTACAACTGTTACTGGTTTATCTCCAACAGTTGTTGCATCAAATGGTTCAGTTTGCCCTTCAGGAACTTTATATTCAAATGTTGAACCTTCTGGATAATCACTTGGAGTAATACTATCTTTTGGTTTTGGTTGATTTTCACCTGTAGCGTTAATAGGAATTAACTGTTCTTTGCCTTCCACTACTTTAACCTTAGCTGGTACTTCAACAAGTGTGTCATCTCCATCTTTGGCAACAACGACTACATCTTTTTCGCCTGGTGTTGTAGTGTCCACTGGAGTCTTATATCCAAATGTAATTCCATCTGGATACTCTTCGGGATTAATGCTCTTAGAAGCATCTGGTTGTTTATTTGTTTTATCAACCGGCACATATTGTGTCTTCGGTTCTACAACCATTACTTTTGCAGGGACTTTTGTAATGACTTTGTCACCAATTTTTGCTACTACAATAACATCCTTTTCGCCTGGCGTTGTTGTGTCTACAGGAGTTTCATAAGTAAACTCTGTATCTTTAGGGAATGCTTTAGGATCAATACTTCCTTCAATATTTGGTTGTTTTTTATCTTTGTCTACTGGGACAAATTGTGGATAGCTTTCAACAACACGTACAGTTGCTGGAACTTCTGCAATAGGATTCCCCTCTTTGTCTTTTACAATGACATTGACTGTGTAATCACCAGGTTTTGTAGTATCTACTGGAGTTTTTGGATCATATTCAAATGTTGAACCATCTGGATATTCTGTTTTATCAATACTGTTTTCTGGATTTGGTTGTTTATTATTTTCATCCACTGGCACAATTTGTGGAACACCCTCTACAACAGTTACAGGGACTTTAACAACCGTCATTTCTTCTTCCCCGTCAACAATGTACTTGACAGTAACAGTTACATCCGTATCATCTGACAAATCTGGGTTGTCCACATTCTCATCGATACTTACATTGGTAACATTTCCTGGAAGTTTTCCTTTGAAAGCACCGTCTGCAATAGCTTCTTTCGCTTTGGCAAGAGCTTTTTCTTTTGCTTTATCTTTATCGCTATCTTTTGCAACGAAAATTCCTTTTGGTGTTGGTTTTGGTAGTACTGTTACTTTAACTTTTACTGGCTCTGTTACAGTTTCTCCATTTTGATCCGTATAAGTTACTGGAACAGTCACTTCTTTGACACCTGACTTAGCTGTAATATCTTTTGCTAAATCTTTAGGCTCACCTTTCGTTCCATTTTCCCCTGGAGTGACTGCATCAGTGATATCCTTAGCAGTTAATTCATCTCCTTCAAAGACAACTTTAGAGGTTGGAGTTGAACCAACTACATTTACAGGAACATCCACATTCACAGATACATCATCAATGACTTTTCCAGTAGCCTTATCTCTATATTTAACAGTTACTGACACTGGAGTTTGCTGACCGTTTTGATCCGTTTTTGGAGTAACAATCGCATCATCTGTTACAAATGGAGTTATACCATCAGGAACATTTGTTAATCCAGTAATTGCTTTATTGACATTTGCTCGAATAGAATCAATTAAGTTCTCGTTAGATGTACCGTTTAAGACTGTAACACCTTTTGGTGTTGGTTTTGGAAGAACTTTCACAGTCACTTCAACCGGTTCATCACGTTTGAATTTATCTGCTCCATAAGTTACAGTTACTGGAACTTTAATCTCTTGACCTGCTTTTCCATCAGTAGAAATATTGCTGACATCAGGATTCGTAACTTTACCGTCCTTACCAGGTGTTACAGCTCCTCCTACTTTTTCTGCAGACGGCTTATCCCCTTCTACTACATAAACCGTTGTTGTAGTGGATACACGTGGTTGAACTTTAATCGTAAACTCTTGAGTGATATTGTCATTCGTATCTTTCTTCGTATCAAATACTGGGTCTTTATCAAATGGATTATCAATAATATCATATCCCATTGATTTCAACACATCGATATGAGTTTGTACATCACTTTCAGGAATTGTTTCACCTGATTTACCAGTTAGAGTTAAAGCATGGTCAGTCAACTCTGTTTCTGTTTGAGTTTTTGGATTTACTGAAACAAATTTAACTTTTGCTTTTTGATCATCTTTGTCATAGGTAATCTTGATGTTAGCTTTTGGATCCGTAATTTTTGGTGGTTTATAACCTTCTTCTGGATTTGCAGGATTTACCGGTTCTAATGGTGTTCCATTTCCATCTTTTGGAGTATATCCATCTTTATGAGGAATAATTTGTGTAATTTCACCAGTCTTGGTTGGATCTTTTGGATCATTAGGGAATGGAATTGGATCTCCATCCTTACCTGTTGTTGGATCAACTGGAATCCAGCTTCCAATCTTCGTATAAGTAACCTTATCCGTTTCATCAGGAATTACTTTTGTATCTTTTGCAGGGGTTACTGCTTCTTTCGCTGGAATTTCTTTTTTATCTGCAATATATCCTGGTAAAACATCTACTCCAACTTTATCCCATGTTTTATTTGTACTTTCCCAATCTGTATAAGTTACTTCTTTAGTAACAAGATTTACTGTTGCTTTTCTTGTAAATGTTACAGTTTGTTCTGTAGAATCTTTAGCTTTTTCTTCAGGTGCTGTATCTGAATCTTTCTTCACATAAGAAATCACACGTTTAGCAGTTGTATTCAAATCAGACTCTTTTAATCCCTCAGGCCATTTCAATTCTGGGGTATCTCCATTTGGATCTACTGGGCTATCTTTTTCATGAGGCGTTGATGAAGGTACTTCAACGATTCTTGGTTTAACAACAATTTTGAATGTTTGAGAAGGTGCTGGTGTACCATCTTGTGCATTGATATCTTCCTTGTCATCAAATGTTGGGTGATGATTATCTTGAATATTGTATTCATCACTCTCTACTTCATAACCTTGGTTCTTCAGTTCTTTGATTTTGTTTTCAACATCTGTACTTGTTGGTAATTCTGAACCAAATTTACCTGTTAAATCAACACTAGAAACCACTTCATTTGCCGCTCCATCAACTTTCTTCTCAATGACTACTTTAGCTGTTTGAGTAGAAGGTGTATACGTAATTGGTGATTCTCCGAATTTATCTGTTGGAGAAAATCCATCTGGCACTTTATAACCTTGAGATGGATCATTAGGATTTTTCGATGTCAATTCTTTTCCATTATAAACTGGAGTATAGCCTGGAACGTATGGAATTGTTACAGTACTAAAGTCTCCTGGAACTGTTGGATCAGTCGGGTTATTTGGATAAGGTATTTTATCTTGAGCACCATTCGGTTTCTTACCTTCTGGATAGTTTGGCACAAATGATCCAATCTCTTTATAAAGAACTTTTGTTACTTCTGGAGTAACTGTTCCATCTTGTGCAGGAACTGGAGCTTCTTTTTCAGCTACTGTTTTATCAGTCGCATTTACTAGTAAGTAGTTGTCTACTACTGGTGATTCAACAGCATTGAATTTACCTTTTGTTCCATCTGCTGTAGCATCTGTTAATTTATCCGCTTCATTGTAAACTTCCCAATCAGAATAAGTGACTTCTTTTGTTTCAGGGTTAACAGTCGCTGTACGTTTGTAAGTTACTTTTTGTACTTTTTCAGAATATAAAGGAGTTGCATCATCTTTATTTGCATCTTCTTCTTTTAGATACTTAATGGTACGTGTTACTTCTTTGACTAAATCTTCACGTGTCAATCCTGCTGGATATTTACCGAGATTTTCATCTCCAGGCTTCACAGGTGTATCTGGTGCTTTTGGAGATACTGGAGATGTTGTACTTGGGTCTGTTGGATCAGTTGTTACTGTTGGGTCTACTTTAATTAGGTCTAAGACATGAACGGTAACAGTTGTTTCTAGAGATTTTTTCCCTTCACTATCTGTAGATTGAACTTTGACAGTGTAATTTCCAACTTTCGTTGTATCTAGATTACCTGCATCACTTACTGCGACTGTTGGTTTAGTTGACTCAACACCATCACGATCATCTTCAAGGTCTGTTGCTGATGGTGTAGCTTTTTCTAGAACTTTTTCATTATTCCATTTATCAACTTCTTTTGTTTTATAAACGTAAAGTTCATTTTTTGTGACAGCTACTGTTGGAGCATCATTTACAATATTACTATTCGCCACATCAGAATCGTTACCAACTGGAGATGTCGCTGTTACAGCAATTTTATCAATCCCTGCAAGTCCGTGTAAGTTAATATCATCTCCTAAATTAACTTTAAGCTTTCCATCGATAACTTCTAATTTATTATCTCCACGATACCAACCATCATCTTTCTTTTCGAGTTTAATAATTTGATCTTTAGACAGAGTAATTTTAATAATTTTACCTACTTCGTTTTCTAACTCAAAATTCTTTTTAATCTCTGCAACTTTTTCACTCAAATCATTCTCGCTTAATGTTACACCATTATTTTTTGCAACTCGTAAAATATTTTCTTTAATTTGATCTTCTGTTGGTGTAAGAGATCCAACGGTATCACCCGTAGAAACCAATAAATATTTTTCCTGATTATTGTCTTTTTTATCACCAACAATTCTATCCGTATGAATTTCTTCTACAGTAGGCGCTTTAGGTTTTCGTGCATCAATATATATGGTTCTATTATAGTAGTAATCTGGATTGTCTGACCATCTTAAGCCGTTAGAATTATAATTTTCCTCGGTACTGTACATACCACCAGCTCCATTTATCTTCCAGCTATACAGAGAATTCCCTTCAGCATCAACTCCTCCGAATCCACCAGTACCTGATACTTCAAACGTAGCATCTCCCACATAGTCATCTTTTGTAATAAATGGAATTGAAAATTTACGTGATGTTTTGCCAGTCGCTTGTAAGTTATTTTTACCATATTGAACAGCATTTAAGTTCATACTTAATGTACGAGTTGCCGCATCATAACGAACATTCGTTAGATAACCTTGATCTGTCCAAATGCTTTCTCCACTTGCTTTAGATAAATCCAATTTTTCATAGTTCGTTTTACTTACTGTTCCTAATTCAACGCCTTCTGGAACTTTCACTTTAATATTAAACGTTCCACCATAAGGGAATGTATTTTCCATTCCACCTACATTTTTAAGTTCAAGATTTAGTTTCCCTTCTTGTGAACGTTTATATAATTTATCTTTAGAATAACCATGCTCACCAGTTTTACCATTACTTGTAACATTACTTGTTAACTGCATGCCTGGTCCAGTAGCAACACCAACTCCACCAATTAAGAATCCGTCCTCTACACCTTTAAACTGTCCATCATCATTTGCTGTAATCGTAATTTTTACTCTACTAGTTCCCTCTGGAATCGCAAAAAGTCTTGATAGATTATTCCAACCATCTGCAGGAGTTCCATATCCAGATGATGCAGGTCTGTTTGTTGCTGTGTCTGGAGCCTGCCCATTTTTCATTGGAACTGATGCAATTTTTTTACCAGTATAAGCATCTGTTACTTCAACTTTAACTTCTTCTCCTCCGTTAGACAAAGCTGCCTTTCCATATGCCCCATTATGAACCAAATTAAAGAATAATTGAGAATTCGGATTGACATCATATTCTTTGGATAAAGTTACTCCTTTGCTACCTAATTCTAAATAGTAATCTCTATTAGCTACACTACCCTTATCAGGATTCTTCATTCCGTCTAGAGTTGGTAATCCTCCTAAAAACTTACCACTAGCATTTGGTTGTTCTTGTGTAGCTGTTGTAGTTGTTATTTTTCCATTATTATCATATGCTTTAGCATTTTTAGGTCTTTCAGTTCTTTCTGCACCTAATGTATAATCTGTTGGTTCCTCTGGTCGAACTGCATGAATATAATCTTTTGTTCCTCCAATTTTCCAACCATTCAACATTCCACTTTCTGCATCTGTAGCTGTTATTTTCTTTGTTTTCCAATGATAAGTTACCTTACCGTAATGTGTACCACTTTGTAAATTGTTTACT
Source organism: bacterium (assembly GCA_905221185.1). Lineage (GTDB taxonomy): Bacteria > Bacillota > Bacilli > Lactobacillales > Streptococcaceae > Streptococcus. Next base: position 122,245 of record CAJNCE010000001.1, on the reverse strand, counting down.
TGATCTTCTATCGTTTTACTTTTTGATTCTACAGAAGCCCCTGTAAAATCCATTTCTCCAAAACCATTTTTTAAATTTTCAAAAACTCCATTTACAGGGTTATTTCCATAGCCTGCTTTATTATTATTAATTGGAGCTCCCCAATTTTCTGAACGATTTACATAATAGCCTAATTTGTCTTTTTCTTGTTTAATTTTTGTCCATTCAGCTTGTAAAGTTTGTTCATTTGCACTACTATCCGTTGATGCTTTAATTGCATTTTGTTTTACTTCTTCAGCTTTTTTTACTATTGCATTTAAAATATCTAACTTTTCTTTATTTTTCTTTCCTTCACCAAGGGATTCTTCTTTAGTAATTTCAACCTTTACCTTTTCAATCTCAGAAGTAAGTTCAGTATTTAGTGCAGTTATTTTTTCACGATAATTTGTCCCACTCGTTGTCCCGGCAGCCTCTCTAAACCCGCTTCCCCCATTACCAGGAATCACTTGTCCATTACGTGAGTCTTGATTATTGTTTACTTTATCTTCTGTAGGTTTATCTGCTTCCTTAGGAGTTGCTTTTGGCATACTTTCAATAACGAAAGCTTTGTTTTTTAATTCTCGAGTAGCTTTATCTACTTCTGCTTGTGTTGCTTTTTCATTTGATAAGAAAGTTTGAGCCTTAGCTAGTTCTGCTTTAGCATTTTCGATGGTTGCGGCAGTCTTTTCAGATACTCCTGCTTTGCCAAGGGCTGTCTCCATACGAGTAATAGCTGCTTCCAATTTGCTTGTATCAACCTTTGTTACCGTTACTGATGTTGCTGGTTGCTCTACATCAGACGCTGGTTGTTCTACAGCTGGTGCTGTTGGTTGCTCAGTTGTTGGTGTCGCCACAGTTGATGTAGAAATTTCAGTTGAAGCTACAGGCTTGCTTGAATCTGCTCGATTTCCAGCATCAGGACTTGCTTGTTCGCTCGTCGCTGTAGCTGATGGACCTTGCTCGTGAGCCTGAACAGTCGCTGCTCCTCCAAACATCATAAACGCTGCAATCGCTACCGATGCCGCTCCAAAACTATACTTACGGATTGAAAAACGTTGAACTTTTTGTCCATGATATTTTTCCATTCTTGAATGCATGATTACTCCTCGCTTGTCATTATTCATCAATAAAATGAAGTCAAAGTCATTCCAAAAGATTCACTCTCTTAAACAATCACTTTGACTCTCATTTTTTCAATCGTTATATTAATTGTAGCACGCATATCTATTTATGTCAACTGATACTACTCAGAAGTCAAAAAGCCTAGCTTACCAATCTTATCTACAATCTCAAAACAGTGTTTTAATCATTTTGATACTCGTTTTCTGTTTCGCTTTTTGATTTTGATTGAATACAATTTGATTCACATCTCACGGGTACTATATCTAGTAATAAAAAAACTCAGGACGTTTAATAAGGAACTATTCAAATTAGAGAGTTTAGCTCTCAATAGTTGACAAAGAGCCAAAAAAACGCCACATGGGCGTTTTCCTGTTCTTATGGTTTGATACGATGCAACATACGTGGAAATGGAATAGCTTCACGAATGTGTTTTGTTCCTGCTGCAAAAGTTACCATTCGTTCGATACCGATACCAAATCCACCGTGTGGAACTGTACCGTATTTACGAAGGTCAAGGTAGAATTCATACTCTGTACGATCCATACCAAGTTCATCCATCTTGGCTACAAGAGCATCGTAGTCTTCCTCACGCATAGATCCACCGATGATTTCTCCGTATCCTTCTGGAGCAAGCAAGTCTGCACAGAGCACGCGCTCTGGATTTCCAGGAACTGGTTTCATGTAGAAAGCCTTGATAGCCGCTGGGTAGTTCATGACAAATGTTGGTACACCAAAGTGGTTTGAAATCCACGTTTCGTGTGGTGAACCAAAGTCATCGCCATGCTCAAGATGCTCGTAGTCAGCATCTTCATCATTTTCATGCTCTTGCAAGAGGTCAATGGCTTGATCGTAAGTGATGCGTTTGAATGGCTCTGCAATGTAGCGTTTCAAGAGTTCTGTATCACGTTCCAAGGTTTCCAAGGCTTGAGGCGCACGGTCAAGAACACCTTGTAGAAGAGCTTTCACATAAGCTTCTTGCAAGTCAAGTGACTCATCGTGTGTCAAATATGAGTACTCAGCATCCATCATCCAGAACTCAGTCAAGTGACGGCGTGTTTTTGATTTTTCAGCACGGAATACTGGACCAAAGTCAAAGACACGACCAAGAGCCATAGCACCTGCCTCTAGGTAAAGCTGACCTGATTGGCTCAAGTAGGCTGGCGTTCCAAAGTAGTCTGTTTCAAAGAGTTCTGTTGAATCTTCTGCCGCATTTCCTGAAAGGATTGGGCTATCAAACTTCATGAAGCCGTTCTTGTCGAAGAACTCATAAGTTGCATAGATGATCGCGTTACGAATTTGCATGACCGCTACTTGCTTACGAGAACGAAGCCACAAGTGACGGTTATCCATCAAAAAGTCTGTTCCATGTTCTTTTGGTGTGATTGGGTAGTCTTGAGATTCACCGATCACTTCAATGTCTGTAATATCCAACTCATAGCCGAACTTAGAGCGTTCGTCTTCTTTGACAATTCCTGTCACATAAACAGAGGTTTCTTGGCTCAAACGTTTGATAACATCAAACTTTTCAAGTCCTACTTCTTCACCAAATTTTTCGACAAAGTTTGGTTTAAAGGCCACACCTTGGAAGAAGGCAGTTCCATCACGCAATTGCAAGAAGGCGATTTTCCCTTTTCCTGATTTGTTGGCAACCCAAGCGCCAATCGTCACTTCCTGACCAACATAGTCTTTTACATCAATAATCGTTACACGTTTTGTCATTATTTTTCCTTTTCTTTTTCTTTTATTTTTCCATAAATGCTTTCAAGCGTTTAACTGCTTCTTTAAGCGTATCTAGGTCTGTCGCATAGCTGAGACGCACATTTTCTGGCGCTCCAAAGCCTGCTCCTGTAATCAAGGCCAGACCAACTTCTTCAAGAATAGCCGTTGTAAATGCTGTTACATCTCTATAACCTTTCATCTCCATTGCTTTTTTGACATTTGGAAAGAGATAAAAGGCTCCTTGTGGTTTGACAACTTCAAAACCAGGGACTTCACACAAGAGTGGATAGATGGTATTGAGACGTTCTTCAAATGCTTGACGCATAACTTCCACAGAATCTTGCGGTCCAGTTAGGGCTTCGATAGTTGCATATTGTGAAACAGCAGTTAGGTTAGAAGTTGTTTGACCTGTCAATTTGCTCATAGCAGCAATGATTTCTGGATCACCCACTGCATAACCTACCCGCCAACCTGTCATAGCATAAGCTTTTGATACACCGTTAATGACAATGGTTTGCTTGCGAATGACTTCTGATAGACTAGAGATTGGTACGAACTCATTCCCGTTATAGACCAAACGACCATAAATATCATCTGCTAGGATGAGAATGTCATGTTCAACAGCCCAATTTCCGATAGCCAAGAGTTCCTCGCGAGTGTAAATCATACCTGTAGGATTAGATGGCGAATTTAGCACCAAAACCTTGGTTTTGTCTGTGCGAGCTGCTTCCAACTGCTCTACGGTCACCTTAAAGTGATTGTCTTCCTTAGCAGGAACAAAGACTGGCACACCTTCTGCCATCTTGACCTGATCTCCATAGCTGACCCAATATGGGGTTGGGATGATGACTTCATCACCTGGATTGACCACAGCCATAAAGAAAGTATAGAGTGAGAACTTAGCACCGGTAGCAAATGTGACTTCGTTGGCCGCTACGGAATAACCATAATAACGCTCAAAATAGGTATTAACTGCTGCTTTTAACTCAGGCAAACCTGAAGCTACCGTATAGAAAGAAGCACGTCCATCTCGAATGGCTGCAACAGCTGCATCTTGAATATTTTTGGGAGTATGGAAATCGGGCTGACCTAAAGTTAAGAAAAGTACATCTTTTCCTTCAGCCTTTAACTTCTTTGCTCTTGCATCACTAGCCAGAGTCACACTTTCTTCCATTTCTAAAACACGGTTGGATAGTTTCATAGGCCCTCCTTATTGACCAATGCTCCTGTTTCAAAATCTACTAGATAAAAATTAGAGCCTGACCTGACTTCCCAGATTGGCTTGTCTTGATAACGACCAAAAGTAATCTTGTCAATCTCGCCAGCTCCTTTTTCCTTAGAAACCGCTTCTGCTTTTTCTTGTGAAACACCTTGATTTAGCTGATAAACGTAAATCTTATGGTCATCTTTCCCAATCAGGACAGCAAGTGCTTCTTGTTTTTTATTACGACCAAGAACGCTATAATAGGATTCCAAGCCATTGTATAAGTCAACCTGATCAGCCTGCTCTAATCCTGCATACTGCTGAGCTAATTTTTCTCCTTCACTTTTAGCTGTTTGATAGGGTTTCATACTCAGAAACACCAGATACAGAAAGGAAGCGCTGATAACCACAAACAAAATCGTCATCCCTAGACCATACTGCCACAGTAGATTATTTTTTGCTTTATTTTGTCTTTTTTTCACTCGTCTATTTTACCATCTATTAGGCTTTATTACAAGTGAATGCAAGAATACTCTTCGAAAATCCAATTCAAACTTTGTCAGCGTCGCCTTGCCGTACTCAAGTACTGTCTTCGGCTAGCTTCCTAGTTTGCTCTTTGATTTTCATTGAGTATAAGCAACCAATTCTATTTCTCCCTTCAAAGCAAACCGATTTTTCTTAGTTAAAACCGAGCAGGAAAAGTAAAGACAGCTCCAAAATCAACCTATTAAAAAACCTGAGCTTGACACTCAAGTTTTCGTAAGTTCTTTACTTTATAGAATCACTTTATCATCCATTCTTTTAGCCATTTCTCCTAAAAAGACAGGCAGTAGAAGACTAATCATGACTAAAAAGAAGCCTAGATAAAGAAATGTTACTACAAATCCTAAATGGTCAATCAACCACCCTGTCAGTGGAAAGAAGACAATCATACTCAGACTAAACATCATAGAGTATACACTCAGCATGGTTGCCCTTACTTCGCTTGGGAGCCGCTCTTGCAAATCATTGTCAAAAATCGGCTGAAAAAGAGCATATAGAGCATTACTAATCAAATAAATCAAAATATAGATTAGGGGTGTTCCAAAGTAGGACAGCATATAGGTGACTCCAGTCAGAAGGACGAGGATAGGGAAAAGCTTCAAGGCAGCATAGTTCTTGCCAATCTTACTCGCTAGATAGACTGCAACGATATTTAAGAGACTACCAAGTAGCATAACTGCTGAAATTTGCCAACCACTTAAATCTGGTAACTGATTTTGATAGTAAAAATAAAACATGCACATGAGTGTTCCGACAATCTGAGACAAAATCATCCAGTTGAAGAGCATGGGATTTCGCTTCAACTCTTCCTTAACAGTCCAAATAATCTGTTTCATGGTCACACTATCAGCTTTTTCTAGCTTGACACTGGGTTCTTTCAACATCCAAATCAGGAAAAGAACTATGATAGAAGTGGCAATCATGATATAGTAGGTCAGGTGCAATTGACCATGGACAAAAAATCCCGCCAAAACTGTCCCCAAAGACCGAGTTCCTTCTGCTACTCCTGATAGGAAACTTGAAATGGATAGATAGCGTTCTTTTAGTCCAGCCTCTACAGCCGAGTGATAGACCATTGCTGCGCTTGTTCCTGAATCAAAATTATAAGACAAGGCACTCACCGCCATAGCTAGGGCATAAATCCAAAAATTTCCCTGCCCAGCCAACATAAGAATAGAAGACACAATTCCTGCTATTCGACTTAAATAAAGATTGGTCTTATAGGAATAACGGTCAGCTAACATACCAGATGGAATTTCACAGAGAAGACTGGTCGTATGAAAAATACTTTCCAGAAGTCCAATCTGCCAAAGAGACATTCCGTTTTGACTGAGAAAGAGAATCCAAAAACTGGTAATCCCTAAAAATGCAAAAAACTCAACTCCAGCCATCAGGCCAATATTTTTCCGATAATTTCTTATTAACATCTTTTCTCCTTTAACAAGTGTATTATTATTTCTTTTGTCCGTCACTTGTTAATCTGTGTCTTACATGATCTCCACCCCTTTTTAGAAGCATTCTTCAATGCCATTATTGTTCCTTTAATGATTTATGAAATGATACCGGAAAATAGCTGTTCTACGGTTTCTATTGCGAGTTTTCTTGTTTATTTTAGCACTTATGTCATCATATTACAAGAGAATATAGGAATACTCTTCGAAAATCAAATGCATTCCAGTCGCAAGTGACTTGAATTCCTGCAGTTTTATAGTTTTACTTATCTTTGAGCAAATTTCTTGCAAGTCCTTTTGTTTTGTTGTAATATATTTCATAACAACGAGAGAGTTCTCGAAAATTTAAGAAAAAGGAGACACATCATGTCTAAAAAAGTATTATTTATCGTCGGATCACTACGCCAAGGTTCTTTCAACCACCAAATGGCCCTCGAAGCTGAGAAAGCACTTGCTGGAAAAGCGGAAGTTAGCTACCTCGATTATTCATCCCTTCCTCTCTTTAGCCAAGATTTGGAAGTTCCAACTCATCCAGCTGTAGCGGCTGCTCGTGAAGCGGTTCTGGCTGCGGATGCCATCTGGATTTTCTCTCCAGTCTACAACTTCTCTATCCCTGGTACAGTGAAAAACTTGCTTGACTGGCTATCTCGTGCCCTTGACTTGTCTGATACACGTGGTGCTTCTGCCCTTCAAGACAAGTTTGTCACCGTATCATCTGTAGCCAATGCAGGTCACGATCAACTCTTCGCTATTTACAAAGATCTCTTGCCATTTATCCGTACACAAGTCATTGGTGATTTCACTGCTGCACGTGTCAACGACTCTGCTTGGGCAGACGGAACATTGGTTCTTGAAGAAACAGTCCTAAACTCACTTGAAAAACAAGCTCAAGACTTGGTCAATGCTATCAAGTAACTAACATAATAAAAGCGAACAAGACTACTTTTCTGACACTCAGAAGTCTAGCTTGTTCGCTTTTTTCTCATTTATAAATTAAAATAACTGATGATACATATTGTCAAATACAAAATATCTTTTCATACTTCCCTAACAAAAACCAATTCCTGTGGCTGTGACAAATCTTCTCGGTAGTTAAATCCTGCAAATCTTAAGCGACGAGCTTCCTCAACCGTCTGTACTTGATTTTCTATCAGGGCTGTCAAGAAAGCACCACGCGCTTTCTTTGAAATGGTTGAATGAATCTTCAGCTGACCACCTTTATCCTCCATGAATTTGAAGGTTACCATCTTTTCTCTGATTTCTTTAGAAAAAACAGTCTCAAACTCGGATGACAAGAGGGAGAAAATTAGGTCTTCACCATTCATGGCCTCATCATAATCTGATTTCCAATGGCTCTTCAAAGTCTTACCAGCAACTTTTAACTTCATCAAAAAGTCCAAACGGTGAGGTGCCATAGGTAACAAGGCTGGAACAACACCGTACAAAGCCGAAGTAATAAAGACATGATTTTCAAGATAGACTTGTTCTGCCTCGGTCAATTTATCTCGCTTGATGTGGCGATACATGAGCCCATCAAAAAGTTTCAGAGCTGGGTAGTGTTGAGCAGTTCGGTTTTTTAAAGCCTGAATATTTTGAAATTCTTCCGCTGCCTTCTCAGCTGATACCTTGTAAAAACTCTCCAATTGACTAGCAGAATAGTGTGCCAAGGCATCAAGCACTGCCTGACTTTCTGGTTTTAAAGGAGCAGCTTCAATACTTGGCAAATCTGTGTTCATTTCTTTTGCTGTTGGGATTAAAATTTTCATATTGATAGTGTAGCATATTTTTTAGCTACTACCAAGAAATTCATCTGAAAAACCTCGGTTTGACCGAGGTTTCTCTGTTTATTTGGGCCATCCTAACCAGACAGCCACGAGAACAAGGGCTATGCCAGCTAAACTTGTTAAGATAGATAAGAATTTATCTTTTTTCTCCTTGAACTGAGAAAAACCTATCTTCAAAGCGAGCAGACCAAGTAGCATTGAAGCAACCATCACATAAAAACCCATTTCTTTGTCCTCCATTAGTATTAATTTACCTTATTATAACATATATTTCTTAAATAAACCTTTTTTACTGCACTTTAAAGGTCTTGAGATAATTGTCTTTTCCTACTTGACCTTCGAAGGTTTTACCATTTTCAAGGTAAGGAAGATCATCTGATACTGAGGCCTTGACCTTGTAAATCTTGCCATCAACTTTAAAGAAGTAGACGGTATCACCCTTGATAACAGCTGATTTGAGGTCTGCTACCACACCCTTGATGCTTTCTGTTGTTGCATTATCAATCTCAAGGTCGTTTTTATTGGCATACTTGCTGAGCAGCTCTTCCACTGTCGTGGCTACGATAACATTTTGGTACTCGACTGCGTCTACCAAAGCGTACTCTTTAACCAGGCCAGCATTGTCCTTCAAGCCCATAATGTACAGAGGTTTATCATTGAGGTTGATTAGGATTGGGAAGGTTGCCTTGTAGGATTTCTCCTGAACAGCACCTTCGGCTGATTCACGGGCCGATTCTTCGGTTGCTGAAGCCAAGCTGTACTTGGTGATTTCTCCTGTTCGCATATTTTCAAGGATGAAACCAAGATTACTTTCATCTGCATTAGCCGACGTCACACCTGTGTAGAGATAAATGTCATTTCCGATAGACAAGTAATTATAACCCTTGGTAGTCTGGGTCACATTTTTCTTGGAAATCATGGCATTCCAGAAACCGTCCTTGTACTTGCCGTTATAGTTGATTTGCTCAATCGTTTCCTCAGCTGGATAAACCCTGTCTACCCATTCTGGAACATCTGATAAGCTGTATTCCTTGGTTTCTCCATTTGTAGCATCTAAGATAATGACTGAAACAGGACGAGGAACCGCAAGTCCAAACTGCTTTTGGTAAACCGTCGCCACGTAGAAAGGATTGCCCTCATCGTCCACCTCGAAAGATGGAGTTTTGAAGATTTTGGTTGGATACTTAAAGCGCAGGTGACGTTTGACATCACGGTTAAAATACTCCGAGTCTGAATATTTGATTGGTGTCTTCAAGTCCACCAAATCCGCATTTCCTGTTACCATGTCCACCTTAATATACTCACCGATTCCCTTGGCCTGATTGTTAAACCATTTGATAGGATCTGCGTATTCTAGTGGCGTAACCCGATAAGGTTTTCCATCAATCGTTAGTTGAGTATAGGTATCTGCCGCCACGTACTGCGATACCTTATCCGTTAGGGAACCCAAGTAGCGGTCCCCAATTTTTTCAGCAGTACTTCTATCTAGAATAGGAACCTTACTGGTGTCACTCTTAGGAAATTCAGTAAACTCTTTTTCCGTAACCGTGACTACATTGGCATAATTTTTAGCCTGGAAAATGCTAGAAGTCACCAAGGAAACCAAACCTGCCAAGAGCAAAATTCCTCCAATAGAAGCTACAAGAATTTTCCCTAACCGGTTGATTTTGAAGCCCTCAAGATTTAAAGCAGCTTCCGCCTTGCCGTGGCGCACATGAACCGTTTTGACCAGATTGATTCCCTTGCCACAGCCAAATAAGATTGCCACAACTAACAAATGCCCACAGATGAAAAAGAGAAATTCCCAGCTGGTCAGGTTAAGGGGCGGTAAAAAGATATACCAGGTCGTTGCGATAAAAATAAGTTCAAAGATTATCCGTTTCATTTGCTTTCCTCCTAAATGATTCGTCCTTCCAAGTGATCCAGTTCATGCTGGCAAATCTGGGCTGGGAAACCTGTCAAAGTAATGATCTGTTCTTGCCACTTGCTGTCACGATAGGCAACCCTTATGGTTTCATAACGACTAGTCGGTCTCACACCCGTCAAGGATAAACAGCCTTCTTCTGTCTCATAAGGTCCTTCAAAGGACAGGAGAACTGGATTGAACATGACCATGGGAACCAAACCAAGATTAAAGATAATCACGCGCTTCTGCACCCCAATCATATTGGCAGCCAGACCGACACAGGTCTCACGATTTGCTAAGAGTGTATCCTGTAAATCTCTGGCAAGATACAGGTCTTCCTGACTTGCCGGCTGAGAGACTTGAGATAAAAACAAAATATCCTTCACAATTTTCTTTTCCACTTCCTCACACTCCTCTTCCTTTTTACTATATTACAGCAATTATAGCACAAAAGCCGATAACTGCAAGCCCTTTCCCTCAACTGTAGCAAAAAGCCATCCGAAGATGACTTTTTTTGCTACTCTTAATCTTTTTTACCTTTAAACAATAGGACGCCAGATAGGGCTGATAAGAATCCGACTACTAGTAAAATAGAATCATGACTAGCTGTCTCTGGTAGTTTACTAGCTTCCTGTCTTTTCCTTGTTGTTGGAGCTTCTGGTTGTTTGGGTTCCTCAGGCGCTGGTTTTTCAGGAAGCTTAGGTTTATCTACAGTTGGAACTTCTGGTCGGTTAGGATCTTTTGGTGCTGGAATTTTAGGAATCTTAGGTTGCTCAGTAGTCGTCACTTCCGGTTGCTTAGGTTCCTCAGGCGTTGGCTTTTCGGGCACCCTAGGTTGATCAACAGCTGGAACTTCTGGTTTCTCTGAAGTTGGAGTTTCTGGCGTCTTAGGTTGCTCACCTCTTGGTGGTTCAGGATCAGTAACTTTCACAGGTAGATAATTGATTATTGTGTCTTTTGTAAAATCTTCTGGTACTTCAGGTAATAAGTAACCCAATTCTGGATGAGAAGAATCCTTCAACACCAAATCAGTAGCTGATGTCACAGCCTTATAGCCTTTAAGATAAGGAATTGTCCCTAAACCTGGATTGCTAGCAAGACCTGCTTTAGCTGGGTTCCCATCTTGGTCATTGGGATATTGAATCGAAGCCAGATTCTCATTTGCAGTTGGAGAAATAGCTATCCATTTTCCTAGGTGTTTGTAGTAGACAGTTTCCTTGATTGTAGAATCTGTTACCGCCACTGTTTTTTCTGCAATTCCTTCTTTATCTGCCACTAAACCTTTTACCAGTGGTGTCGCTACTTTAGGTAGATTTGGTTGATCACTCGTCCAATCACGATAATAAAGGTCTCCTCTTACAAAATCAACCTTGGCAACGCGTTTGAAATCAACTTGATCATTTCGATCTGCAACCACCTTATCATGTGTCACAAAATCTCGATAGGCAATGTTTCGGTCAATAGATTTTTTATTGACGATTTTAGAAACTCTAGCAGGCCATAAAGGCGAATCTTGAACATCCTCATCAACTTTTTTATGAGCAGTTGGAATGGTATCTTCAGGATAAATAAATTCTAGGCGAGGGGTTAAGGAAACCTTAAATATTTGATCAGTCTTACTATCTTCGTCAAAATATTGTAAACCTCGATCATAGTCACTTGAAACCAGATCGTACCCTTGTCGCTTGTAGTCACTAATCGTTTTTAACGTACTGTATTCAATAGGATAAGCAGACTCCCCAGTAACTGTATCTTCCTTCAGTAGCTTGTTTTCACTGATATCCACATAGCTAATCTTGGCTGTTTGATTATTTTTATGCTCATGTTTTATTTTCCAATTAGAATAAGAAATTTCCTTAGTAACCAGATTAACAGTCGCATAGCGCTCAAAGGAAATACTTTGTTTTTTCTCAGCAAAGGCTTCTTTACCATTATTCTTATATTTATATTTAATGGTTCTTTGAACCGTTCTTTCTAAAGGCTGCTCTTGATTGGTTCTGATCTTTTCAGCATCTGCAGGCCACTTAGGACTATCAACAACACCAGCTTCCACCTCTTCATTTGACTTAGGATTGGTCTGGTTTTGTAAGCTAACCACTTCATGTTTTGGAGTTAATTTAATAGTATACGTTTGCGGAGTCTTATCATCTTGAAACAGTTTCTTCGATTCATCTGTTTTCAAATAGCCGTCTTCAACCAATACATAGCCATTCCTTTTGAATTCACTAATTTTCTTTCTTGTATCGTAGTGAAGATCCTCTCCAACCTTACCAGTACGCTCATCTGAAAAAAGTTTTTTCCCTGTGGATTCATCAACATAAGAAAATTCAACACGAGATTCTTTTTCAGTCACTTTAGGAGTATCTAAATGTTTTTCATCAAAATGCTGCTCTGCTGAAATAACAGCTTCTTTTTCCGAACTTACAACAAGCTTGTCCTTATCTATAGTTTCACTAGAGCTTTTCTCTGTTTCTGGGATAATACTAGTTGTAGGAGTTTCAGCCGCAGAGACACTTGAAACAGGGCAAGCTAAAAAGCTTAAACCGCAAGCCACAACAATAGAAGCAACACCCAAACTCAATTTACGAATAGAGTAAATACATTTTTTATTACCCATGATTTCCTCCCAAGTCATTCTTTGCTATTCTTATATCTAATATTTTAGTAAGCGACTTTACTTTTAACATCCCCTATTTAAAGTTTTATATAACCTTTTTAAAGTTATTAAAAAAAGCCATCCGAAGATGACTTTTTCTTTTTAAATCGCATTCTTGTCAAAACCAAGTTTGCGTTGGATAAACTTAACGATTTCGACAATGATAATCATTGAAAAGCTTCCGCCCATAACGATTCCCCATTGTGACAAGTCCAGTTTGGTTACGTGGAAGATTCCTTCAAGCGGTTCTACGACGATTGTTGCCATAAGAAGGATGAAGGATACCAAGATGGACCAGTTAAAGGTCTTAGACTTGAATGGGCCAACTGTCAAGATTGATTGGTAGACAGATTTGACATTGTAGGCATGGAAGAGCTGAATCAAACCAAGAGTTGCAAAGGCCATAGTAAGGGCATCCGCATGAATGGCATGATTGTCACCCACATGCACTGGGTAAAGAAGAGCAAGACCATAAACACTCATAACAATAGCTGCTTGGAGTACACCTTGATAGATGATAGAACTCAAAACACCACCTGAGAAGAAGCTTGCCTTGCGTCCACGTGGTTTATGGGTCATGACACCAGGCTCAGCAGGTTCAACTCCTAGAGCGATAGCTGGGAAGGTATCCGTTACCAAGTTGATCCACAAAAGATGAACTGGCTGCAAGACATCCCAACCAAACAAGGTTGATAGGAAGATAGTTAATACTTCAGCAGTATTGGCAGAAAGTAGGTACTGAATAGTCTTTTGAATGTTTGAGAAGACCTTACGTCCTTCTTCAACTGCAACGATGATAGTCGCAAAGTTATCATCCGCAAGAATCATATCAGAAGCTCCCTTAGAAACTTCTGTACCAGTAATCCCCATACCGATACCGATATCTGCTGTTTTCAGAGCTGGTGCGTCATTGACCCCGTCCCCTGTCATGGCAACAACCTTACCTTGTTTTTGCCATGCCTTGACGATACGAACCTTGTGTTCTGGAGACACGCGCGCGTAGACAGAGTATTGACCTACCACTTTTTCAAAGTCTTCATCAGATAGTTCGTTGAGCTCAGCACCAGTTAAAACGTGACCTTCTGTATCATTTGCGTCAATGATACCCAAACGTTTGGCAATAGCTTCTGCTGTGTCTTGATGGTCACCTGTGATCATGATTGGACGGATGCCAGCTTCTTTAGCCACTCGAACAGCTTCAGCAGCTTCAGGACGTTCAGGGTCAATCATTCCAATCAAACCAGTGAAGATTAAATCATTTTCAAGCTCCTCAGAAGTGAGATTTTCTGGAATGCTATCGATAATCTTATAAGCACCTGCAAGGACACGCAAGGCTTGGTGAGCCATTTCAGAGTTGTTTGTATGAATGAGGTTTGTAACCTTCTCATCAATTGGGGCAATATCCCCAGCCTTATCACGAAGAACACAACGTTTCAAGAGTTGGTCTGGCGCACCCTTAACTGCTACAAGGAAACGACCATCTGCAAGTGGGTGAACGGTTGACATAAGCTTACGATCTGAGTCAAATGGTAACTCAGCCACACGTGGATATTTTTCTAAGAAACCTTTGACATCGTAACCCTTGTCCAAAGCGTACTGAATGAAGGCTGTTTCAGTTGGGTCCCCAATCAAGTTACCTTCCACATCGATTTTCGTATCATTGGCCAAAACAACTGAACGAAGAAGAGGCATTTCAAGACCTAGTTCAATGTCATCAGCTGAGTCATGTAGAACTGCATCGTAGAAGACTTTTTCGACGGTCATCTTGTTCATAGTCAGCGTACCAGTCTTATCAGAAGCGATGATTTCTGTTGAACCAAGTGTTTCAACTGCTGGTAACTTACGAACGATAGAGTTTCGTTTAGCCAAAACTTGAGTACCAAGAGCAAGAACGATAGTTACGATTGCAGGAAGTCCTTCTGGGATGGCTGCAACAGCAAGCGCAACAGAGGTCATCAACTCACCAAGTGGATTTTTCCCTTGAATGAAGACACCCACTACAAAAGTAACAAGGGCAATAACCAAGATAGCATAGGTCAAGACCTTAGAAAGGTTGTTTAAGTTTTGTTTAAGTGGTGTGTCTGTCTCATCCGCATCTTGAAGCATGCCAGCGATATGACCAACTTCCGTGTACATACCTGTATTGACAACAACACCAAGACCACGACCATAAGTCACATTTGAGTTTTGGAAGGCCATGTTGACACGGTCACCAATTCCAGCATCTGCAGCAAGCTCGACTGTCAAGTCTTTTTCGACTGGAACAGACTCACCTGTCAAGGCAGCTTCTTCAATCTTGAGAGAATTGGCTTCTAGCAAACGTAGGTCCGCTGGTACCACATCACCAGCTTCAAGGGCAACGATATCTCCAGGAACCAATTCTTTTGAATCAATCTCCGCCATGTGGCCATCACGAAGGACACGTGCAGCTGGACTTGACATAGATTTGAGAGCTTCGATGGCTTCTTCTGCTTTTCCTTCTTGGTAAACACCGAAGGCAGCATTAATGATAACCACAGCTAGGATAATAATAGCATCTGCAATATCTTCCCCACCAGAAGTCACGACTGACAAGATGGCCGCCGCAACTAGGATGATAATCATCAAATCCTTAAATTGCTCGATGAATTTGACCAGGATTGATCGTTTCTCGCCTTCTTCGAGTTCATTGTGGCCAAATTCAGCAAGGCGTTTTTCTGCCTCGCTTGATGACAAACCTTGCTCGGTCGCATCCACAGCCTTCAAGACCTCTTCAGGACTTTGAGTGTAAAACGCTTGGCGTTTTTGTTCTTTTGACATGTGTCTCCTCCTTGACATTGTGTGCTAAACAGACTCTCTTTTCCTCATCGTATCTTTTCACGACAAACAAAAAGAGACCTGTTAATCATAACAAGTCTCGCTGTTTAAGATAGGGCCGGAAAACATACTTTTCAGTATAAAATTCGGAATGACGACACTATCACAGGTTTCTGCCAGCTACTCCCTTGAGTGGTACTATTATACCAAATTTTGGAAAGTTTTCAAGGAATTGAATCATCTTAGACAGTCAAACTATCATGACTAACCATTACTATTACTATTTCATCAATAATCAACAGTTAATACTTGAACACTTTCTCCATTATTCGAAACTTCTTCATCAAGATAGTCTACAGTAACATCTGTTGTATGCAAGTCATAACGCAACAGAAACCATAAATATCCTTTAGATAGTGATTTTCTTTTTATTTGAACTACTGTAGGAATTCCTTTCTTATAGGATACACTTCTTAATCTTTCCTCTATTCTATAACGATCTGCTGTAAATTTACTTGTAATAAATTGATTAAATTCCTCTTTATTAGTGAAAGCAACAGCTATCAATATAATAGAAAGCATATAGAGAAAATATTTAGAAAGCTGTACTGAGTATTTTAAAGAATAAATGACCATAATCCCCAAAACAAATAATACAATTGTCATATTATATCTACTGAAACTATCTAAATTTTTTGCTTCATCATAGGGCATTGATACAATGTACATAGCTAACAAATTAAGATGATAAATAATATAAGTTAAACTAGGAAAAACGACTAACTCTATTCCCAATATTTTCTTTTTAGCTAAAATACAATAGATTAAAACTCCCCCTATTAGCACAAGCAAAATTAAAATAATATTATCAAATGAAAAAATTCGTTGAGCATATTGAAACATTATCTCAATTATTTTGCTTTTTCCCTTATCTAATAAATTCTCCTTATAACTCACTAAACTAAATGAATGTTTTGACTTATTCCCTGCAATAAAAACATAAGAAACATGTGCTTTCCATAAAATGTTTACAAAGACAATCCCAACAACTACATAGAATGTTTGTAACCAAATATGAAACCGTAATTCTTTTCTCATCCTAAAAGAATAGAAAATCATGAGAAATAGTGCAGAAATCACAAAAAATATACCACTTGTTTTTACAGATATCAAAAATAAGAAAATTAAACTAAGCTGATAAGTTATTTTTTGTAAACTCTTTTGATAAAAGACAATTATGTTGATAGTAGCCAATGCTAATGATGTCAACAATGTATCTACAAGTAAATCATAGGGCTGAATATTTACTATAAAGAGTAATATGATAAACATTATGGCTGGGATACTATACTTTTTCGAATTTCTAGAAATCCATACAAAAAATGTAAAGCATGCACTAAGTACTAGCCAAGATTGGGCAACACTCATAAATCCTTCAGAATGAAGACCTGTAATTTTTGACATATAGTAAATAAAGCTGGCACTACCTGTCGCATAACTTTGAAATTGTATTAGGTCAGATTGAAAATTAGGAAATTGATTATATGTTACAATTTCTTTAGCTACTATCCCCCAATGTGAAAAATTATCATAATGAATCCATAAATTATCTTTTAAAAGGATAAATAAGAATATCATAGCAAGAAAAAAACAAAAGGATTGCTGAATATATTTTTTATCAGTTATCAAATGAAGAGAATATTTATTCAGAAAGATTCCTATACAAAAAAGAACAATCGAGGTCAGCTTCAATATATTCAAAAGACCTGAAAGAAAGATGATTGTCCCAATACCTGAAAAAACTACAACTGGAATAAAAGAAACTTCTATTTTCGTCTTTAATCTAAAAAAACTGAAATATCCAAAAATTGATAAAAATAATAAGAGCATTCTAAAAACAATTAGCATGGTAACTCCTTCTCTCTAAACACCCACCTTCTTTGAACTTGATAACTGGCGAGAAATAAGATTGTATCGACTACTATTTTAATAGCTGTTTCAGAACCAGAAAACATATTCCAAACAACTGTCACCATTGCTGCAGACAACAACATTTGGAAAGCAGCCAAGCTATAGTATTTAACAATCGTTTTATAGATTCTTTTTTCACCATCAAAGACAAAATTCTTATTCATTGTAAAATTAAGATAAGATGAAATTATTCTTGCCAAAATAGTTGATAATAGAATCAACGGTGCCCCCCTATGAATTCCTACAGATAGGGAAAGCCAAAGGAACAACTGAAACAATCCAATATCAACTAAAAAGGAAGAAAGAGAAGATAACAAATATTTAAAGAATGATGCAAAGATTACTTTATAAATTCTCAATGAATCTTTAATAGGATTGAAATGAGTTTCAGCATTCCCATCAAAGTAAATAGTTTCAATCCTTATTTCTTTGATGGGAATTGAATTATCAAATGTATGGATTAACATTTTAGTCTCATACTCAAATCGTTCACCTGAAATCTCCAACATTTCATGTAAAATTGCCTTTGGAAAGCCTCGAAGTCCAGTCTGAGTATCTGTAATTTTTCGACCATAAAGCAATTTAAATACTAATTTTGTAAGCTTATTCCCAAATTTACTTTTTGGTGGAACATTTTCAGAATCAAAATCACGACAACCTAAAATGAGTGAGTCAGGATAATTAGAAATTGTCTCTACCATAGATAAGACATCTTCAACCCTATGTTGTCCATCCGAATCAGCAGTGACAATCCCGTTATATTCTTCTACATTTGGCATTGTCAGAAAATAGTTAAAGGCATTTTTTAAGGCACGACCCTTTCCTAAATTTTTTGCATGGGTTAATATCTGACATCCTTGTTTATCTCTTAGTTGTTCAAAAATATAACCACATTCTGACCTACTTCCATCATCTACAATTAGAATATCTTCTAACCCAGATTGCCTTAATTTTTCTATGTATTGAATCAAATCAAGTGGAGGATTTAGGGCAGGAATAACAATCAATGTTTTCATATAATCTCCTTTGGTATCTGCTAATATTTTTGTATAAAAAAGCATAAACTTCCAGATATCATTTTATCATGTTTCCTAAAAAAAAAAAGCATTTTCTGCTTTGTATTTTATTAGTTTTATCCGTCCTATTTGAATTTTCCCTTGAAAACCAGTATAATGGTAGAATGCTATGTGACTAGAAAGGAAGTTGAATGAAGCAATCTATTTCAAATCTCAAGTTGGCGGAACGTGGTGCCATTATCAGTATTTCGACCTACCTGCTCTTATCAGCAGCAAAATTGGCAACTGGGCATCTTCTTCATTCATCCAGTTTGGTGGCAGATGGTTTCAACAACGTATCAGATATTATCGGAAATGTTGCCCTCTTGATCGGGATTCGGATGGCGCGCCAGCCTGCAGACCGTGACCATCGTTTTGGTCACTGGAAGATTGAAGATTTGGCTAGCTTAATTACTTCCATCATCATGTTCTATGTCGGTTTCGATGTGCTAAGGGACACCATTCAAAAGATTCTCAGCCGTGAAGAAACGGTCATTGATCCTCTGGGTGCAACTCTAGGAATCATTTCTGCAGCGGTTATGTTTGTGGTCTATCTCTACAATACTCGCCTCAGTAAGAAATCCAACTCCAAGGCACTGAAGGCAGCTGCTAAGGACAATCTTTCCGATGCTGTTACTTCACTTGGAACTACCATCGCCATCCTGGCTAGCAGTTTCAATTATCCGATTGTGGATAAACTGGTCGCTATCATCATCACTTTCTTTATCTTGAAAACTGCCTATGATATCTTCATCGAGTCTTCTTTTAGTCTTTCAGATGGTTTCGACGACCGTCTGCTGGAAGACTATCAAAAGGCTATCATGGAAATTCCCAAGATTAGCAAGGTTAAGTCTCAAAGAGGTCGCACCTACGGTAGCAATATCTATCTTGATATCACCCTGGAGATGAATCCTGACTTATCAGTTTATGAAAGTCACGAAATTGCAGACCAGGTCGAATCTATGCTGGAGGAACGTTTTGGAGTCTTTGATACCGATGTCCATATCGAACCAGCACCTATCCCTGAGGATGAGATTTTAGACAATGTCTACAAAAAATTGCTTATGCGCGAACAATTGATTGACCAGGGAAATCAACTAGAAGAACTCTTGGCTGATGATTTTGTCTATATTCGCCAGGATGGAGAGCAGATGGATAAAGAGGCCTATAAAGCCGAAAAAGAGTTGAATTCTTCTATCAAGGACATTCAGATTACTTCTATCAGTCAAAAGACCAAACTCATCTGCTATGAGTTAGATGGTATCGTCCATACCAGTATCTGGCGCCGTCACGAAACTTGGCAAAATATCTTTCATCAAGAAACAAAAAAAGAATAGAGAAATCCTGTCATGAGACGGGATTTTTCTATTCTTCTAGCTATCAAATTCACTTAGATACTCATAGCGTTCGTATTTTTCAAGGAGTGCTTCGTTTTTTTCATCTAGCTCTTTTTGAAGAGTAGCTAGTTTTCCAAAGTCAGAACCATTGGCCTGCATTTCCTCTTCAATAGCAGCGATACGATTTTCCAAGGCTTCAATATCACTTTCGATACTTGCCCACTCCTGCTTTTCTTGATAGGTCATGCGTTTCTTGTCTTCACGGACCTTGACCACTTTTTCCTTTTCGGCCTTTTGCACTTGATTGGCCATCTCTGTTTCAAAGGCCTTTTCATCAAGGTAGTCAGTATAATGACCAAAGAATGGACGAATCTTGCCATCCTCAAAAGCGAGAATCTTGGTCGCTACCTTATCCAAGAAATAGCGATCGTGACTAACTGTCAAGACAGGCCCTGCAAAGCCTTGCAAGAAATTCTCCAAAACCGTCAAAGTCGCAATGTCTAGGTCATTTGTCGGTTCGTCCAAGAGAAGAACATTTGGTTTTTCCAAGAGCAATTTAAGGAGATAAAGTCGTTTTTTCTCTCCACCTGACAATTTCTCAATCAAGGTTCCATGCGTTGAACGTGGGAAAAGGAACTGCTCCAGCAACTCAGCGATGGAAGTCGTAGAACCACCGCTGGTCTTGACTTCTTCTGCCACTTCCTGCAGGTAATTGATCACTCGCTTGCTCTCATCCAAACCTTCAATTTGTTGAGAAAAATAAACGATGCGAACTGTTTCCCCAATCACAACTTGCCCTACTGTCGGCTCAAGACTGCCTGCAATCAGGTTGAGCAGAGTTGATTTCCCAACACCGTTGTCCCCAACGATTCCAATACGATCTTTGGCCTGCACCAAGAGATTAAAATCTTGTAAAATAGGCTTGTTTTCATAGGCGAAGGAAACATCCTGAAACTCGATGACCTTCTTTCCAATCCGACTGGTTTCAAAGTTCATGGTCAAGTCTGTTTCAGCAACACCGCCTGAAACTTCCTTTTTCAGATCATGGAAACGATTGATACGAGCTTGTTGCTTGGTCGCACGCGCCTGCGGTTGCCTGCGCATCCAGGCCAATTCTTGCTTATAAAGTTGTTCCTTTTTGTGGAGAAGAGCCGCATCGCGCTCGTCCTGTTCTGCCTTAAGGCGAACATAGTCCTGATAATTCCCCTGATATTCCGTCAAGCCTGCGCGATCCAATTCGAAAATCCGTGTTGACAAAGCGTCTAGGAAATAACGATCGTGGGTGATAAAAAGGACGGTCTTCTTGGAATTTTTCAAAAAGAGGGTCAGCCACTCGATAGTTGCAATATCCAGATGGTTGGTTGGCTCATCCAGTAGCAAGAGGTCGTGGTTGCCAAGAAGAACTTGCGCCAACTGAACCCGTCTTCTTAGACCACCTGACAAGTCCCCAACAGGAGTCGACAAGTCCTGAATCCCCAGTTTGCTAAGAACTGTCTTGACCTGACTCTCAATTTCCCAAGCTTGAAGAGAATCCATCTCAGCCATGACCCGTTCCAAACGCGCCTGCTTGTCCTCACTGTAGTTGAGCATGATCAACTCGTACTCACGAATGAGCTGGATTTCCTTGAGGTCGCTAGATAGAACCGTATCCAAGACCGTCTTGTTATCATCAAAATCAGGATCCTGGGTCAAGTAACCAATCTGGTAATCATTCTTAGCTGAAAAGGGACTAACATCCCCATCAAAGCCAGACACACCAGAAAGAACATCTAAAAGAGTGGTCTTGCCAGTCCCATTGACACCGATTAAACCGATTCTGTCTAGGTCATGGATAATAAAGGAAATATCCTTAAAAACGGTCTTGTCACCGACAGATTTACTTAGTTTTTCAACGATAAAATCACTCATTTTTTCTCCCTCAGGTAAGCATGGATGGCTTGTCGGTCATTTTCCAATTCTCCATCGACAATGGCATACTCAATCTCTGTTAAAATCTCTCCTAAATCTGGCCCAGGTTGATAGCCATATTCCTTAATCAAAATGCCACCATTAATCTGAATTTCTTTCTTGTCATGAATGGTCAGACTCTGGTAGGTTTCTGTGATGGCTTGTGGATTAACTTCTTTTCCTTGAGCCTGACGAAGATTTTCAGCTTGTAAAAGCAAATCCAATTCAAAGCGGTAACAATCGCGCTTGCTCAATTCTCCCTTTTCACGCAGAGCCAAAATAGTCAGTAAATCCTGAACCTGCTTAGCAAACTGGCGTGAGGTCTTCCAAGCTTTCAAAAATGGCTGCGCATTTTCAATCTCTAAAGCCCTCAGTAGAGCTGCCCAGGCTTGTTCAGAAGATTCAAAAGTAAAATCAGTCTCCAAATCAAACAGTCTATTGAGCTTGTCCTGTGTAGATGTCATATCAGGGAGATAATCATAAGCTTGACTCTCAATCATGGAAGCCAAGCCCCTTCTCCAAAAGGGAGCAAGCAAGAGTTTATCAAACTCAACGAAGGTACGTTCTACAGAAATTTTCTCCAACAGTGGTGTCAAAGTCTTCATAGATTCAAAAGTTTCTGGCTCAAGTTTAAAACCGAGACTGGCCTGAAAACGGAAGCCACGCATAATCCGCAAAGCATCTTCGTTGAAACGTTCACTAGCCACTCCAACTGCTCGCAAAACTTGGTTTTCCAAATCTTCTAAACCATGGAACAAGTCAACGATTTCCCCTGTCTCGTCCAAGGCAAAGGCGTTTACTGTAAAATCACGGCGCTTGAGGTCTTCTTCTAGTGAGCGCACAAAGGAAACCGCACTAGGCCTACGATAGTCCACATAAACATCCTCTGTCCGAAAGGTGGTTACCTCATACTCCTCATCCCCATCTAAAACCAAGACAGTTCCGTGCTCGATTCCAATATCAGCTGTTCGAGGAAAAATCTGCTTGGTCTCCTCTGGATAAGAAGACGTCGCAATATCCACATCATGGATAGGGCGATTGAGGAGGGCATCTCGAACAGAACCCCCAACAAAATAAGCTTCAAAACCGGCTTCTTTAATTTTTTCTAATACTGGTAAAGCCTTCTGAAATTCAGAAGGCATTTGCGTTAATCTCATAATAAGTGTTCTAATCCATAGACAAGCTCATGACGCTTGACAACTTCTTTAATTCCCAAATTCACCCCTGTCATGAAGGAGCTGCGATCATAGGAGTCATGACGGAGGGTCAATCCTTCTCCCTGATTGCCAAAGATGACTTCCTGATGGGCTACCAAGCCTGGTAAACGAACTGAGTGAATCCGCATGCCATCAAAGTTAGCACCACGGGCACCTGCAATCAATTCTTCCTCATCAGGCGCACCTTGCTGGATTGATTCACGAACTTCCGCCATCAACTCAGCTGTTTTAATAGCTGTTCCACTCGGAGCATCCTTTTTCTTGTCATGATGAAGCTCGATAATCTCCACATTTGGGAAATATTTGGCAGCCTGCGTCGCAAATTGCATAAGTAAGACAGCACCTAGGGCAAAGTTAGGAGCGATCAAGCCACCCAAATCTTGGGCACGGGAAAAATCTTTTAGCTCTGCAATTTCTTCACTCGTGAAACCAGTTGTTCCAACTACTGGAGCAAAGCCATTTTCAAGAGCAAAGCGTGTATTTTCATAGGCAACAGCTGGTGTAGTAAAGTCTACCCAGACATCCGCTTCAAAGCCTGCTAAATCAGTCTTATCCTTGAAAACAGGAACTCCCTGCCATTCTGACTCAGACTCAAAAGGATCCAAAACTGCTACCAAGTCCAAGGCTGGATCAGCCAAGACCATCTGACAAGCAGCTTGGCCCATCTTTCCCTTAAAACCGGCAATAATTACTCGAATACTCATCTCTACTCCTATTTAAGATACAGAGGACGTTAGCTGCCCATGAAAAATAGGGAATGGCGCTGACTTTCCACGAAAGGCAAGACAGGCATCTTTTTTCAAGAGGCAGGTAGTCCGTGTTCAATTACTAAGATACAAAGCCTGTAAGAATACAAAGTGAAAATAGGAGTTCTGATCAAGGAGTGTCTACTCCTTGGAAGAACTATCTTTTTCACACAGGGTTCCAGGCGTGTTCAATTATCAAGATTCAAAGGACCTTAGCTACCCATGAAAAATAGGGAATGGCACTGACTTTCCACGAAAGGTAAGACAGGCATCTTTTTTCAAGAGGCAGGTAGTCCGTGTTCAATTCCTAAGATACAAAGCCTGTAAGAATACAAAGTGAAAATAAGAGTTCTGATCAAGAAGTGTCTTCTCCTTGGAAGAACTATCTTTTTCACACAGGGTTCCAGGCGTGTTCAACTGCTAACTTCTTAACTAGTCTAGAAGTGCTAACTAAATCACTGGAATATAACCCAGAGCAATGCTTCCTGATCCTAGGTGTGTCCCAATGACACTACCAAATGTAGCTAGTGAAATATCCGTACCCACTCCAGATTCAAGCAAATGTTGACGCAATTCTTCAGCCTTTTCAGGAGCATTTCCGTGAATGACAATGACCCGATATTGGCCTGAAGCCGTTGTTTCCTTAATGATTTCAATTAAGCGCTTGGTTGCTTTCTTCTCAGTACGAACTTTTTCGTAAACTTCAATCACACCTTGGTCATTGAAATAAAGGATTGGCTTAATGCTTAGCAGATTGCCCAAAATAGCAGCCCCATTTGAAAGGCGCCCACCTTTTACCAAATGATCCAAATCATCTACCATGATAAAAGCTGACGTACGACTAATTTGAATAGCTAGCTTATCCCGAATAATGGCAAAATCATCGCCCTGTTCTCGCCAATTAAAGACGCTTTCAACCATGATACCCAGAGGAGCACTTGTAATCAAAGTGTCTGGGAAGGCAATGGTCAAGCCCTCATAATCATCCACCATATACTGAATATTTTGATAAAAACCTGAAATTCCAGAAGATAGGAAAAGCCCCAAGGCATGGGTATAGCCTTGTTCTTTGAGCGAAGTTAAAATTTCATCTAACTTGGCAATGCTTGGTTGACTGGTCTTAGGCAATTCAGAAGCCTGAGCCATTTTTTGGTAAAATTCCTCAGCAGTCAGATTGATGCCTTCGACATACTCCTCACCATCAATATTGACAGGAATATCTAAGACAAATAAATCTTCTCTCTGTAAGGTCTCTGCACTGAGATAGGCAGAAGAATCTGTAATAACAGCTAATTTCATATTAGAACTCCAAATTGATTCCTGGTAAGTCTAATGCAATTTCAGTTACTTCGTAAGTCAAACGGTTGAGCATGTTCAAACATGGACGAGCCAAAGTTTCCACTTCTTCTTGGCTCAATTCACTTGGTTCATTGACAATACGACCATCGATATGGTTTACCTGTGAGATGGTTCCACTAATGACAAACTTATCAAATACAATCATAAAGGTCAAGATGACAATCAAGGAAGTCACTTGATTTTCTTGGTCATGTTGGAGCAATTGGAAGTTCACATCCACCTTGGTTTCAGGAGCTCCATTTTCATTTTCCCATTCAAAATTACGCGCATCAAAATGATACTGACTAACAAATTCTTGTTCACGTTTAAGATTCATGTCTTTCTCCCTCGGCTACAATATTATAAGCTATTGTACCATAATTTTTTATTTTCATCTAGTTTTCTAGGATTTAGTCAATCCCGATTTCAGTTCGAACTACATCAGCGATGGTATCAACATAGTAGTCCACTTCTTCTGTTGTAGGCGCTTCTGCCATAACACGCAAAAGAGGCTCTGTTCCACTTGGACGAACAAGGATACGGCCATTACCTGCCATTTCAGCTTCCATCTTCTCGATAATGACCTTGATAGCTGGTACTTCCATAGCCTTTTCCTTCATGGCATTTTCCACTCGGATATTGACTAATTTTTGTGGATAAATGGTTACTTCTGCTGCCAACTCTGATAAGCTCTTACCAGTTTCCTTCATGATTTTAGTCAATTGGACTGCAGATAATTGACCGTCACCTGTGGTATTGTAATCCATCAAAATCACGTGACCAGACTGTTCTCCGCCGAGATTGTAGCCTGATTTTCTCATTTCTTCAACAACATAGCGGTCGCCAACTGCAGTGACTACCTTGTTAATGCCTTCACGGTCCAAGGCTTTGTGGAAACCAAGGTTGGACATCACAGTCGTCACAATTGTATTTTGGGCCAATTGTCCTTTTTCAGAAAGGTATTTCCCGATGATGTACATAATCTTATCACCATCGACAATGTCACCATTCTCATCAACCGCAATCAAACGGTCACTGTCTCCGTCAAAGGCCAAACCGATAGCTGCACCGCTTTCTTTTACCACTTCTTGAAGGGCTTCTGGGTGTGTAGAACCGACATTAAGGTTGATATTAAGGCCATCTGGTGTTTCCCCGATAACCGTCAATTGAGCACCAAGGTCTGCAAAGATTTGACGGGCACTTGTAGAAGCTGCACCATTTGCTGTGTCCAAGGCAACTTTCATACCTTCAAGAGGAGTTCCAGTTGAAACAAGGTAGCCTTCATACTTACGCAAGCCTTCTGGATAATCTACCAAGGTTCCCAAACCTTCTGCACTTGGACGAGGAAGAGTATCTTCCGCAGCATCTAGCAAGGCTTCAATTTCTGCTTCTTTTTCGTCGTCTAGTTTGAAGCCATCCCCACCAAAGAACTTAATCCCGTTATCAAGGGCTGGATTGTGGCTAGCAGAAATCATGACACCGGCACTTGCACCTTCAGTTTTAACCAAGTAAGCTACTGCTGGTGTTGCCAGAACGCCTAGTTTGTATACGTGAATCCCTACTGAAAGGAGACCTGCTATTAAGGCAGATTCTAGCATTTTCCCTGAAATACGTGTATCACGTCCTACAAAGACTTTAGGTGCTTCCGTTTCATGTTGACTGAGAACATAGCCTCCAAAACGTCCTAGCTTAAAGGCCAATTCTGGCGTTAGTTCTACGTTAGCTTCTCCACGGACTCCATCAGTCCCAAAATATTTACCCATTTTTATAAAATCCTTTTTCTATTTTTAATTCGTTTTTGAACTAGTTGCTTTCGTTGACGAAGATGTCTCCGACGAACTGCTTGTGCTTGAACTTGGTGATACAGGTTTTGTAGTGACCTTCATTGTCGTATCAAACGGAGTGATCACTACTGGTAAAACAACCCCGTTGCGGTCGATTGCCTGCAAAGGTACTGAACCACTGTAGTTACCTGTAATTCGTTCGCTGGTTGGTAAAAGCGCAATAACTTTGTCAATTTTAGCTAATGTTTCCTGGTCAGTTGTGACCGAAACGCGTTCATTTGACACGGTTACACTATCAAGTTGTAGCTTGGGATCAATCTGGCTTTGGTCAACTTGTGGCACAACAATCATCCCATCTCGCTTAACCTTCTTCCCAACTTTCACTGTAATCTTTTGAGGCGTTGCCACAGCTGTCAATCCACTAGGAAGATTTTCAATGTTCAAGGGAACTTCAATCGTTCCAACACTAGCATCTGTCAAATCCGCTGTCACCTTAAACTTACGAGTACTTTCCTGCATTTCGCTTGCCAAGGTCACACGATTAGCACCTGTCAACACAACGGAAACTTCTGATGCAAATCCGCTAATAAAATACTGGTCATCATCATAATGAATATCGATAGGAACATTTGCTATCGTATTAGTGTAGGTTTCTGATTTGACCTGCCTTACCGTATTGTTGTTTTGAAAGTTGGTTGACGTTGCATAGATGAATAAGACACAAGCAAAAAAGAGAGATGAAATGATATATAGACTATTTTTTCTCATATTTCCAACCTCCTAGCAAACGGTCCTTGAAACTGACTTTTTCCTCAACGGCTGGCAAAAGAATTGCTCGTAGCTCTGCTTCAAATTCCTCAAGAGTCAAGTCATGCTTGAAAATCCCATTATAGGTAATAGAAATGCCACCTGTTTCCTCTGAAACGATGAAGGTCAAGGCATCGGATACTTCTGATAAACCAATAGCCGCCCGGTGTCTGGTCCCAAATTCCTTGGAAATCCCTGTGCTTTCTGTCAAGGGCAGATAGGCAGAGGTGACCGCAATCCGATTTTCTCTGATAATCACAGCTCCATCATGTAGAGGAGTGTTGGGAATAAAAATATTGATGAGGAGTTCTGCCGAAATTTTGGCATCCAAGGGAATTCCTGTCGCGATGTATTCTTGTAAGGTCCGAACTCGTTGAATGGCAACCAGAGCACCAATCTTACGGGGACTCATGTATTCAACTGATTTGACAAAGGCACGAATCATTTTCTCTTCTGCACTTATTTGAGTAGTAGAAAAGAAATCTGTCGCCCTTCCCAAACGTTCCAAACCAGTTCGAATCTCTGGAGAGAAGATAACAACCGCAGCAATAACCCCATAAGTGATAATCTGGTTAATCAACCAAGAAATCGTTGTTAAACCAAGGATATTGGCCACAACCTGTGCTAATACAAAGATCAAGACTCCCCGCACCAAAATCATAATCTTGGTACCAGCTATCGCTTTTGTAAAACGATATAAAATATAGGTCACAATCAAAATATCAAACAGATTGATGGCAATACTCCAAGGACTAGAAAACAAGCTAGTCCAATATTGCAGGTTGGATAATTGTTGAAAGTTCATCTGCTGTCTCCTCTCTGTCCAAACACGTTCCTCTCTATTATACCATTTTTCTGGCATTTTTTTCCCTATCCTACTTCATTTTAAATTAAAGAAAAATATGATAAAATAAACTGACTAGAAAAAACAAAGGAGAAACCATGTCTCAACTATATGATATTACCATTGTAGGTGGTGGTCCAGTCGGACTTTTTGCAGCCTTTTATGCCCACCTACGCCAAGCCAAGGTCCAAATCATTGACTCTCTTCCCCAGCTAGGTGGACAGCCTGCTATTCTCTATCCTGAAAAGGAAATCTTAGACGTCCCAGGTTTCCCAAATCTGACTGGAGAAGAGTTGACTAACCGCTTGATTGAACAGCTAAACGGCTTTGATACCCCTATTCATCTCAATGAAACGGTTCTTGAGATTGAAAAACAAGATCAAGGCTTTGCCATTACAACTTCTAAAGGAAGTCACCTGTCTAAAACAGTCATCATCGCTATGGGTGGCGGTGCCTTTAAACCACGTCCGCTGGAACTAGAAGGCGTTGAGGACTATGAAAATATCCACTACCACGTTTCCAACATTCAGCAATACGCTGGCAAGAAAGTGACGATTCTTGGTGGGGGAGACTCAGCTGTGGATTGGGCTTTGGCTTTTGAAAAAATTGCGCCAACTACTCTTGTTCACCGCAGAGATAATTTTCGTGCCTTGGAACATAGTGTCCAAGCCTTGCAAGAATCATCTGTAACCATCAAGACACCATTTGTCCCTAGCCAACTCCTTGGAGATGAAAAAACGCTTGATAAACTTGAAATCACAAAAGTTAAATCTGATGAAACCGAAACGATTGACCTAGACCACCTTTTTGTCAACTATGGTTTCAAATCTTCTGTCGGTAACCTCAAAAACTGGGGGCTGGAACTCAACCGCCACAAGATTATCGTCAACAGCAAGCAAGAATCCAGCCAAGCGGGTATCTATGCTATCGGTGACTGCTGCTACTATGACGGAAAAATTGATTTGATTGCGACAGGACTGGGCGAAGCTCCAACTGCTGTCAACAATGCCATCAACTACATTGACCCAGAGCAAAAAGTACAACCAAAACACTCTACTAGTTTATAAAAAAAGAACCACGAGTCACATAGGATTCGTGGTTTTATAGTTCATCGGCTAATTTGTTTATCTTTCTGAGTCTGTGGTTGACACCACTTTTGGTCAGAGGGGTGCTGAGGCTATCTGCTAACTGCTGGATAGAATAGTCTGGGTGCTGAATCCGCAGCTGCGCCACTTCCTGCAAATCTACTGGCAAATTCTCTAGTCCCATGATATCTTTGATTTTGCTGATATTATTGATGGTCTTCATACTGGCAGAAACTGTCCGAGCGATATTAGCTGTCTCGGCATTATTGGCCCGATTGAGGTCATTACGGGTTTCTCGTAAAATCTTAACCCGCTCAAAATCATCACGCGCCTGCATTGCTCCGATTACAATCAAGAAGTCCATAATGTCTTCGGCTCGCTGGAGATAGGTCACAGCCCCCTTCTTACGTTCAAGCACCTTAGCATCTAGTAAAAATTGCTGGAGAAGTGAGGCAATCCCTTGCGCGTGGTCCAAATAAACAGAACTGATTTCCAACTGGTACTTGCCTGACTCAGGGTCACGAATGCTTCCATTTGCCAAGAAAGCTCCACAGAGATAGGCACGGCCTGCTTCCTCGTCTGATAAAATTGCCTCATCAATACCTGTTTCTAGGCCAAAGAAGGAGTCGGCCAAGTGCAAATCACTCAGCAAATCCTGTACCTTTTCATCTGTAAAAACAGTATAGACCCGATTCTTGCGAAGATTACTTCTTTGGTGGTGGCGAATTTCTGATTTGATTTCATAGAAATGGAGAAAGGACTCATAGAGGTGACGAGCCAGTTTGGCATTTTCTGTCACGACTGACAAGGTCAAGCCTGAAGTCGAGAGACCGATACTTCCTGACATCTTGATAATAGCTGATAGTTCATGTCGGCTCAGATGGTGTTGACCTAAGATTTCTTCTTTTACTGCTACTGTGAAACTCATTTTCTCACCTGTATAATCCGCATCAACTCGTCTACAATCAAATCTCCATCGTGAAAGGCACCTCCATTTTCCAGACGAAGGAAGTTGGATGAAATCACGCGCGGAACTTGCTTACAAAGACCAGAAAAATCATGTTCCACCTGCACTAAGTATTCATCAAAACGGTTGGAATTCATGTATTCCTGTGGCACTTTTTCGATATTCACCAAGACAGTATCGATAAAAGGTCGGCCAAGGTGACGATGCAAGACTTCCACGTGGTCGCTATCTGTAAAGTGTTCCGTTTCCCCACGTTGGGTCATAATATTGCAAACATAGGCGATTTCTGCCTTGGTTTCCAAAAGCGCCTGCCCGATTTCTTTAATCACAATATTGGGCAAAATGGAGGTAAAGAGGGAACCAGGCCCTAGGACAATCATGTCACTTTCAAGAATGGTCTGCACTACTCGACGGCTAGCCAGAGGTGTATCATCGTTGAGGGTATTGGTCACATAGACATGGTCAATCATGCCTGGATGGTCTGCAATATGACTCTCGCCAGCCACTTCTGTCCCATCCTGAAAGACTGCATGAAGGGTCAAAGGATGGTCACTTGAAGGATAAATCTTCCCAGTTGTGTGGAAAAATTTGCTCAGCAACTGCATGGCATTATAGGTCGAGCCCTGCATTTCTGACAGACCTGCAATAATGAGATTGCCCAATGGATGGCCAGCAAAGGCTCCGGCATCCTCAGAAAAGCGGTACTGAAATACCTTCTCATAAAATTTAGGCATATCCGACATGGCCACAAGGACATTGCGAAGATCGCCTGGCGGTGTCAACTGTTGCATATTTTTTCGTAGTTCACCTGACGAACCACCATCATCCGCCACCGTTACGATAGCAGCGATTTCCACATCTTTTTCCCGCAGACTTTTTAGAATGACGGGGATTCCAGTTCCTCCACCAATTACCGTTATCTTTGGTTTTCTCATGAACGGTTTACCGTTTCCTTTCTTCGGTCTTTGTCGCGATGCCCTTCATTGACAGGCCAATTCTTGGATAAGTCCTGCGCCAAGCGTTTAGCAAAGGCCACACTACGGTGTTGTCCACCAGTACACCCCATGGCAATGGTTAGTACAGACTTCCCTTCCTTTTGGTAACTTGGCAAAATCGGTTCAATCAAGGCCAACAAATGTTTATAGAAGTCTTCTGACTCAGGATGGTTCATAACATAATCATAAACAGGTTCATCCACACCCGTTTGGTTTCTCAATTCTGGAAGATAATAGGGATTTGGCAAAAAGCGCACATCAAAGACCAAATCTGCATCAATCGGGATTCCATATTTAAAGCCAAAAGACATGACTTCGATACGGAAAGACTGGGCTTGTTCCTGATCCGCAAACTGCTCTGCAATGGTTTTACGCAACTCACGTGGAGTGAGTTCAGTTGTATCCACCACATTTTGGCTCATGTTTTTCAGTGGTGCCAAGAGTTCACGTTCCAGCTTAATTCCATCCAAAATTCGTCCGTCTGCTGCTAGTGGGTGACTCCGTCTGGTTTCCTTGTAACGAGCGACTAATTCCTTATCTGCTGCGTCCAAGAAAAGGATTTTAAAGTCCAGTTCTTCCTTGTTTTCCAACTCATCCAAAACAGTTTGAATCTCTGAGAAAAAAGAGCGGCTACGCATATCCACCACCAAGGCCAACTTATGGTCGTCATCCTTTGTTTCAACCAACTGTAAAAATTTAGGCAAGAGGGCCGGTGGCATATTATCAATGGTAAAATAGCCTAAATCCTCGAAAGACTGAATGGCCACCGTTTTCCCTGCACCACTCATCCCTGTCACAATCACCAAGTGAAGTTGTTTCTTTGTCATCTTTTTCTCCTTATATCAAAAGAAGTTTGGCAGAACCAAACTTCAACTAGCTTATCCAATCTCTGCGATGACTTCGATTTCGACTTTTACATCACGAGGAAGACGAGCCACCTCTACAGCTGAACGAGCTGGAAATTCCTCTTTAAAGGCCGTTTGGTAAACCTCGTTAAAAGGAACAAAGTCGTTCATATCGCTCAAGAAGCAAGTTGTTTTGACAACATGGTCAAAGTCTGTTCCTGCTTCTGCCAAAATAGCACCAATGTTTTTCAAGACTTGTTCTGTCTGTTCTTGAATGGTTTCTCCAACGATTTCCCCAGTTTCAGGAGAGAGAGGAACTTGACCGCTAGCAAACAAAAGGTTGCCAACGATTTTTCCTTGAACATATGGTCCGATAGCCTTTGGAGCTTTATCTGTATGAATTGTTTTTGCCATTTTCTTTTCCTCACAATTTTTCTAAGATTGCATCCCAAGCTTGGTCCATCCCTGCCTTGCTGACAGATGAAAAGAGGATGAAGTCATCACTTGGGTCAAAATTTAATTTCTTTTTGATTGCTGATTCATGCTTATTCCATTTACCACGCGGAATCTTGTCCGCCTTGGTCGCAACGATGATAACCGGAATCTCATAATACTTGAGAAATTCGTACATCTGCACATCATCTGCTGACGGGTCATGACGAAGGTCAACTAAACTGACTACCGCACGGAGATTTTCCCGAGTCGTTAGATACTCCTCAATCATGCGCCCCCACTTTTCACGCTCCTTTTTAGATACACGGGCATAGCCATAACCAGGCACATCCACAAAACGCATCTTGTCATCGATATTAAAAAAGTTGAGAAGCTGGGTTTTACCAGGTTTTCCTGATGTACGGGCGAGATTCTTACGGTTCAACATAGTGTTGATAAAGCTGGATTTACCAACATTTGAACGCCCTGCTAGGGCAATCTCTGGCAGTTCATCCTGCGGATAATGAGACTTGTTGGCTGCACTGAGCAAGATTTCAGCATTGTGTGTATTAAGTTCCATAGTCACCTCTAGGCTGTTTCTAGGATTGGTTTATCCGTTCCATCGACAGCTTCTTTTGTGATGCGAACCAATTTCACATTTTCCTGACTCGGTACTTCAAACATAACATCTAGCATGGTTTCTTCGATGATAGAACGAAGACCACGCGCACCAGTCTTCCGTTCGATGGCCTTATTGGCAATTTCTTGAAGGGCCTCGTCGTCAAATTCCAACTCAACATCATCATAAGAAAGCAAAGTTTGATACTGTTTAACCAAGGCATTTCTTGGCTCTTTCAAGATGCGAACCAAGTCATCAACGGTCAATTGCTCAAGAGCTGCAAAGACAGGCAAGCGTCCAATCAATTCTGGGATAATACCGAATTTTTGAATATCTTCAGCGATGATTTCTTGCATGTAAGAGCTGTTTTCGTCAATCGCCTTGTTGTTTTGACCAAAGCCGATGACTTTTTCACCCAAACGCTGTTTAACAATTTCTTCGATGCCATCAAAGGCACCACCCACGATGAAGAGGATATTTTTAGTATCCACTTGAATCATTTCTTGTTGTGGATGTTTACGTCCACCTTGAGGCGGTACGCTAGCTACCGTTCCCTCAATAATCTTGAGAAGGGCTTGTTGCACCCCTTCACCAGAAACATCACGTGTGATCGATACATTCTCGCTCTTCTTGGCAATCTTGTCAATTTCATCCACGTAGATAATGCCACGCTCTGCACGCTCGATGTTAAAGTCAGCAGCCTGCAAGAGTTTGAGAAGGATATTTTCCACATCCTCACCCACATAACCAGCCTCAGTAAGAGCTGTCGCATCCGCAATAGCAAAAGGCACATTCAAGCTCTTAGCCAAGGTCTGAGCAAGGAAAGTTTTCCCTGAACCAGTTGGGCCAATCATCAAGATGTTTGACTTCTGCAAATCCACATCTTCTGACTCCTCACGCGTATCGTGGAAATTGATGCGTTTGTAGTGGTTGTAAACTGCTACTGCCAAGGCACGTTTGGCACGATCTTGACCGATTACGTAGTGGTTCAAGATATGGAGGAGTTCGATTGGTTTTGGAACTTCTGACAAGTCTGCCAAGACTTCCTCAGCCAATTCCTCCCGAATGATTTCCTGGGCCAACTCCACACATTCATTACAGATAAAAGCGTTGTTGCCTGCGATTATTTTTTGTACTTCT
Organism: bacterium; assembly: GCA_905221185.1. Lineage (GTDB taxonomy): Bacteria > Bacillota > Bacilli > Lactobacillales > Streptococcaceae > Streptococcus. The sequence goes on along the minus strand of CAJNCE010000001.1, from coordinate 87,917 downwards.
TCTTGGCTTTTGCCACAAAATGAGCAATAAACCATCATATCATTTTTCCTAGTTGTAGGCATGATTTCCTTCCGTTCTATTCTATACTGTCATTCTATCTAAAATAAGGTCATGTAAAAAGCATGGATACTATTGACCAAATTGGTAAATGCATTTAACCAGAGCAGGACAGAAAGTCCATAGCGCTTTTTACGAAAAGCCTGTGCCCCTGCAAGCAAGCAGACCAAACACAGCATGGCTGTGAAAAAACCAAATATACTACGTTCCATTAGACTTCCTTTCTCTTGCGGTATTGGATGGTAAAATCATAAGGATTTTTCTCATCTTTGCTATAGAATTTGCTTGAAACTGTCTCAAAAAGAGACAAGTCAAATTCTTCAGGGAAATAGGTATCTCCTTCCACCCGAGCATGAATGTGAGTCACAATCACTTCGTCAAGGTAGGGTTCAAAAGCTTGAAAAATTTGCTTTCCACCTAAAATATAAAGATTCTTATCTTGAGCCTGATACCAGTCCAAGACAGACTGAACATCATAAAAAGTAGCAACTCCATCTATCTTTTCTTCTAGGTTACGTGTCAAAATCAAGGTCTCCCGTTTTGGAAGCAAGCGACGCCCCATCCCATCAAAGGTCACGCGCCCCATCAAGATAGCATGATTCAGAGTTGTTTCCTTGAAATGTTGCAATTCTGCTGGCAAATGCCAAGGCAGACGATTGTCCTTCCCAATCACACCCTCTTCATCCTGGGCCCAAATAGCTACGATTTTCTTAGTCATGCTTCCATCCTTTTTACTGATAGTACTATTTTATCAAAAAACTCAAAAAAAGACTGGTTTGGAATAGCTTACAGAATAGAAAAAATCTGTAAGAAATTTCCTACAGATTTATCTATGTCGCTTTGTTTCTTACAAACCAGGTGCTTGTCCAAGTTCTGCTGCAAGCATCCAGATTGTTTTATCTGTTCCAGTTTTAGCGTCTGAGAAGATACCGTTTGTTACATCGTCACCTTCTTCATCAGTAACATCCAAACCTTTTTGGAAAAGTTCTGACAAGTAACGGTAGATAGCAAGGACACGTTCCAAGCTTTCTTCAACATTGCGGTATTCACCAGCTTCTTCTTCGATTTCACTGTTTTGAAGGAATTCTGTCAATGTAGAGAATGGGCTACCTCCAAGTGTAATCAAACGCTCACTGATTTCATCCAATTGACCATCAAGAGCTTCCATGTACTCATCCATTTTTGGATGCCATACAAGGAAACCACGACCACGCATATACCAGTGCACTTGGTGCAAAGCAACGTGAGCTACGTACAAATCAGCAACAGCTTGGTTCAATACTTCCTTTGTTTTTGCCAATGCTACTGGCGCTGCTTTTGTCAATGATGTTACGTCTTTTACTGCTTCTTTTTTCAATTCTACCATTTTCTTTACCTCGTTCATTATTATTTGTAACCACTTCTTAATGATTACTACCTTAGTATACTACTAAGGAAAACCAATAGCAAGCCAAATGACTCACATGAGAAAAGTTGCAATAGACTGATAATTTAATACTCAATGAAAATCAAACTAGGAAGCTAGCAGCAGGCTCTACTTGAGTACGGTAAGGTGACGCTGACGTGGTTTAAAGAGATTTTCGAAGAGTATAAGATTTTTTTAGAATAAAACACAGTCCCCTTCCACCTCTGGTAACTGCGACAAAACTAAAGAAAAAGAGAATGCAATTTTCTTGCACACTCCTTTCTCAAACCTATATCTTAATACCAGACACTGACGTCAACACGACCACGAATTCCTTTTAAGTATTCAGATGAAGTATATTGCCATCCTTTTTCACCTGAATAGTGAGGATTATTCCAATCAAGTGCATCCGTATAGGCTGCTACCCAGTTAACATGTTGCAAAATATCTGGATGATTCAAACGAGTTTGCAAAAGTTGACGATAACTATAAACTTTCACATTTTGATAACCCGCCTGCTTCATCGTGTCCATGTACTTGTTGATGATTTTAACCCAAGTACCTGTATCACTTGGAGCTCTCTTGCTCTTATTGACATATTCCCAGTTCTCAACATCATAATAGATAGGGTAAGACAAGTTCATCTTGTATTTTTTCAAGAGTTCAATGGTCTGATTAGCATCATTCTCAGCATCGGTCTCATTTTCAGCATAAGTATAAAGGTAAACGCCGTAAGGAATTCCAAGACGGTTTAACTCCTTGATATTATGAGCCAATTCCTTGTCCTCAGTTCCACTATAGCCCAAACGAACAATCACTCCATCTACTCCATTATCATCGATGACTTTTTTCCAGTCACTGATACGACCATTGTGCTCACTGACATCGATAACCTTTTTAACTTGATCAGTCCCAACTTGTTCTTCACGATGGTTAAAGAAATAACGTCTGCCATTTCGGTGAACCCAGCCAACATTCAAGTCTTTCTTTTCTTTTAACTCACCTGAGTCAGAAAAAATATAGCGAGCATCATTCATGACTAATTCACCAGTCGCCATAGCACCACTTCCTGTCAAATAGTAGTTACCCTGCCACTCATCTTTAGCCATGTAACCCCACTTCTTGAAATAGTACCACTTGCCATCTACCTTTTGCCACTCTTGATTTGCATAAGAACCATCAGACTTGAGATAGAAGTAAGACGAATAGGCTGGATCATAGAGCCATTCATTTTGCATCATAGCACCTTGACCATTTAGGAAATAACTTCCCTGCCATTGGCTTTTAGCCATATAACCCCATTTCTTGAAATAGTACCATTTACCTCCAACAGAATGCCATTCCTGGTTAGCATAAGAACCATCAGACTTCAGGTAAAACCAATTCTTATAGGCGTTATCATAAACCCATTCATTCTTGGCCATATAACCACCTGATTTTAAGTAGTAATTTCCCTGCCACTCATTTTGAGCATAACGACCGTCGGACTTAATATAAAACCAAACCTTATAGTAGTTATCAAAAATCCATTCACTCTTTGCTTTGGAACCATCAGCCTTTACATAATAATCCCCCTCCCAGTGGGCAGAAGCAGTGGTCTTTACACCTGCACTCGTTTGAGTTTTATTAGAAGACTGATTTTGCTCTGAACTACTTGAAACTGTCCTTGTATCCTGCGAAGTTTTTGCTACTTCAGTTTCATTTGCAGCGACCTGGCTAGTTGCCAAGCCTAGTAAACAGATACTTGCTAATCCAATTTTTCCAATCTTTGTTTTCAATCTTTCCTCTCCTATAAAAAATGGAACAGACATCTGAATGCTGTTCCACCTAGCTTTTGCTACTGATTATTTTACAAAGTCAAGCAAAGCCAAGAAGCTTTCTGCTTCAAGTGACGCACCACCTACAAGGGCACCGTCAACGTCTGGACAAGCCATGTATGAAGCAACGTTTTCAGGTTTAACAGAACCACCGTATTGAACACGAACTTTGTCCGCAACTTCTTGACCGAAGTCAGCAGCTACAACGTCACGAACAACTTTACACATTTTTTGTGCGTCGTCTTGTGAAGCTGATTTACCAGTACCGATAGCCCAGATTGGCTCGTAAGCGATAACTGATGCAGCAACTTGTTCAGCAGTCAATCCAGCCAAAGCAGCAGATACTTGAGCACCTACAAACTCAGAAGCTTTACCAGCTTCGTAAGTTTCAAGTGACTCACCACAACAGATGATTGGAAGCATACCATTTGCAAAGATTGCTTTTGCTTTTTTGTTGATATCTTCGTCAGTTTCATGGAAGTAGTCACGACGTTCTGAGTGACCGATAACAACGTAGTCAGTACCGATTTCTTTCAAAACTTGTGGGCTAGTTTCACCAGTGAAAGCACCTGCATTTTCAAAGTAGCAGTTTTGAGCAGCAACTTTAAGGTTTGAACCTTTTGCAGCAGCAAGAACAGCTGTCAAATCAAGAGCTGGAGCAGCGATACCTGCTTCAACAAGATCTGATGAAGGAAGTTTTGATGCAACGGCTTCAACAAATGCTTTAGCTTCTTCTGGATTTTTGTTCATTTTCCAGTTACCAGCGATAAATGGTTTACGTGACATTTCACATACCTCTTTTTTCAATTTATTTTCTACTTATTTTATCACAATTATACACAGCTTGCAAATCTTACTCGGATTTCAAGACTGCTTGCATTGATTAATCCTTCCAGAGATCCATGGCATTTCGGAAATCTGCAGATACCTGTGTCAACTGAGGATTGCTTGCTTCTCTTTCTGCCCGCTTGGCCTCAATTTGAGCCACACTTTTGATACCTTCATGGCGCCAATTTCTCAAAATCGCCTGAATGTACTTCCAGTTTGGTTTTCCATTCAAAACAGCTTCACGAAGAGCCTCCTTAATCAAGTCAGCACTGGTTCCATCTTCCTTTAGTGTCTTAGTCAAATCTTCAATCTCAAAAGGCGTCAACAAGCGTCCCAACTCCTGCTGGAAGGTTTCTACCAAATCCTTAAGCTGGTTTTGAGGTGTCAACTGATCCGAACTCGAATCACTAGCTCCAAGCAGGTCATCCAAGCGTTCCAAGGCTAGACTGGCATCAAAAAGCAATTCGATTTCGCCATTTAATTCGATAGTACGATATTGGAGAAGTCCCCTCTCCGTCAGATTGGAAATGGCTTGGTTGACATCCGAAATTTCCTTGCCAATCCTTTCAGCAATCTGGCTTGGCGACATTTCTTCCAAACCTGTCGTATTTTGCAAATAGAAAAATTGCCAGACTAGAAAATCGTCGCTAGAAGGAAAGAGTTCCTTAAAATGCAAGAGCAGGGCACTCGGTAAAACCAAGTTCCCTGATTTAAAAGCGTCTAAATATGTCATAATTCCTCTTATAAATACCCATATGCAGATGCATCATCTTCTATCTTTCTCCAGTCAAAGGGCGTCTCCTGATAGACCGCATAGTTTACCCAGTTACTGAAAAAGAGGGCTGCTGATGAAGACCAACAAAGACAAGGTGTCTGGTTGACATCATCATCCTTAAAGTAATTTTCTGGAATATGAGGATCCAAACCTGCGTCACGATCTCGGAAATACTCTTTTGCCAAAGTATCACGGTCATACTCCAAATGCCCAAAACTATAAATTTCTCGTAAATCACGACTGGCCAAAATCGAAACCCCAACCTGAGGGCCTTCCGATAAAATCTCGAGATTGGTCTTGTTTAAGATTTCTTCCTTAGAAATCTCTGTGTGCCGTGAATGAGGGGATACATAGCTATCATCAAAGCCTCTAAAGAGAAGGTGCCCTTCTTTTAAGGTATCCTGAGGATAAATACCTGATAATTTACTGTCCATCTGGTATTTTTCTACACCATAGCGGAGATAGAGTCCCGCCTGAGCCCCCCAACAGATATGAAGGGTCGAATAGACATGGGTCTTGGACCACTCAAGCACCTGACTGAATTCCTCCCAATAGTCCACTTCCTCAAATGGTAAATGCTCAACTGGAGCACCCGTGATAATCATCCCATCAAAATACTCGTCCTTGACTTCAGGAAAAGTTTTATAAAAAGTCTCCATGTGTTCTGAACGAGTTGTTTTAGAACGATGGCTCTCCATATAGAGGAAATCAATATCCAGTTGTAGGGGTGTATTAGCCAAATGGCGTAATAACTGAGTCTCTGTGACCATTTTTTGTGGCATGAGATTTAAGATTAAAATCTTCAAGGGACGGATATCTTGGTGGGCAGCACGTTGATCATCCATGACAAAGATGTTCTCTGTCCGTAAAATCTCAACAGCTGGCAATTTTTTATCAATTCGAATCGGCATAACCCTCTCCTAACTGTACTCTTTCAGGAATAATTGCATGTGTTTGAAACTCTTCAAACCGCGTCAACGTTGCCTTACCGTACGTATATGTTACTGACTTCGTCAGTTCTATCTGCAACCTCAAAACAGTGTTTTGAGCTGACTTCGTCAGTTTTATTTGCAACCTCAAAACTGTACTTTGAGCAGCTTACGGCTAGTTTCCTAGTTTGCTCTTTGATTTTCATTGAGTATGAAACTAAATCTCAAACACTTAGTCCTTTTATTATACTGCAAGAAGATATAGTTTTCAATTATAGTTTTTCTCTAACTAGCTATAGTCTATTTTTATATCCTAATGTAGAGAAAACAGCCCTAGGGACTGTTTTTCATTAATAATGCATGAGAACTTTGTAATCGTAGTCACCGATTTTTTCACGGCCGTTCAATTCATCCAATTCAACAAGGAAGGCACAACCTGCTACAATACCACCAAGTTTTTCAATCATCTCGATGGTTGCCTTAACAGTACCACCTGTCGCCAAGAGGTCGTCTACGATAAGAACACGTTGACCTGGCTTGATGGCATCCGCGTGCATAGTCAAGGTATCAACACCGTATTCTTTTTCATAGTCAGCAGAAATGACTTCGCGTGGTAATTTACCTGGCTTACGAACAGGTGCAAAACCAATTCCCAACTCAAAGGCAACAGGACAGCCCACGATAAATCCACGAGCCTCAGGACCTACAATCATATCAATTTTCTTGTCAGTAGCATACTGAACAATTTCACGAACAGCATAGCTATAAGCATTTCCATCAGCCATCAAAGGACTGATATCACGGAAGGTAATGCCTTCCTTTGGATAATTTTCAATTGTTGCAATGTAATCTTTTAAATTCATCTTTTTCTTTCTTTCAATGTTTTTACTCTCTATTATAGCATATTTTTTAAGAAAGGAAAAGTTAACTTCAATGATTATCTAACGATTTGACGATTTATGACTAGCCATAGCAATAAAGCCCAAGTTCTTTTTATTCTTATCAAACATTTTATACATAGTTAAAAACTGCTTTCTATTCTCCTTTTTACAAGCATTTACACAAATTTTCAAGGTTCCTAGCCAACCTTCGTCATAAATCATACCTGATAATTTCATTAATGTCATTTCACCAGTCAATACTTTCACATCACAATAACCTGATTCTATCATCACCTGTTCCCAACCATTTTGAGTTAAAGGACCTACATTTACATGAATTGCTTGCGACAATTCCTGTCTGACAGACTCTTTAGCTTCCTTAAGAAGCACATCATGTGTCAGGAGAAGACCTCCAGGTTTTAAAACCCTTAGATACTCCATTACACATTTTTTCTTAGCTTGATCGGCTTGCATAGTCAGCATAGCTTCATTTATAACAATATCAAAACTAGCATCTTCATAAGGAAGTTTCATTGCATTTGCTCTTTCAAACCTGATTAAATGACCAACACCTGCCATTTCAGCAGATTTTTTAGCCACTTCTAAAGCTTGACCATCCATATCAACAGCAGTTATCTTACAACCAAAACGCTGTGCCAACTCAATTGCTGTAGTTCCCCTATTACACGCAACCTCTAGTATTCTCTTTTCTTTTGAAAATCCTCCTTCCGCAATTAACCAATCTGTGGCACGTTTTCCACCTGGACGTAAGCGTTTTTTCCCCAGTTTCGCTAAAAACTTATGACCTGCTTCTGACATTTGAACACCTCTGTTTTTTTCTTCATTATAACATAAAATGATATTATCTGATAATTCTAATCTATTGTTTGATAGACTAGAATCAAAAACATATAGTCTGCCATGACTATAGCACAAATCTATTAGTCACCTCTCTAGTTCGAATTCAATTGCTCACGTAATTTGCACATATAGGTTCACCAGTAGATAATCCCCAAAGAGGAGTTGCACCCCAGATGAACGACATACTCACCGTACCAAAAAAACGAGCACTTTCGTACTCGCCTTTGTTTATAAACTACTGATTAAAGTGAGTTTACGTCAACTTTGATACCAACACCTTGAGTAGTTGTGATAGTCAAGTTTGTTACGTAAGTTCCTTTAGCTGTAGCTGGTTTTGCTTTTTGGATTGTTTCGTTGAAAGCTTTGAAGTTTTCAACCAATTTTTCAGCTTCAAATGATACTTTACCGATGATTGCTTGAACGTTACCTGCACGGTCAGCACGGTAAGTGATTTTACCACCTTTAGACTCTTCAACTGCTTTAGCAACATCCATTGTTACAGTACCAGTTTTAGGGTTTGGCATCAAGTTACGAGGTCCAAGGACACGTCCAAGACGTCCAACAAGAGCCATCATGTCAGGTGTAGCGATAACTACGTCGAAGTCCAACCAACCGTCGTTGATTTTAGCAACAAGGTCATCTTCACCTACAAAGTCTGCACCAGCAGCTTTTGCTTCTTCTGCTTTTGCACCACGTGCGAAAACAAGAACTCGTGAAGTTTTACCAGTACCGTTTGGCAATACCATTGCTCCACGGATTTGTTGGTCAGCTTTTTTAACGTCGATGTTCAAGTTGTAAGCAACTTCTACAGTTGCGTCAAATTTTGCAAAGTTAGTTTCTTTTGCAAGTGCTACAGCTTCTTCTACGCTGTATGCTTTTGTGCTGTCGATTTTCTCAAGAGCAGCACGAAGTTGTTTGCTTTTTTTAGCCATTTTCTATTCTCCTTGTAAGTGGTTCAATCGATTTTCATCTCCCACGTCACTCCTCGAAATGATGAAGTCTTGCGGGTTATATTGGGGGTGTTATTGATTAGTCAACAACAGTGAATCCCATAGAACGAGCAGTACCTTCGATCATACGCATTGCAGACTCTACGTTTGCTGCGTTCAAATCTGGCATCTTAGTTTCTGCAATTTCTTGTACTTGTGCACGAGTAACTGTAGCAACTTTAGTTTTGTTAGGTGTACCTGATCCTTTTTCAACACCTGCAGCTTTTTTCAAAAGAACAGCAGCTGGCGGTGTTTTAGTGATGAAAGTAAATGATTTATCTTCGTAAACTGAGATAACAACTGGAATGATCATACCAGCTTGGTCAGCTGTACGAGCGTTGAACTCTTTTGTGAATCCCATGATGTTGATACCAGCTTGACCAAGAGCAGGTCCAACCGGTGGAGCTGGTGTAGCTTTACCAGCAGGGATTTGCAATTTTACAAGTTTTTCGACTTTTTTAGCCATTTTTAAATCCTCCTTTGTGGTTTTGGCGGTAATTAGAGATTTTTACCTCCCACAAGTATGCTTTTCACATACCCATCTATTATACACTATTTATCTGAAATTGCAAGAGAAAAGTTTATTTTTTATACTCAATGAAAATCAAAGAGCAAACTAGGAAGCTAGCCGCAGGCTGCTCAAAGTACATCTTTGAGGTTGCAGATAGAACTGACGAAGTCAGTAACATATACCTACGGTAAGGCAATGCTGACGTGGTTTGAAGAGATTTTCGAAGAGTATTAATCGACGTAATCTCCGCCTTCAAAGCCGTAGTATTCTTCCAAACTGAGACCACTCTCAGCAATTTCTTTGGCTTCTTTTCCGACATAACGAAGGTGCCATTCCTCAGCCATATAGCCTGTTTCCTTTTCCTTACCTTTTAGATAACGGACAACAAAGCCATAATCAGCAGCATGGTCCAAGAGCCATTGTGCCGCCTTCTCTTCTGTCACCAAATCACCATTTGTCCCAATCACATCAAAGGCCAAGCCTGTCTGGTGTTCGCTATAGCCAGGACGAGCAGAATAACGGTCAGCAGCTTCTTTCCCATCTTGATTGACATAATCTTGATAGAGCTTGGTCTGAGTCTCATAACTTCTAAAGCCACTGTAATGATCACTGATAGGGAAACCTGCCTCTTGCATAGCTTTGATGAGTTTGACCAACTCTGCCTTGGCTGTTGGATTTTCCCCTGGATTATAGTCTTTAGACAATGGATAGTGTTTATTGGCTACGATGATTTCATCGTATTTCCCTTGGATGCTGTAGTAGTCTCCTTTATTAACCACTTCTGCTTTTTTCTGGGCAGCTCCTTGAGACTTACTGCCAACTGTTCCATCAGCTTTGGCTGTTTGTTCTGTCTTAGCTGCGCCATCTTCATTTTTTGCTTTTTCTTGTGAACAAGCTGCTAGACTTAAGACTAGCAAGGCTGTCAAGACAAGGTATCTTTTTTTCATTTCTACTCCTTTATTTCTAATAGTTTATCTAGTTCTGACGATAAACATTTAACTAGTTTTTTAATCTCATCCGGTTTTGCTTGGCAGGTTTCTGCTGTCATTTCTTCAAAGGGAACCCACCAGACTGGCCCACGTCCCTTGAGACCGTGACCATTCATATCCCCTGTCCGTCTAGGAAACAAATGCCAATGAAGATGAGCATCGCCATTTCCTAGCAGTTCGATATTCATTTTCTCAGCAGCAAAAGCCTTAGCAACTGCCTCTTGGACCACACTCATTTCCTCTAAAAAACGGAGTCTTGTTTCCTTTTCTAAATGGTGCAATTCGGTGACATGTTCCTTGGCTAGAAAGAGACTATAACCTGCAAAATACTGGTGGTCTCCAATCACAAGATAGCCTGTTTCCAACTCTTTGACAAAATAGGGATTTTCTCCAGCTTTAATGAGCTCAATTCTCTGGCAAATCAGGCACATATTAGCCTACCAACGCGCTCTTAAGGTAAGCATCAACCATACGTTCTGTTGCGACCACCGAGTCAATATGGGTACGCTCATAAGAATGGCTAGACTCGATACCAGCACCGAGAAGAGCGTGTTTGACTTCTGCACCTGCAGACATAGCCGCTGAAGCGTCCGATCCATAAAACGGATAGATATCCAACTTAAATGGAATATCTTGCTCTTTCGCCAATCCAACCAAGTGTTGACGGAAATCATAGTGATAAGGACCTGATGCATCCTTGACACAGATAGACACTGTATATTCATCTGTCTGCTGGTCATCGCCCATGGCTCCCATATCCACAGCCAGATATTCTACTACCTGAGTAGGAATATTAGAGTTAGCACCGTGTCCCACTTCTTCAAAGACTGAAAAAGCAAAATGGGTTGTTACTGGCAACTCAATCTTCTCTTCCTTATAAATACGAAGCAGGTTAAGCAAAATCGCTGCGCTGACCTTGTCATCCAAATGACGAGACTTGATAAAACCTGTATCCGTCACAACAGTTCGTGGGTCAAAGCTGATAAAATCACCAACCTCAATCCCAAGAGCACGAGTTTCTTTTTCATTGGTCACTTTTGCATCCAAACGCACTTCCATATTGTCCTGCGTACGTTCTGCAGTCCCAGCATCCTTGTAGACATGGCAAGAAGTTTGGTGAATGAGGATGGTTCCTGATACTTTTTCACCTGTGCTAGCCACATGAACGGTACAGTTTTCTCCTTCAATCATGTTCCAAGGAAAACCACCGATACGGTCCAATTTAAGACGGCCGTCTGGTTTGACAGCACGGACAATAGCACCAAGCGTATCCACATGGGCAGTCACATAGCGATGCTCTTCATCATTTTGCCCTTTGATAGTTACATTGACACCACCCTTGGCTGTGCGAACCGGCTGGTAACCAAAACCTTCTAGAGTCTTGACTAAATAGTCCGCAATCTCACGAGTGAAACCCGTTGGCGACGCAATGGCTGTCAGTTCTTTGATATATTCTACTGTTTGATTCATTTCTTCACCTCTTTTGCTACCTATTATAACACATTTATCATCGGATAAAAAAGAAAATCACCCCTGTAGACTTAGCTACAAAAGTGATTTTATACTCAATGAAAATCAAAGAGCAAACTAGGAAACTAGCCGCAGGCCGCTCAAAGTACAGCTTTGAGGTTGTGGATAGAACTGACGAAGTCAGCTCAAAACACTGTTTTGAGGTTGCAGATAGAACTGACGAAGTCAGTAACATATACCTACGGTAAGGCGACGTTGACGCGGTTTGAAGAGATTTTCGAAGAGTATTAGTGATTATTCCATTTCAAAAACATCACTTTCTTGCTTGTTTGGTAGAACCAATGAGAGCAAGATTCCGACAACGGCTGGTACCAACCACGGGAGTGATGCCTTGGCAAAAGGAAGAGCGCTGACAAGATTTGCAAGAAACTCAACTTTAAATGAGCTTCCTAGTACGCTTGCAATGGCAATAGCTGTAACCACAGCAATTGTCAACTGCATACCTAGTTTTGAAAGGGCAACAAATTTGTTGACAATGACAATCATAACAATAGCAATCGTGATTGGGTACAAGATAACCAGTACAGGAATTGAGTACTTGATAATCGCATCAAGACCCAAATTGGCAATCGCAAATCCAATCAAGGTAAAGGCTGTCGCATAAACCTTGTAGCTGATTTGTGGGAAACGTTCATTAAAGAACTCAGCTGTCGACACAATCAGACCAACAGTCGTTGTGAAGCAGGTTACGGTAACCATAGCTGCAAGGAAGAGTTGAGCTGTTGAGCCAAAGATTTCTTGAGTGGCTTGTGACAAGATGTAAACACCTGGTGTTCCACCCTTCATCGCTTCAGCTGGCACTGGGAAATGATTTCCAAGGAAACCTAAACCGATATAAAGAGCGCTGAAGGCAAGGGCAACAACGATACCAACAACCCAAATAGTTGAAATGTATTCTTTCTTACTTGAAAAGCCAAGTTGTTTCAAGGTTTGAACTGCGATTACGCTAAAGGCAACTGAAGCAAGGGCGTCCAAGGTATTGTAACCTTCTAGGAAACCTGTACCAAAGGCAGAAGCTTGATAAGCAGCTGAAGCAGCTTGAGGACTTGTTCCACCGTATTTGAAAGCTCCTAGAACAACCAAAATGACAATCAAAATCGCAAAAACTGGCGTTAAAATACGTCCAATGCGGTCCAAGATTTTTGATGGATTAAGCGAAATCAAATAGGCTGCCGCAAAATACAAAACCGTAAAGACAATCAAGCCAAGACCTTTATTTGCATCAGACAAAAGTGGTTTAATCCCTACTTCGTAAGCCGTTGTAGCTGTACGTGGGATAGCAAAGAATGGACCGATTGACAAGTAAAGAACTGAGAGGTAGAGAGTCGCAAACCAAGGCGCTACCTTTGTTGAAATCTCGTGAATATATCCTTTAGGATTGAGCGTTCCAATAATAAGGGTCAAGACGGCGATACCGACGCCTGAAAAGACAAAACCTGCGATGGCAGGAAGAAAATGTTCTCCAGATAGAGCACCTAGAGAAGGCGGAAAAATCAAGTTTCCCGCACCAAAAAATATTCCGAACAGGAGTAAACCTGTTAGGGCACCTTTTTTAGCCATGAAAATCTCCTTCATATTTATAAAATACTGACTTAGTATATCATGAATAAGAGTATGAAAAAAGTATCACGAAGTAAATATTGAATGTTTTCAAGATTCTCAAAAATGAGAATTGTCTAAAAATAACATTCTCCTACCCAGTCCACACCAAGTAGGAGAAATTCTACTGTTTACAGTTCTTCAAAGGCCAACATGCCACCCTGAACATTGATAACTTCATAACCTTGTTCAGCTAGAAATTGACAAGCACGCGCCGATCTCATCCCAGATTTGCAAATAACATAATGTAACTGGTCCTTGTCCAACTGATTATAGGTATCAGCCAATTGACTAAGTGGTAGGTTGTGGACGCCTTCTAAATGAAGAGCTTCAAATTCATCCACTTCTCTCACATCCACTAGAGAAAGTTGGTCGTTTTGGTAAAGCTGGTAAAATTCGTCAAAGGTTATTTCTTTCATTCTTTTTCTCCTAAAATCGTTTTAATTCTTTTTTTCAAGTCTGGCACCACTTCTGACTCAAACCAAGGATTTTTGGCCATCCAGATTTGATTTCGCGGTGAGGGGTGTACCAGTGGAAAATAGGTTGGCAAGTAGTTCTGGTAATGTTTTACCCGTTCTGTCACCTTGCCACTAACTTTCTCATGTAAATAGTAGGCTTGGGCATATTGTCCAATTAAGAGGGTTAACTGAATATCTGGTAATTCTTGCAAGAGCTGCGGATGCCATTTTTCTGCAAAACCAGTACGAGGTGGAAGATCACCTGACTTGCCATGCCCTGGAAAGTAGAAATCCATAGGCAAAACAGCAAAATAACCTGAATTGTAAAAGGTATCTTCATCCACACCTAGCCACTCCCGCAAGCGGTCACCACTCTTGTCCTTCCAATACAAGCCTGCTTCTTGGGTTTTAAGTCCCGGTGCCTGACCGACAATATTGATGCGAGCAGTTTTTGGCGCTGCAAAGAGAGGGTCAATTCCTCGTTCTGTATAGCTGGCATTCTGTGGATCCGCTATAATAGCCTGCTTGATTCTTTCGATTTGAGACATCTGTTTTCCCTCCAAAAAGAAGTCCAAGCATACAATCTCAGACTTCTATCGTTTTATTTGATCAATTCGTAAATAGCTTCGGCATAGATTGCTGCTGCTCGGAAGAGATCGTCCAAGGCGATAAATTCATTGGCTTGGTGCATGGTGTCAATTGAGTCTGGGAACATAGCGCCGTAGGCAACCCCACGTTCTAGCAAGCGACCAAAAGTACCACCACCGATGACTTGTTCATGACCTTGAAGACCAGTTTGTTTTTCATAGACATTCAACAAGGTTTGCACAAGTGGATCTTCCATTGGCACATAGTGAGGAGTGTGTCCGTGTTCAGAAAGGCTAACAGAAGCAACTGGCAAGTTCTCAAGGATAGACTTGATTTGCTCTGGGCTGGTTCCTTTTGGATAGCGGATATTAAGGGCAATGGTATTGTCAGCACTTGTTTCATCGAAGCGGAAGACACCCGCATTCATAGAAAGGGCACCCATCTTTTCATCCACATGAGCAATCTTGAGATTTTCACCCTCATGGTCATTCAAGAGAATCTTACCAGCAATTTCAAGATAGTCTTTTGCAGGTCCAGCAAAGTCAAACTGGCTGAGGAAGAGGGCTAGGTATGTCGCACCATTGACACCTGAAGCAGGCATAGCACCGTGGGCTGATTTACCAATGATGGTCACCTTGTATTGACCAGCTTCTTCTTGAATTTCCCCTCTGAGTTTGTGTTCTGCAACAAAGGCATCTAGTTTAGCTTGCAAGTCAGCCAAATCACCTGAAACGACTGCTGTTGCTGATTCAGGCACCATATTTTCACGCAAACCACCTGTAAAGCTATGAAGACAGGCAGCACCTGTATTTTCACCTGCAAAGTGGAGGTATTCTGTGATGTTTCCTTTTTCACCATTGATGATTGGGAATTCAGCATCAGGAGAGAAACCGAAGTCTGGTTTTGCAAGTCCTACATGTTCAAAGTAGTAGTCCATGTCTGCCCAGCCTGATTCTTCGTCTGTTCCGACGATGAAACGAACTTTCTTAGAAGTTGGAAGTCCCAATTCTTTGATGATTTTCAAACCATAGTAACAAGCTGTTGTAGGCCCCTTGTCATCTGAAGCACCACGCGCATAAAGACGACCGTCTTTGATAGTTGGTGTATAAGGGTCTGTGTCCCAACCGCTACCAGCTGGCACCACGTCCATGTGGGCAAAGATTCCGAGAACTTCTTCTCCTTCACCAAACTCAAAATGTCCTGCATAGTTATCAACATTCTTAGTTGGGTAACCATCACGATCTGCAATTTCAAGGAATTTTTCCAAGGCTTTGACCGGCCCAGGCCCAAATGGATGCTCAGCATCAACCTTGCTGTCATCACGTTCTGAGTTGATTTCCAAAAGGCTAAACAAGTCAGCCAAGAGGTCGTCTTTGCGTTTTTCTACTTCTGCTGTAAAATCAATTGCTGTCATTTTTTTCTTCCTTCTATCTTTTCTCGATGATTTCATCTACCGGCAAGCGGTAGCTTGGTTCCAATTTTTCGTCTGTGTAACCCACTGTAATCAAGAGTTCTGGACGGAAACGATCTTCAATGTCCAAAACTTCGTTGACTTTTGATTTGTCAAAACCAAGAATCAGATTTGATCCGATTCCCTGATCTGTAAGAGCCAGAACCAAATTCATAGCAACCAAACCTGCATTGAGGGCTAGGTAGTCGCTGACTTGTTGTTCATTGTAACGGGCAAATTCAGCTGGCAAATTTTTCATGAAGTATTGAAGTTGCTCTTCAGAAAAGTTATTAGCACCGCCAACTCGGGCAATCTTGCGAGCGCGTTTGGCCAAATCTGTGTCTGTAAACAAGGCAATAGTTACAGGCGCTGATGATACCTGCTCAAAGTTGGAACCGTAAGCCAATTTTGCTAGTTCGGCATTTTTCTCACGTACCACCACAAATTTCCAAGGCTGGCTGTTGTGGGCACTTGGTGCCAAGGTTGCGATTTCGATAGCCGTACGCACATCTTTGGGATCAACAGGCTTATCAGTGAAATGCTTGGTCGCATGACGTTTTTTGTTTAATTCAAGAAATTTCATAATCGATTTCCTTTTCTAATTCTACTGCTTCCATTCTACCATAATTTGAAAGAGCTTGCAGGGATTTTTCATGATTAAGTTTTTTTATCACAGCCATAAAAAATATATATTGGTTCATCAAGAAAGTTTCTGATAAACTAGCAAGTACTTTACATTTGAATGGAGATATTATGAAAAAATTTAGCCTATTATTAGCCATCCTACCATTTTTGGTTGCCTGTGGAAATCAAGCCACACCTAAAGAGACCAGCTCTCAAAAGACAATCGTCGTTGCTACAGCTGGCGATGTGCCACCATTTGACTACGAAGACAAGGGAAATCTGACAGGCTTTGACATCGAAGTTCTAAAAGCAGTGGATGAAAAACTCAGCGACTATGAGATTCAATTTCAAAGAACTGCTTGGGAGAGTATCTTCCCAGGACTTGATTCTGGTCACTATCAAGCTGCAGCCAACAACTTGAGTTACACAAAAGAGCGTGCTGAAAAATACCTCTACTCACTTCCAATTTCCAACAATCCCCTCGTCCTCGTCAGCAACAAGAAAAATCCTTTGACTTCACTTGACCAAATTGCTGGCAAAACAACGCAAGAAGATACCGGAACTTCAAACGCTCAATTCATCAATAACTGGAATCAGAAACACCCTGACAATCCTGCTACTATCGATTTTTCTGGTGAGGATATCGGCAAACGAATCCTAGACCTTGCTAACGGTGAATTTGATTTCCTAGTTTTTGACAAGGTATCCGTTCAAAAGATTATCAAGGATCGTGGTTTGGACCTTTCTGTGGTTGACTTGCCTTCTGCTGATAGCCCCAGCAACTATATCATTTTCTCAAGCGACCAGAAAGAGTTTAAAGAGCAATTTGATAAAGCACTAAAAGAACTCTATCAAGATGGAACACTTGAAAAACTCAGCAATACCTATCTAGGTGATTCTTATCTTCCAGATAAATCTCAGTTACAATAATACTCTTCGAAAACCTCTTCAAACCACGTCAGCTCTATCTGCAACCTCAAAACAGTGTTTTGAGCAACCTACGGCTAGCTTCCTAGTTTGCTCTTTGATTTTCATTGAGTATAAGATATACTAAAAACGATTGGACCGGCCAATCGTTTTTAGTTTGCATTGGTTATTTTAGGAAACTCTTACAAAAAATCAAAATAATCCTTCACATCCTCTACATACCCATACTTTTCTATTAAGCTGGCTAAAAGTGCCAGATTGTGTCCCTGATAGTTATCTTCACGACGTAGTTCTTCATACATTTCGATAAAGGGAAGCCCCTGGGACTTGGCCAATTCTAACTCCGCTGCATAATCATAAGCGACTTTACAAAATTGGATATTGAGTAATTCCCCATCTTCAACTTCTATCACGGCATACTGGGCACGGTGATTTTTTAACGCCTCCCAATTAAAATAGGGCATACCAATCGAACCTGGATTGATGATTTGTTGCCCTTGGCTTCCATAACGAAGCAACTGCTTATGAACATGACCATAGACTGCCACGTCAACTTCATCATCTAGGAGTTGGTCAAATTTCTCTGTATCATTCTCAACTAGCAAGTCACCACCATAGTTCTTATTTGGCAAATTATGAGAGATAGAAAAGCGCAATCCGTCAATTTCTTTCTTTTCCAGCAAAGGCAAGCTTCGTAGCCAGACAATCGTTGCAGGATCCATTCGCTCCATCAAAAACTGGGTCATGCGCATTGACTGGATTTCTTTCGGATGTTCCAAACCATATTCGCCATCCAAGGCCTCAAGGACACGATCATCCCAATTGCCTCGAACACTGGCTGTGATAGGAAGGTCCTTTAGCAGGGCGACTAAGTCATTTGCGCCTGGACCAGGAAGAAAAATATCTCCCAGAAGCCAGTATTCACTGACTCCCTGATTTTTAGCATCTGCAATCACTGCTTCTAGCGCCGTCGAATTGCCATGAATGTCTGATAAAATTGCGATTTTATGTTTCATTGTGGTTTCCTTCCGTTTGGTAATCTACTCTCTCTTCCGCCACTTGAAGTAAGGCTTCTGCTTCCTGCGGGTTCAACTTTCTTTGCACAGCCTCTGCAACAGCTCTAGGTACTCCAACTGCTACAATTTCATCCACACTGGCTTCCTTGATTTTGGTCAGAGACTTGAAATGCTTCATGAGATTCTGCTTACGTTTAGGTCCCAGACCTTCAATCCCATCCAATTGAGATGAAAAAGAATTTTTAGAGCGTAGTTGACGGTGAAATGTGATGGCAAAGCGGTGGACCTCATCTTGAATGCGTTGGAGAAGGAAAAATTCCTGAGAATTACGAGACAACTCCACCACCTCAAGCGGATCTCCAAATAGCAATTCATGGGTTTGGTGCTTATCATTCTTTTGCAGACCTGCAATGGGAATGTCCAAGCCCAACTCCTCTTGGATGACTTGCTTGGCGATATTGACTTGACCTTGTCCCCCATCAATGACAATCAAATCTGGCGGAGTCAAAGCCTCACGCTGAACTCGGCCATAGCGTCTGCGAATAACTTCTCTCATACTGGCATAATCATCTGGACCGACAACCGTTTTTATCTTGTACTTACGGTAATCCTTCTTACTCGGTTTACCATTAACAAAGACCACCATGGCCGAAACAGGACTGGTCCCCATAATATTAGAGTTATCGAAAGACTCGATACGGACTGGGGTGGGGATTTGGAGTAAGCGACCTAGATTTTCAATAGCTCCTTGGGTCTTTTCGACAGATTTCTCTAGCAGATTGAACTTCTGCTCCAGACTAACACGAGCATTTTTTATGGCTAGATTGACCAGTTGTTTTTTCTCTCCACGCTGGGGCTTGAGAATCTTGGAACCCACCAAGACCTTGACGGCTTCTTCGTCAATATCCTGCGGAATCAGCACCTCATTGGGAACCAGGTGAGATTTTTCTTGATAAAACTGTCCTACATAGGTCAAGAAGTCCTCATCTGGATCATTGTAGTAGGGGAAGAGATTGACATCTCGCTCAATGAGCTTGCCCTGACGAACAAAGAAAACCTGAACACACATCCAACCCTTGTCCACATAGTAGCCAAAGACATCCCGATTTTGAAGATCCTTGGCCATAACCCTTTGCTTGGTCCGAAGCGTTCCAATGGCCTGAATCAAATCGCGATATTCGGCCGCACGTTCAAATTCCATAGTCTGGGCAGCACTTGCCATCTTGCCCTTGAGGTCATCGATGATTTTGTCATCCTGCCCTTTTAGGAAATCAGAAACTTCCTGGGCCATAGACTTGAAATAAGCCTCATCTTTCTTACAGATAGTATGGGCCATGCATTGCCCGATATGGTAGTAAAAACAGACCTTAGACGGTGGATTGGTACACTTACGAAAAGGGAAAATCCGATCCAGCAGTCGCTTGATTTCATTAGCAGCTCCCACATCTGGATAAGGGCCAAAGTAGAGACCTCCGTCTTTCTTGACCTGACGGGTGATAATCAAACGAGGATAACGCTCGTTGGTGATTTTGATGAATGGATAGGACTTATCATCCTTGAGCATGATATTGTATTTAGGCTTATTTTCCTTGATCAGGTTGATTTCTAGGAGAAGCGCCTCAATATTGGACTCCGTAACAATAAATTCAAAATCTACAATCTCAGACACCAAGGCCTCTGTCTTGGTATCGTGACTTCCACGGAAATAGGACCTCACGCGATTGCGCAGATTTTTTGCCTTTCCTACATAGATAATGGTGCCGTTTTTATCCTTGTGAATGTAACAACCAGGGCTGGTCGGCAAGAGCTCTAGTTTTGATTTAATCAAGTTATTCATAGTTCCATTATAGCAAAAAAGTAGGGAAAGATTGTCCCCTACTCATTGGTCTCATATATTTTTCGAAGGTTTGCAACATCCTCTTTCTGGATACCATAAAAGGAACCTGCAGGTTGCATCACAGACTTCTCATCTGTATGGTCCAAGCCAATCGCATGCCCCAACTCATGTTCTGCCGTATGGACAATGCGCTCATAGGAATAACCATAGTCAGGATTGGATAGATAATAGTGATTCAGACGTACCGTTACGGATAAGAATTGCCCTGTTAAGAGATTGGTCTGACTTTCCGCCTCTCCTGCCACAGGGGTGCCTCCGTCATTCATCTCAGTAGCCAAGATATCTGCCTTGCTGGACTCGGTGACAATTTCAAAGTTAAAAGCACCAGTTTGATTCCAATTCTGGATTGCTTCTACATAAGCCTCTTGAAAGCGTGAATCCATCTGAGGATCCAAGTAAATACGAGCAGAGGCCTGCGGCCACCTTCCTTCAGAGTGTTGGTGGCTATCTGTCTGGTTCAACTTAGGCAGTTGCCCTGTTTTTTCCCATTGGTCAATACTTTGTTGACCAATCTTTACCGACCGCTCTGCTTGCTTTAGCGCTCCTTGAAAATCCCCGTTCAGATACCAGAGAAATCCAAAAGCAAGAGCACACAAAAGAAAAACAATCCAAACCAGGCGCCAAAACAAACGCCAAATAAAAGAACAGAAAACCCCTATCAAACGAAAAAGCCAGCGCATATCTCTCCACCTTTCTAGCAAATAAAGACTATTTTACTAAAATAAGCTGAAAGAAAGCTAAATACTGGCTTTTTCATCTTAACGTCCTACTATTTTTTTGAGTAACTGAATAGCTTTGTATTTTAAAGGCGATGGATGATAACGGAAAGTTCCTACTTTACGTACAATATAGCCATTAAAATTTTGTTTAAAACGCAAAACACCATCACTACCATCAAAAATCCCTTGAATCCCTAGGAAGTTGTATTGATGGATGTTTCGTTGCATTGTCTGCTTCATCGCATGATATTGAAGTAAAAATGGAGCTGAGAACTTCTGATACTCTGCGTACGACCCACCAAACAAGTAGGTTGCCTCTGTATTTGTGTAGATTATCAAAGCACAAGCTAGAGCAACATTGCCAGACTCACTATCCAAGCTAGTTAGAAAATCTTTTTTCTTTTGCAAGGCTTGATATTGCTGATGAAATTGTTTCGATTTCTTGTCAAGACTAGCCATCTTCACATTTAAAGCATCTATGGACTGTTGCGGATTGACTTCAGCAATTAGGAAATCCGCCTTATCTCCAAACATATCATATAATTTAAAGTAATAATCTAAATTCTTATCCTCAAAACCTTGTCTTTTACCTGTTTCTTCGATAATTTTTTTGAACGTTGGAATTTCTTCCCGTTCTGCATTTCGAATAAGAATATTAAAATCAAAGGCTGACTGAATGTTGCGAATACTATTTTTATTAAAGGATTTCAATAAGGAAACAGCATCATAATCTTTCAAATCTTTGATGTAATGCCAGCTGACTTCTCCATTAGGATAACCCGTTGTCAATCCATCAAATTGATAATCTAAATCAGTCAAATCTTGAATAATACTTTTTTTCTCAGTATCTATTGGATTACCTTCACCATCAAAAGTTTGATAAGTTTCATAAGGTTTTACAAGCAACTCTAATACACCATTTTGCTTGGCATATTCTTTTAACTCTTCATAAAAAACTGGAAGGACATCTTGTTGGGTATAAATCGGCCCCGAATTGAGCTCCATATGCAGGCCACCCAGCATGGGCAAGCTATAAACCAGAGCTGCAACTTGAATTTCTCCTTCTTGTTTCAAAGCAAGATAAACAATTCGAGCCCCTCTTTTTTCTAACAAGTCCCCCATTTGAACAGATTGCATAAAGGAACGAGAAGAAACCTGATCAGAATAAGTCTGAAACTCTTCTCTCGTGAGTGTAATTAGTGCCATATACTTACTTTCTATGTTTTTTTCTTAATGTTTTACGGAAATCAAGAGCCAGCCTTAACAAAGGATAGAGAGGATGGGTAGGCATTGTAAATTCACCCAAGTATTCTTCAATCGTTGGATTAAAATTAGCTTTAAAACGATAGAGTCCACCATCTAAAGCATTCTCGACGCCTCCTAAATTTTGCCATAAAATGCCACGTTCAAAGGAATATCGAGCTGTCTCATACCAAGTCAAAATAGGAGCTTTATAACGTCTAAAATCTTCATCCATTCCTGCGTATAAATTGACAGAAGTTTGTCCGAATTCTAAAGTCAAGGTAGCCGCTAAGGGAACTCTTGCTTGACCTGCATCCATATATTCCTGCAGGAAAGTCAATTCCTCTAACAAACGTTCTTTTTCCTTCTTCTGCGCTTCTACTTTTGAAGTTCGAGTCGACTCAGTAAAGGTCTCTTCCAAGGCTCTGTTTTTCGCTAACTGTTCTTCTAATTCTTGCGAACGTTTAGAGACATCCAAGGTTGCCAAGGTGATGTAGGCCTTGTCTTTAAAATTATCTAACAACTTTTTATAATAGGCTTCATTCCTCAAATGAATCTCTTTCCGCTTCTCGGTTTTTTTCATCAAAAAGGAAAAGGACTCCAATAATTCAGTTCCACCAAATTGAATCTCTACACCCTTATTCCGTGCTGTTCGAATAGCCTGTTTTGTTGACTTGGAAAGTTTATCTTCTTCAAAATTTTCCTTGTATATTTTCGCCTGAATACGAGGCTGAATGGTGTCCCCCATTTCCTCCGTTTTTCCTGACCACCTTACTCCAATTTGTTGCAAACTATCAATAATGGTCAAACTTTCAGGATATTCTGTCTTTTCCTGATTGATTAAACTTTGAGACAGGCAAATACTTGGATCAAAAGTCACAAAAATAGCTCTCTTACTGCGAGCATAAGACTTAATGGACTGAATGACAAAACTCAAGAGTTCCGTATCCCCATAATCCAATATAGGTCCTCTTGGGATGTAAAACATTTTATAGCCTAGCGGAAGACTTCTAATCAAAATACTAGCTGTCGCCAATAATTTTTCTTCCCTGTAGACACCAAACTTCTCATGTTCCCAATCAGACTTAACTTCCTCCCAAGCACTACTTTGTAATACATTGCCTAATTCATGGTCTTTGACAAACTGATCATATTCTAATGTGGGAATGCCAATTTGATAACGGTACATTTCCTACTCTCTTTCCTCCAGTATCTTATTACTATTCTACTACTTTCGTTTGAAAAGTCTAGTGAAAACATATTTTATTTTAGTTCTCCCCCTATTCTGAAGTTCAAACTAAGTCAATCTCTCTTCTAATTTGAATTCGATTGGCAGAGTTGCTAGAAACCGTTCCAATTGTTTTTCCCAGTAGTACCACTCGTGAGTGCCAGCGCTATGGCTATAGGTCACATCAAAGCCCAGTTTTTTGAGATTATTCACTGCGAGATTATTGGCTTCATACAAGAAATCCTGCTCGCCACACCAAGCCCAAAGTTTGGTCTTTTTATCCGATTTTTTAGCCAAACTTTCAAGAGAATAGGGGCTAGCTGTCCAATCCTTAATCTCCCCAAACACGCCTCTCCAATACGCTGGCGTTCCCAAATTTTGGCTCTCAGGAGAAAAATCTTGAAAACTAAGGGCACCTGAAAAACTAGCTGCATGAGAAAAACGATTTGTTGCAAGAGCCAGTTTGAAGCAGCCATAGCCTCCCATAGAGAGACCAGCGATAAAGGTCTTTTCACGTTTACTAGTCATATTAGGGAAGAAACGTTTCAGAACCTGTGGCAATTCCTCTGCTAGAGCTGTGTAATAGTCAAAACCATACTGGGTATCGGTATACCAACCATTGCTAGTATTGGGCATAACAACGATGAGATTGGTTCCTCGAAGCAAGCGTTCTACGTTGGTCCGCTTGAGCCAGCTATTATGGTTGCCAGACATCCCGTGCAAGAGGTACAAGACAGGGATATCTTTACATTCTGGTTCTTCCACTCGATTGGCATCGGGGTAAAGAACATTCACCCCCCACTCCATATCCAATACTTGTGAGTAATACTCGATTTTCATTACTGCCATATTTTTTCCTCTATTTTTCTATAAGAAAAAGCCGAAATTCGACTTTCTCTCTATTTATTTCAACAATTATTTTGCTTCCATGACTACCGGTAAAATAGCCGGACGACGCTTGGTTTGATCAAAGAGATACTTGGTCAGATTATCACGAACCTTCCCTTTGAGATCTGCCCAGTCAAAGTCATCTCCTTGAAGATAGTCTTCTACCGTTTGGTTAATCAATTCTGAACTTTCACGGAGAATATCGCGGCTCTTCTTGAGATAAACAAATCCACGCGTGTGAACACGGGCCTTGGCCACAATTTTCTTCTCACGACGGTTGACTGTGATTGCTACGATGAAAATACCATCCTCTGACAAGACCTTACGGTCACGAAGAACCACATTTCCAACATCACCGATAGCATTCCCGTCAATCAAGACATCGCCTGCCGAAACCGCTCCAGCCGGGACAAAGTCTCCATTCTCATAAGCCATGCTGGTTCCCTTTTTAGGGATAAAAATGCGTTCTGGCAACATACCAACAGCCATAGCAGCCTTGGCATGAGCATCCAACTCACGGTATTCCCCTTGAATCGGGAAGAGATACTTGGGTTGCAAGAGATTGATCATCAACTGCAAATCACGCGCATTTCCGTGACCTGACACACGCAAGCTTTGGGTAATCAATTTGACAACACCACCAGCTTGGTAAATCATGTTTTCCACACGCGCCATAACTGCTTCTTTGGCGATAGACGGAGTGGTTACGATATAAACTAGGTCACCGTCCTTGATTTCCACATAACGGTGGCGACCAATCGACATCTTACGAAGACCGTTGATAGGCTCACCCATACGGCCTGTCTCAAGGATAATCAACTCATGGTCTTCAAAACGAGACATATCTTTTGGCTTAATCAAAAGACTTTCGTTAGCTAGAGACAATTTCTTGAGGCGAATCGCGGTACGGACGATATTTTCAATATCAAACCCTGTCAAGACCACACGACGGCCTGTTGCATCCGCAGCATCAAACACCTGCTGGATACGAGAGAGGTTGCTGGCTACCGCCGCAACAATGATACGACCATCCCAGTCCGAAATTGTTTGAGTGATTTCATCCCCAACTTCACTTTCGCTAGCCACTTGGATATTGCTGTCTGCATTGGCTGAATCGCTAAGAAGAGCTAGAACTCCATCACGACCGATTTCTGCCAAACGAGCGAAGTCTGTCGCATAGGATTCACTAGCTGTCTGGTCAAATTTGAAGTCACCTGTATAAACGATACTACCTTCAGCCGTCTTCAAGACCACACCCAGACTCTCTGGGATAGAGTGGGTCGTACGGAAGAAGGACACCACAGTCCCTCCAAAATCAATCTCCGTATTCTCATCAATGACATGGAAATCATTGAATTTCTTAACCGTATCATTTCCTTTGACAAAGAGTTTGGCCAACTCAATGGTTAGCTCAGAGCCAAATACAGGCACCTTGGCTTCAGCCAAGAGATAAGGCAGAGCACCAATGGCATCCGCATGTCCGTGGGTCAAGAAGACACCAGCGATACGGTCGCTATTTTCAAAAAGGTAGTCCATATTTGGAATAACGACATCCACCCCTAGTTGTTCATTTTCAGGATATTTCAGACCTGCATCCAAAACGAAAATAGATCCATCGATTTCAGCGATATACATATTTTTCCCATTTTCACGCACACCACCAAGTGTTGTTAAACTGATATTACTCATTTTTCCTCCGAAAGCTTAGTTTATCTTGATTATAGGGTTACTTACCCTCTTATTCTAAAAGCACTACTTTTAGCCGAATCTTTTCCTACCATTATACCATTTTTTTGATGATTTTCAAAATGAAGATTTGTTTTCAAAAAAGAGCTGGTTTCCCAACTCTTTCCTATGATCTACTCTTTTTCCATTAAAAAATCATAAATTTCTTGCACCGTACCCAGCGCCATCATTTCTTGGTCTTTGACGGTTTGTTTGAGATTTTGGTAAATCTGACTTTCTCCGATTTCCCGCTTTGCTGCCTCTTTATTCACTGTCATGACACCATCTTTAATCGTCACAAAGCCTAGCTCTTCAAATACTTGAATCATCTTGACCAGCAAGATTTGTTGGATATTGAGATAAGCTGCTAAATCTTTCAGCTTGTAGCGAATATCAAACTCTGGAAACTGGTAAATGGTCTTGTACAATTTGGCAAACTGCTCTCTAGTTCCATAACCTGTCAGATAGTAGGCCTTGTCAATGTCATTTTTGAAATAAACAGCAGAGAAATTCTGTTCCTGAAAAATGGTCTTCAACAGAGTAATATCCTCAGGAACGGTTTTCACAACAACCGCGTCACTAGTCGCTAAATCTGGCAGTTCCCCAGCAAAATCCAAGACTGGAACCCCTTCTGGCAAGACTGCATTTTTCCCACGAATGTTAAAGAGCTGAACACCCTCCACACGCGCA
This sequence comes from bacterium, assembly GCA_905221185.1. GTDB lineage: Bacteria > Bacillota > Bacilli > Lactobacillales > Streptococcaceae > Streptococcus. Next base: position 61,294 of record CAJNCE010000001.1, on the reverse strand, counting down.
TCCACCATCATCAACTGGAGAGCAGTTTGGCCATTCCATTGGTTGACAGACAATTTGACTGCTAACTCTAGATTCTTGGTTTGAGCAAATTCTGTTGCCCACCTGCCTTGTCCAAATGCCACCACTTCAAAACTAGCTTCACCCTTAGAGATTTTCAGTTTGAGATGGGCATTACCTGCTCCCATAGTACGAGCACTTTCAACCTGAAAATCCTTGATATAAAAGACAGGTTTCTGATTGTCCATTCCAAAAGGCGCCAAGCGTTCAAAGTTCTTAACTGTTTCAAGACTCAAAGCCTCCAAATCCAGTTCTTCATCTAGATTTAACTTGTTCTTGCCACTAGCATCTGCACCTTTTTCACGGACATAATCTTCCAAAACCTGAGATAAATCTGAGAGTTTCTCAACTTCCAGCGTCATACCCGCTGCACCAGCATGGCCGCCAAAGGCTATAAAGAGGTCACGATGGGAATCTAGGGCTTCAAAAATATCGACCGCTTCCACACTACGAGCACTTCCCTTGGCACGACCGTCTTCTATATTAAGAACGATGACTGTCTGTCCTAGTTCTTCCAACAAACGACCAGCCACGATTCCTAGAACTCCAGGATTCCAGCCTTCCTTGGCTAAGACCTGCACCTTCTTCTCAGGATCCACCATAATCTTAGCTTCTTCATAGATTGACTGAACGATTTCCTTGCGCTCTTCGTTTTTCTGGTGAATCATAAGGGCAATCTCATGCGCCTCCTCATCATCAAAGCCAGTCAGCAAATCAATGGCAGGATTGGGATCATCCAAACGGCCCAAGGCATTCAAACGAGGGGCAATCTGGAAACCAACCGTTTCTTCTGTTACTTCGTTGGCGGCAATCCCAGCCATGTCCAGCATTTCTTGCAGGCCGATGCGCTGGGTATGACCTAACATTTCCAGACCATATTGAACCAAGATACGATTTTCATCCGTCAGGCTCACCATATCTGCAATAGTTCCGATAGCGACCAAGTCAAGCAGTTCCACTTGGACTTCCTCTAAAAGGGCGCAAGCCAGCTTGAAAGCAACTCCACAACCAGCCAAATATTTGAAAGGATAGTTCGCATCCGGATGTTCAGGATGGACAATAGCATAAGCATCTGGTAAGGTTTCAGGCATGGAATGGTGGTCAGTCACAATGACATCCACTCCCATAGACTGGGCCAATTCAATAGCCTCATGACCCGCAACCCCATTATCCACCGTCACAATCAAGGAAATTCCTTCTTGCTCGATAAAGTATTTATAAACACTGGCATTAGGTCCATAACCGTCGGTAAAACGATTGGGCAGATAAACCCGGCACTCGGCACCAAGCTGTTCCAAACTTTCCTTCACAATCGAAGCCGAAGTCATGCCATCCGCATCGTAGTCTCCATAGATGAGTATATTTTCCCCTTCTTCAATAGCCTGACGAATCCGAGTCACTGCCTTGTCCATATCATGAAGCAGATAAGGATCATGCAAGTCCTCCAAAGAAGGTTCTAAAAACTTCTTCAGGCTTTCTTTGTCCTGAATCCCTCTCTCAAATAATAAGCGAGCCACCTCAGGACCCAGTCCAGCCTTCTTGGCTATCTTTGTAAAATCCGCATCTTCACCCTGCGGGGCAAATTGCCATTCATAAGTAGGAGTTATCAAAAAGACATCCACTCTTTCTAAGAATTCTATTGCTTCATTATAACATGATTTAGACGTTTTCTCTATCCAGATTGCTTTTTTATAAAATTTTAGTGAATTTTTTCAGATATGATTTGACAAGGCCATTTTTTTGGTGTAGAATCATGTTATAAAATCTAACACAAAGGAGATTCCTTATGGCTTTAGTAGAATTTGAACACGTCGAAAAATATTACGGAGACTACCACGCACTCCGCGACATCAATCTCCGTTTTGAAAAAGGACAAGTTGTTGTCCTCCTTGGCCCTTCTGGTTCCGGGAAGTCAACTCTTATCCGCACCATCAATGGTTTAGAGGCTGTCGACAAGGGAAGTCTTCTAGTAAATGGTCACCAAGTTGCTGGTGCCAGCCAGAAAGATTTAGTACCGCTTCGCAAGGAAGTCGGTATGGTTTTCCAGCATTTTAACCTCTACCCTCACAAAACAGTGTTAGAAAACGTAACACTTGCACCCGTAAAAGTTCTAGGAATTGATAAAAAAGAAGCTGAAAAAACAGCCCAAAAATATCTGGAATTTGTAAATATGTGGGACAAGAAAGATTCTTATCCAGCCATGCTTTCTGGTGGACAAAAACAACGAATTGCCATCGCTCGTGGTCTTGCCATGCATCCTGAACTCCTCCTCTTTGATGAGCCAACATCTGCCCTTGATCCTGAAACCATCGGCGATGTTCTAGCTGTTATGCAAAAATTGGCCCACGAGGGTATGAATATGATTGTCGTTACCCATGAAATGGGCTTTGCCCGTGAAGTTGCTGACCGCATCATCTTTATGGCTGACGGGGAAGTTTTGGTGGATACGACAGATGTCGATGACTTTTTCGACAATCCAAGCGAACCTCGTGCCCAACAATTCCTCAGCAAAATTATTAACCACGAAAGTGACAAAGTCAAATAAGGAGGCGCCTATGAAAAAGAAATTCTTTTTATCAGCATTATTGATTAGCCTTTTCGGCCTTGCTGCTGCAAAACCAGTTCAGGCCGACACCAGCGTCGCAGATATTCAAAAAAGAGGCGAGCTAGTTGTCGGTGTCAAACAAGACGTTCCCAACTTTGGCTATAAGGATCCCAAGACAGGGACCTATTCTGGTATCGAAACCGACTTGGCCAAGATGGTAGCAGATGAGCTCAAGGTCAAAGTTCGCTATGTGCCTGTTACCGCGCAAACTCGTGGACCACTTCTAGACAATGAACAGGTCGATATGGATATCGCAACCTTTACCATCACAGACGAACGCAAAAAACTCTATAACTTTACCAGTCCCTACTACACGGACGCATCCGGCTTTTTGGTCAATAAATCTGCCAAAATCAAAAGCATTGAGGACCTAAACGGCAAAACCATCGGAGTTGCCCAAGGTTCCATTACCCAACGCCTAATTACCGAACTAGGTAAAAAGAAAGGCCTGACCTTTAAATTCGTCGAACTTGGTTCTTATCCAGAATTGATTACTTCCCTTCATGCTCACCGTATTGATGCCTTTTCCGTTGACCGCTCGATTCTATCCGGCTATATCAGCAAACGCACAGCACTACTAAATGATAGTTTCAAGCCATCTGACTACGGTATTGTTACCAAGAAATCAAATACAGAGCTCAACGACTATCTTGATAACTTGGTTACTAAATGGAGCAAGGATGGTAGTTTACAGAAACTTTATGACCGTTACAAGCTCAAACCATCTAGCCATACAGCAGATTAAGGAGGACACCCCATGACAGATTTATCATCTTGGACAGCCTATTTTCAGGATTTTGGACAATTTTTCAATGGTTTCCTCTTCACCCTTGCCCTAGCGATTGGATCCTTTATCCTGGCCATGGTTTTGGGTATCTTCTTTGGAGCCATGTCAACCAGTAAACGTCCGATATTGAGAATTTTGGCTCGTATATTTGTGGAGTTTTACCAAAACACTCCCCTCTTGGTGCAGTTTGTTATCGTTTTTTATGGCCTACCTCTTATCAGTGACCATATCATCATGATTCCGATTTATTGGACAGCTGTTCTCTGCGTGGGACTCTATCACGGCGCCTATATCGCTGAGGTTATTCGCTCAGGCATTCAGTCTATTCCTAGCGGTCAGATGGAGGCCGCCTTGTCGCAAGGTTTTACCTATATCAGCGCCATGCGTTTGATTATCTTGCCTCAGGCTTTCCGTATTATTCTCCCTCCTTTGACCAACCAAATCGTCAACCTCATCAAGAACACCTCAACAGTCGCTATCATCTCTGGAGTAGATTTGATGTTTGTGACCAAGTCTTGGTCAGCCCTCAACGGAAACTACATTCCAGCCTTTCTAGGCGCTGCCCTTCTCTACTTTTCTCTTTGCTTCCCTGTTGCCCAGTTTGGTCGCAAGATGGAGCAAGCCAACAAAAAAGCCTATTCACTTTAGGAGGTTACTATGGAATCCATTTTAGAAGTTTTAACCCCAGATAACCTAATCTTTATCTTTAAAGGATTTGGCTTGACCCTCTATATTTCTCTGATTGCCATCATCCTCTCCACCCTCATTGGAACTGTGCTTGCCGTCATGAGAAATGGAAAAAATCCTATCTTACGCATTATTTCCAGCATTTATATCGAATTTGTGCGTAACGTTCCCAATCTTCTCTGGATTTTCACCATCTTTTTAGTGTTCAAGATGAAGTCCACTCCAGCTGGTATCACTGCCTTCACCCTCTTTACCTCAGCAGCCCTAGCTGAGATTATCCGAGGTGGCCTCAATGCCGTGGACAAGGGACAGTACGAAGCAGGAATGTCGCAAGGATTTACCTCAGCCCAAATCCTCTACCACATCATTCTCCCACAAGCAATCCGTAAAATGCTGCCAGCCATCATTTCTCAGTTTGTTACCGTGATTAAGGATACCAGTCTTCTCTACTCTGTTATCGCCCTACAAGAGCTCTTTGGAGCCAGCCAAATTCTCATGGGCCGTTATTTCGAACCAGAGCAGGTCTTCAGTCTTTATATCCTGATTGCCCTCATCTACTTCAGCTTCAACCTAGCAATTTCTAGCCTATCTCATATGCTAGCAAAACGTTGGCAACAAGCTGCAGAATAACAAATTAACTCTCCATGCGATATGGAGAGTTTTTTCTACTCAATCGTAAGAAACACTGCCAGATTTCTCTAGCAGTGTTTTGACATTTCATTTATCTTAGTAAACTGTTCTTTCAGTTTCTACATCGAAGAAGTGTGCTTTGTTCAAGTCAAATCCAAGTTCAACTGTTGCACCTGTTTGCAAATAGTCACGAGCATCCACTTTGGCAACAAATTCGTCTTTACCAACTTGGCAGTAAAGGTGAGATTCTGAACCAAGCAATTCTGATACAGAGATAGTAGCTTTGACAACTGATTCTGGGAATGTTTCAAGGAAAGCAGGTTCTGCATTCACGTCTTCTGGACGAATACCGAAGATCAATTCTTTACCTTCATAGCCTTTTTCACGAAGAACTTTCAATGCTCCTTCTGGAACTTTCAAACGGAAACCGTCAGAAACAATTTCACTACCAACCAATTTCACATTGATGAAGTTCATAGCTGGGCTTCCGATGAATCCTGCAACGAACTTGTTAACTGGGTTTTTGTAAACTTCTTGAGGAGTACCGATTTGTTCTACACGTCCGATAGTACCTGTACCCGCAGGGTTCTTAGTTGCTGACATGATAACGATACGGTCTGCAAGTGTCATCGCTTCTGTTTGGTCGTGAGTTACGTAGATAGTTGTAGCTCCAATACGACGGTGGATTTTCGCGATTTCAGCACGCATTGATACACGAAGTTTTGCATCCAAGTTTGACAAAGGTTCGTCCATCAAGAATACTTTTGCATCACGGACGATAGCACGACCCATGGCAACACGTTGACGTTGACCACCTGAAAGGTCAGCTGGTTTACGTTCCAAGAACTCTTTCAATCCAAGGATTTCAGCTGCTTCTTGAACACGTTTGTCGATATCTTCCTTGCTGTATTTACGCAATTTCAAACCGAAAGCCATGTTATCGTATACAGTCATGTGTGGGTAAAGAGCGTAGTTTTGGAATACCATGGCAATATCACGGTCTTTTGGAGCTACGTCGTTGACAACCACGCCATCGATAGATGCAGTACCTTCTGTGATGTCTTCAAGACCAGCAATCATACGAAGAGTTGTTGATTTACCACATCCTGAAGGACCTACGAAAACGATAAATTCTTTGTCTTTGATATCCAAGTTGAAGTCTTCAACTGAATAGTGTTCGCTGTTTGGATATTTTTTGTAAATATTTTTAAGATTCAATTCTACCATGAGGTGAACTCCTTTTGTCTTTTGATAGTTTTATTATAGATGAAAACGCTTTACATTTCTATGGCAAGATGACCAAAAAAACAAAAAAGTTCTGTGCAACTTGCACAAAACTTTAGAGAATATCTGGTAAAATCAACTGATAACACAGAGTCAGATCGGTCAATTCCTTCAACTGAAGCCCTGTCAATTCTTCCCATTTATCAATCTTGTATTGGAGAGAATTGCGGTGCAGATAGAGTTGCTGGGCTGTTTTAGTCAGAACAGCACTGTTTTCCCAAAGAGAAAGGATAATTTCCTGAATCTGATCCTGATCCAAGATCATCTGGTGCAGGCATTCTTTAATGACCCTCAAATCCACAATTCTTTCCCCCATACTCCAAAGATAGAGTTGCGAAAAGGTATGAACACCTTGATGACCCTGACGCCACCAAGTCTTGAACAAATCCCGCTCCGCTTTGATCAAGTCGGATAGGGCTTGATGACCTGTTTGAGACCAAATCTGGCCCAACATGATAGACAGACGAAGTCCAAAGTCATACTCAACCGCTTCAATTGTATCACTTAAAATAGCTCGTACAGAAGAATATTTATCTTGTTGAAGCACGAAAACATAATCCTGAGCCCCGACCTGAAGGACCGTCTGACAGTTAGGAAAAAGAGTTCGCATCATGTCTAGCCAAGAGGCTAGATTTTCCTGTTGAAAATAGGAAAGATGGCAATAAACCAGCTGAATCTTTTTAAAAGTTTGCGGTGCTTGCCCCTTCCCCTCAATCAGATAGGAATACCAAGGATTGAGAGAACTAGCCTGCTCCTGCTGGGTCAAAAGGGCAACCAACTGCTTTTCACGCTCGCTGAGCCCAGCTTCCTCCAGCAAAATCCACTGCTGAGAAGCTAAAGGAAGAGTAAGATAACCCTCTTTCTCAACAGGTTGGTCTAAAATCTGAGCCTCAGGAAACCAGTCTTGTAATTCCTTTGCAATCATGTCCTAGCCCTCCACTTTTTGGATGCACCAAGAAATCAAGTTCTCAAGACGTTCCAAATTTTCAGTCATATGGAGATAGCCCATCACGGCTTCAAAACCTGTGGACATGCGATAAGTCACCACATCGGCATTTTTAGCTTTGGTATGGCTATTGGTATTGCGGCCACGTTTGTAGATTTCTTCTTCTTTTTCCGTTAGGACTTGCTCCTCCAACATGAGGGCAATCAGGCGAGCCTGAGCCTTTGCAGATACATACTTAGTGGCCTCTTGGTGGAGTTTATTGGGTTTGGTCATGCCTCTTAGGATGAGATGACGACGGATATACATAGAATAAACTGCATCTCCTTCAAAGGCTAGCGCAATCCCGTTAATGAGATTGACATCAATCACGTGTCCACCTCACTCCATCCTTTGTGTCAAGGAGCTTAATTCCTTGAGCAGCCAATTGGTCACGGATTTGGTCTGCTGTCGCGAAGTCACGATTGGCACGCGCCTCTTGTCGTTTTTGAATCAAGGCTTCGATTTCTGCATCCAAAACTTCCTCAACAAAGACAATCCCAAAGACTTCTAACATATCCGCAAGAGCTTGCTTGACACTTGCATCATAGTTACCAGAGTTGATCCACTTGGCCATTTCAAAGACAACTGTGATACCATTGGCAGCGTTAAAATCTTCATCCATTGCAGCCACAAACTTATCTTTAAAGGCTTGCAATTCTTGAGTATCTACAGTTCCTGTAAATGGTTGTTCGTAAGTGTTCTTTAGATACTTTAGATTGGTCTCTGCATCACGCACTGCTTTTTCCGTAAAGTTGATTGGTTTACGGTAATGCTGAGTCGCAAAGAAGAATCGAAGCACTTGCCCGTCAAGAGTTTTGAGGGCATCGTGTACGGTGATAAAGTTACCCAAGGACTTGGACATCTTGACATTGTCAATATTAACAAAGCCATTGTGCATCCAGTAGTTGGCAAAGGTCTTGCCTGTTTTGGCTTCTGACTGGGCAATTTCATTGGTGTGGTGAGGAAACTCAAGGTCCGCTCCACCACCGTGGATATCAATAGTATCGCCCAAAATTTCTGTCGACATGACCGAACACTCAATATGCCAGCCTGGACGACCAGGTCCCCAAGGACTGTCCCAAGAAATCTCGCCTGGTTTAGCAGCTTTCCATAGAGCAAAGTCTACAGGATTTTCCTTGCGAGCCGTTTCTTCATCGGTACGACCTGAAGCACCTAGCTCCAAGTCTTCCAAGGTTTTGTTAGCCAATTTGGCATAGTTGTGAGATTTTTCCACACGGAAATAGACATCCCCTTGACTCTCATAGGCAAAACCTTTCTCGATTAAATCTTCCACAAAACGGATGATGTCAGCCATAAACTCCACCACACGCGGATGGCGGGTCGCAGGCTTGACACCCAAGGCCGTCACATCCTCACGAAAGGCAGCGATGTACTTGTCCGCAACCTCCTGAGGTGTAATACTTTCTTCCTTAGCACGGTTGATAATCTTATCATCCACATCCGTAAAATTGGAAATATAGGCAACCTCGTAGCCACGGTATTCGAAATAACGACGAATGGTATCAAAAGCCACCGTTGAACGAGCATTCCCCACGTGGATATAGTTGTACACCGTTGGCCCACAAACATACATCTTAACCTTACCATCCTCAATCGGGACAAATTCTAGTAAATCACGAGACATGGTGTCATAAATTTTAATCATAAAATAATAGTCAGGAAAACCAAAATCAAAGAACACTTAGTTTCATCATTAAGAGTTCAATTCAATTTCAGTCCGAATCTCTCTAGACTTCGGAATCCCTTGCTCCTTTCTCATTCAGATAAACCACCTGGGTCTGTTTGACAAAGCCGATCTTTTCATATAGGCGTTTGGCACCTACGTTGCTGTCCTCTACTGCAATCTGAAATTCCTTATCATTTTGCTCAATCAGTTGGTTGACTAGGGATTTTGCTAAATAGCTTCCATAGCCTTTTCCACGTTCAAGTTCTGATATTGCTAAACCGTAGAGGTAATTCGTATTAGTCGATAAATCTACTGTGCAAGTTCCAATAACCTGACCGTCTTTTAATAAAATGTATAGGCGACTTTCTGGATCCTTCAGAGCTTCGGCGACATATCTATCCACAACTTCTCTCGATTCATGTTCCTCTGAAAATGCCTGAAATTTTAACTGGCTAATTTGCTCCTGATACGAACGATCTGCTAACAAAACTTCAAGATTAGAAAGTTTTGCTAACTGATAAGGTCTTCTATCCTTACCTAACCAAATTTCTGTCTCTTCATCCTCGACCAGTCCCCAGTTATCGACAAAATCAGGATGACGCTCTAGAAAAATACGTTCTGTCTGAAAAGTCACTGAACGAATAGAAAAAGCAGCCGTTTCTTTCTCAAAACTCGTAAACAAAGCACGCGCAATTCCCTGACGGCGATTATTGGGATGAACCAGTATTGTCACTTCCACATCTTGATCATCAGCATAGACAGTTAAGAGACCAACAAGTTCGCCTTTTTCATAATAAAGGAAAAAGGCGGGCATGTTCGGATCAAAATTAAGCATGTTAGAGAGATAGGGATCACGATAAGTCCCATCATAGGCTTGACAACAGTTAATTAGTTTTTTCGCCTCAGATAGCTCCTCTTGGCTTAACTTATTTCTTGCTTGAATCATATAGGTATCCTCTACAGCCCAGACGATCTGTGACTGGCTTCTTTAGCCTGCTCAAGTTTATTGACATAATACTCTCGTTTTTCTTCGACTTCGTGAATGACTGGCTCATCCTTCTTACCATGAAGGCGGACAATCTTGGCCGGAATACCGACAACCGTCACATCACTAGGCACGTCTGCCACAACAACTGCTGCTGCACCGACTTTGGCATTTTCACCAATTTCCACTGGTCCGATAACTTGGGCATGGGCTGATATGAGAGCTCCCTTTCGAACGGTCGGATGGCGTTTGCCAACATCCTTACCAGTTCCACCAAGAGTCACCCCGTGATAAAGAAGAACACCTTTTTCAACGATAGCTGTTTCCCCAATCACCAGACCAGAACCATGGTCGATAAAGACACCTGAATCAATCTGGGCACCTGGATGAATCTCAATCTGAGTCCAAAAGCGCCAAAACTGACTGTGCATGCGAGCCAGTAGTTTGAAGCCATGCTTCCATAGAAAATGCGAGAGACGGTGGGCCGCCAAGGCCTTGACACCTGGATAAGTCAGCAAAACCTCCAAAGTGGTGCGGGCCGCTGGATCATTTTCTTTTACGATATCAATGGTTTCGCGCCACCATCCCATACATTTCTCCTTTTCTTATTCTGAATCTTTTGGTGTTTCTGTCAATTCTTTTTTAGGTTTGTAGTCCTTGTGATGACGTGGGCGGTGAGGACGCTCTGATTTTTCATCTTTTTCATCACGTTCAGGTTTTGGAGGACGAGGAAGAAGGGCTTTCATAGAAGCATCTACACGTCCTTTTTCATCAATCTTGATAACCTTAACATCGACTTCGTCTCCAATTGCTACCAAGTCTTCTACACGGTTAGTTCGGGTCCAAGCCATCTCAGAAATGTGTACGAGGGCATCTGTCTTGTCAAAGAGGTTGACAAAGGCACCAAATTTCTCTATACGAACAACCTTCGCGTGGTAAACTTCATCCACTTTGGCTTCACGAACCAAACCAGCAATAATTTCTTTAGCACGATTGATGGCATCTTGGTCACTAGAGTAGATAGATACATTTCCTTCTTCGTCGATATCAATCTTAACGCCTGTTTCAGCGATAATCTTGTCGATGGTTTCGCCACCCTTACCGATGACAATCTTAATCTTATCCACATCAATCTTGATGGTATCAATTTTCGGAGCAGTTGGAGCCAATTCTGGACGAACTTCTGGAATGGTTGCTTCAATCACATCAAGGATTTCAAAGCGCGCTTTCTTAGCTTGAGCAAGAGCCTCTGTCAAGATTTCTGCAGTAATCCCTTGGATCTTGATATCCATTTGAAGGGCTGTAATCCCGTCACGAGTACCTGCGACCTTAAAGTCCATGTCTCCAAAGTGATCTTCCAAACCTTGAATATCTGTCAAGACAGTGTAGTTATTTCCATCTGAGATGAGACCCATGGCAATACCAGCTACTGGCGCCTTGATTGGCACACCACCAGCCATAAGGGCAAGAGTTCCCGCACAGATAGAGGCTTGAGAAGAAGAACCGTTTGATTCCAAAACTTCTGCCACTAGACGAATAGCGTATGGGAATTCCTCCAAGCTTGGCAAGACTTGAGCAAGTGCACGCTCACCGAGAGCTCCGTGACCAATTTCACGACGACCTGGCGCACCGTAGCGTCCAGTCTCCCCTACAGAGTATTGAGGGAAGTTATAGTGGTGCATAAAGCGTTTCTTATACTCTGGATCCAAACCATCAATGATTTGAGTTTCTCCCATTGGGGCCAAAGTCAAAACTGAAAGAGCCTGAGTTTGTCCACGAGTGAAGAGACCAGAACCGTGTACACGAGGAAGGAAGTCAACAACCGCATCCAAAGGACGGATTTCATCGACCTTACGACCGTCAGGACGCACCTTGTCTTCTGTGATCAAACGGCGCACTTCAGCGTGTTCCATTTGTTCCAAGATTTCAGCTACATCACGCATGATACGGTCAAATTCTTCGTGGTCTGCATATTTTTCTTCGTACACAGCAGTCACTTGGTCTTTAACTGCTTGAGTTGCAGCTTCACGAGCCAATTTCTCTTCTACTTGAACCGCTTTTTGGAGGTCGCTGTTGTAGGCTGCGATGATTTCAGCCTGCAAGGCAGCATCTACATGAAGCAATTCTACTTCTGCTTTTTCCTTACCGACAGCAGCAACGATTTCTTCTTGGAAGGCAATCAATTCTTTGACTGCTTCATGCCCTTTAAGAAGGGCTTCCAACATGATTTCTTCTGACAATTCTTTGGCACCAGACTCAACCATGTTGATAGCGTGTTTAGTACCAGCTACTGTCAATTCAAGAAGAGATTGCTCTGCTTGTTCTTGAGTAGGGTTGATGATGATTTGGCCATCTACATAACCCACCTGTACCCCAGCGATTGGTCTGTCAAATGGAATATCTGAGATAGAAAGTGCCAAGGATGAACCAAACATCGCTGCCATTGGTGCAGATGCATTTTCGTCATAAGAAAGCACCGTATTGATGACTTGCACTTCGTTACGGAAACCTTCCGCAAACATTGGACGGATTGGACGGTCAATCAAACGCGCTGTCAAGGTCGCATCCGTTGAAGGACGTCCTTCACGTTTCATAAAGCCACCAGGAAACTTCCCAGCCGCATACATTTTTTCTTCATAGTTGACTTGAAGAGGGAAGAAATCCCCAGTTGCCATCTTCTTAGACATAACGGCCGCAGTCAAGACAGTTGACTCACCGTAACGCACGACAACTGCGCCATTTGCTTGCTTAGCAACCTGACCAGTCTCTACAATCAACTCACGACCCGCAAAAGTCGTTTGAAACACTTGTTTTGTCATTTTAATCCCCTTTGGATTGATGAAATTATACGCCTTGCCTACAAAAATCAGGATACTAAGCCGTCAAGCAACTCAAAGGAAAAAAGGAAAATAGGAAATCGAACGACGGAGCGACTGCTCCTAGGCAGATTTATCTTTTTCCAAAGAGTTGTAGGCGTGTTCAATTCTCAAGATACCAAGGACGTCAAAAGCAAAGTAAAAATAGGAAATTGACGAAGTCTTCGATGAAGACAAGACAGTTTATCTTTTTTACACAGCTTTTCTGCCGGGTTAGATTCTCAAGATACAAATCATAAGAAAGGTTTGATGCTAAATCATCTAATCCTTTCACGCTAATCGCTATCAGGCAATTAGCTAAATGCTTTACTAACTCTCTCGTCAAATAACATCGATTTGACTCGTTCGTGTCGCTAATCCTTACAGTTTAAATGCATTGTATTTTTTAATACCCTCATCTTTGTATCAAGTACGTACAGAGTCTATTCTATCATATTTTTCTTAAAAAGTGCGGTCTTTACCATTAAAAAGGAACCATTCCCCTCACTTGAGAAGAATGGTTTGCTTTTTATTATCCTAGAGACTGATGATTAAATAAGGCATGAGTTGCTTGGTGGATGTATTTTGCTGTTTCAGCATTGTTCATGGTGTAGAGATGCACACCTGCGACATCCTGAGTTACCAAGTCCACAATTTGGTCCACTGCATAGGCAAGTCCTGCTGCTCTGAGCGACTCAGGGTCATGCTCATACTTGTCTAAGATGGCTTTAAATTTGCGTGGAAGATGAATATTCTCACAAGTCTTCAAGAGGCGGAGAGCCTGATTTCGATTCAGAATTGGCATAATCCCTGCATGAATAGGAACATCAATTCCAGCCAAGATGCACTTGTCCTGAAAATCATAGAAGCGCTCATTGTCAAAGAAAAGCTGAGTTACAAGGCTCGAACAACCTGCATCCACTTTCTTCTTAAGATTTTGAATATCTGAAATCTGATTTGGTGAATCTGGATGCCCTTCTGGATAACAAGCACCAACAATATCAAAGTGAGGGGCTTGTTCCTTAATGAACTCAATCAAGTCAGTTGCGTAGCGGAAGTCCTTCTGTGGCTCCACATCAGGGATAATATCCCCACGCAAGGCCAAGATTTTCTGCACCCCAACCTTGTCCAAGTCAGCAATGGTTTCAGCAACCTTGTCCTTGGTCAAATAGATGGCCGGCAAGTGAGCAATAGTCGGAATCGCCAAGTCATTTTGGATAAAGTCAGCCAAACGAACCGTCGTTTCCTTGATATTAAATTTATTATTGCTGGCAGTTACACTGATAAAGTGAGGAGCCAACTCCTGCATATCTTGAAGAGCAGAAATAATTTTATCATTACCCACGGCTGGGTTTGGAGGGAACACTTCAAATGAGAGTGACGGTGTTTGGCGTGACATAGTCATTATCCTTTTCTAGTTAATTTTTCGTTAGCTGGACTCTTAGAATCCAAGTGAAACAGGCAGATTGACCAAACAGTGCTTCTAGAGAAATCTTATCTTACAATTTCTCACGCGCAGCTTTAGCTGCTTCAACAAGGCGGATCAAGCTTTCTTTTGTTTCTGGAATACCACGTGTTTTCAAACCACAGTCAGGGTTGATCCAAACTTTCTTGCTTGGCACTTTAGCAAGGATGGCTTCGATTGTGTGGTCGATTTCGCCTTCATTTGGCACACGAGGAGAGTGGATATCGTAAACCCCAGGTCCCACTTCTGTTTGGAAGTTTTTCGCTTTGAGTTCGTCCAAGATTTCAAGATTTGAACGGCTAGCCTCAAACGAGATAACGTCCGCATCCAAGTTATCGATAGCTGGGATGATATCTGTAAATTCTGAGTAACACATGTGAGTGTGGATTTGTGTGTCTGGTGCTACTGTTGAGTGTACCAAGCGGAAGGCAGGAATTGCCCAGTCAAGGTAGTCTTCATACCAGTCGCTACGACGGAGTGGCAATTTCTCACGAAGAGCAGCCTCGTCGATTTGGATGATTTTCACACCAGCAGCTTCAAGGTCAAGCACTTCATCCTTGATGGCAAGGGCGATTTGAAGAGTTGAATCCTTGATAGAGATGTCTTCACGTGGGAATGACCAATTGAGGATGGTAACAGGTCCAGTCAACATACCTTTAACAGGTTTGTTTGTACGGCTTTGTGCATAGCTAGACCATTTAACAGTGATAGGGTTAAGACGAGTGACATCACCCCAGATGATTGGTGGTTTAACTCCACGCATACCGTATGATTGTACCCAACCATTTTTAGAGAAGAGGTAACCTGACAAGTTTTGACCAAAGTACTCAACCATGTCGTTACGCTCAAATTCACCGTGAACAAGGACATCAAAGTCGATATCTTCTTGCCACTTGATCCATTCGTCAATTGTTTCAGCAAGGAAAGCATCGTACTCTTCTTGAGACAATTCACCTTTACGGTAAGCCAAACGTTTAGCACGAACTTCTTTTGTTTGAGGGAATGAACCGATAGTTGTTGTTGGAAGAGCTGGAAGTTTGAAAGCTTCTTCTTGGATAGCTTCACGTTCTGCAAAGACTGGCAAACGAGTATAGTCTGCGTCTGTCAAGCCAGCGATACGCGCACGAAGTTCAGCATTTTCACCAACACGCTCAGTCGCAAAGAGTTCTTTATTTGCTGCAAGAGCTTCTGCTCCTTGACCGTTGCGGATAGCATCCAAATCACGGATTTCATCCAATTTTTCAACCGCAAAAGCAAAGTGGTTCAAGATAGCTGGTTCAAATTCTTCATTAGCTGTTGTGAATGGAACATGAAGAAGTGAGCATGAGCTTGTCAAGACAATGTTTTCAGCTGGGATTTGCTCAAGAACAGCCAAGCTCTTTTCGTAGTTGTTACGCCAGATGTTTTTACCATTGACAATACCTGCATAGAGAGTCTTGTCAGCTGGGAAGCCACCTTTAACAAGTTCAAGAGTTTTCTTACCTTCAACGAAGTCCAAACCGATAGCATCAACTGGCAAGTTTACAAGATCAGCGTAAACGTCACGAACGTCACCAAAGTAAGTTTGAAGCAAGACTTCAAGACCTTTTTTGTCAGCCAAAAGTTTGTTGTAGAGGTTCAAGAAGAGAGCTTTTTCTTCTTCTGTCAAGTCTTTGACAAGAGCAGCTTCATCCAATTGGATGCGAGTCGCACCAAGTTCAGCCAATTTAGCAAAAACTTCTTGGTAAGCAGCAACTAAGCTATCTACGAAGTCCTCTGCTTTCACGCCTTCTTCAAAGTCTGACAATTGAAGGAAAGTGAATGGACCTACAAGAACTGGACGAGTGTTCAATCCAAGCTCTTTTGCTTCTTGGAACTCATCGAAAATCTTGTGACCTGCAAGTTTAACTTGAGTGTCTTTTTCAAATTTAGGAACGATGTAGTGGTAGTTGGTGTTGAACCATTTCTTCATTGGAAGGGCGCGAACGTCCCCTTTTTCTCCTTGGTAACCACGACCCAAAGCGAAGTAGCGCTCAAGGTCAGACAAGTCCAAGTTTTGAACTGAAGCAGGTACCACGTTGAAAAGAAAAGCTGTATCTAGGAAGTTGTCATAGTGAGAAAAGTCATTTGATGGGATTTCAGTGATGCCTTTTTCTTTGACAATGTTCCAGTGTTTAGCACGCAATTCTTTTGCTGCTGCTAAGAGTTCTTCTTCTGAGATTTCTTTTCTAAAGTATTTTTCAGTTGTAAATTTTAATTCGCGGAATTCGCCCAAACGAGGGAAACCGATGATTGTAGTTGACATGATGTGTCCTCCAAAATTTGTTGTTGAAACTATCTTAACAGAAAAGAATGCGTCTGTATAATTGTAAAAAATTAGGCTTTGATATAGTTTGAAACTATACCTCTGTTTTAGACAAAAGAAAAGGACCTGAGACAACTGCCTCAAATCCTTTGTATAGCCTGTTTTTAGCTGTATTTTTGTTAGAACGCTCAAACATGTTATTAGTAATTCTTATAAGTGACTATGACTTGTTATTAGAAAAGACTATAGGTCGATTTTTATCTTTGTAATTCTGATATTTCCCTGAAAAAGTGCGGACGGGAGGTAAAATTATCCAGTGGATGATTTTAGCCAACCAAGTAATTTCGTCCCTATCAACTCTTTCTCTGTTCGAGTGAGACGACTGCTAGTGTCTTTCCTAAACTGGCTAGGACTTTTAAGACTGTGTCCAACTGAGGACTTGTCTTTCCTGTTTCCATCCTAGCTATGACAGGCTGGCTTACTCCACTGAGTTCTTCTAGCTTTTTCTGACTGACTCCTTGTTCATGCCTAGCCTCAATCAGCTCACTCATAATAGCCACTCGCATATCACTTTCAAGGATTTCCTCCTTAGTAAATAGTTCAGACCGGACATCCTTCCAATTACTACCAATAGCATTATTCTTCATCACTTAATCCTCTTTCTTTTAAGTCCTTCAGTTCACGCTTGGCTTTTTTAAAATTATAACTTAAAAGTTATTAAAAGTAAATCCTAACACTCATAAAAAAGAAGACCTTAGAAAAATTCCAAAGGTCTCATCTTTATTATTCGAAAAAATTACGAGAAGAGTTATAAATTGAAGGCAATCCTTACTATTATTCCAGCTCTATCCCCTTCTCACGGAGATTATCCAAACACTCCTCATAGTAGGCATCGTCATGTTCGCTGTATATAGGACTAGTCAACTTCTCCTCTGCTAAATCTTGGTAAGGAGGGCAGGTCTTGTCCAGCCACTCTGGACTGACATTGTAGCCACGATTAGCCATCTCCTCCATGATCAAGCGATGATAGACATAGAGACGATAGTGCGAGTGGGTAAAGACATAGTCCACCGTCGCATGCTTTCTGCCCCAACCATTGCCACGCAGGGCGCAACACTCTCGATGTTGCCCCAAAAGTTGAGGCCGGGGAAGTTGTGAAATCAAAGCCTCATGCCAAAGTCTCATGGAGGTCTCCTTTCAGTAAAGTCGAATGTTGCAAGTAGGTATCCGGATAGTGATAAAGCAACTCTCGAGTCTTAGTGATCAAGTCTTCCTTGGAAGCCTGACCAAAGCGGTAGCGATCCAGCAAGAGCATATAGTCCTTGCGCTCAGCATCTGTCGCTTTCTTTTTAAAATAGCCCCAAATATGCTGAAAGGCATTGCAAACCTGCCCCCTATGTTCTGGGATTTGGCAGGCACGGTCAATCATCTCCTGAACCTGACTCACTTCCACCACTTCTTGCTTGAGATATTGACGAATATCATTGTAAATATTGCTAGAATGACTCAAAACGAGGTATTTGTTTCTAGCCCATAGTTGTTGGCAAAGGACACGTTGGTTGTTATTATTCATATTTGAGATTATACCGTGTTTACTCTATGATCTCCACAATTTTTACATCGTAGACATGTTGAAGATTGAGCCAGGTTTTCATCGAAATATTAGTAATGTTGGCTAACTTCTCAGCAATATCATTACTAATTGATTCCTCACCATTCACTAATTTACCGAGCTTCATTTCAGAAATTCCTAAACGCTCTGCAAATTCTTTTTGCGTTACGTTATACTCTTCAATCAACTCTTCTACATACTGACCTGGATGAAAAGCAATCAGGTCTTTGTATTCAACAATTTCATTACTCATAGTGATTGCTGACCTCCTCTATTTCTATTGAACTTATTGGACTACAAACTGTTTGTTGGAATTTTATTTATCACTCTGAATCTTGTCAAACAATAACGCTAAATTAGAATACCCATTCGTCATTTCATTTTGTTTTATAAATTGCCATGATTGTTCGTAATCGTCTGCCGGGCATCTGCTTTGGAAAAATGCTAAAATCTCTTCTACTCCTGCATCGCCTTTTTCTTCATACTGGTCGATCAAATCATCAGCAGCACCTATTTTTTCATGATTTGGTAATATCTTGCCAAATAAAACATGCTCCAAATTAACAGAATTATAATACACAAAAGTTTGAACTAACTTCCGCTTAACCAACAAGGAAGTCCCATCTTTAATCAACTGATTGACATGCCTTGCCTTTCTCTGTCTCGTTTCAATAATATCCTTTTTCTTCTTCGTCGTTGAAAAGAGTAGCCTCCGAGTTTGTAAATCATATTGAAATGAATCTGTCTCTTTCATAGAATCATCTACAACTAAAGAAGTTGGATTCATAAACATGCCATCCGTATCTGTTACAAAGGCAACAAACAGTAAATCACTTACTTCCCATTTTTCTGTAGCAAGAACCTCGCAAATTCTATCACTTGCAATTTTCGTTCCAGATGAGGCAGAATATCTCCTATCTGAAAAGACATCTCCATACATCACCTTTAGTGTGATATGCATATTCTCCAATCGTTCCACTAATGAATCTGTTACAAATCCTACAACAGTCTCATCGGATTCTCCCTCTACAAATACTAGAATAACCTTTCTACTTTTATTCGCCAAGCTTGATCCCTGCCTTTCTCAAAGCTCGTTTAATTTTACTATTAGAAACTCCTTGATACAATTCTTCTTCGTGTCCACCCAGCTGAATTCCTCTCAAGTAAATATCTCTTAAGTTATTGCTTGGCTTAATGCCAGTTAGACGGATATAACGATTTGTCGGACAAGCTGTTGAGAACACAACCTTGTAGGAAGGAAGTTTTTCTAGTACACGTAAATTATGAGAAGTAAAAATGAGTTGTCCTTTGGCACTTTCAGAAAAAATTTCAATCAACTCGCCTAGTAGATATTCAAATACACCTGCATCCAATTCATCAATGACAGCGATAATATTCTCTTTATTATATACTTCCACCAAAAAACCAAGCATACTAATAATTTTACGAATCCCTTCAGATTCGTGTTTTAAAGAGAATCTTTTACCTGCACGATTGGAAATAAAGCTAACATTTCTTATTTTTTGTCCATCACTTCGAATCTCTATCTCACCTGCTTCCATTTCAAGTTTCAAGTCAGGGATAATAATGGGAACAATTTCATTCAAATAGTCAATCGTGCTCTCATAAACACTATAAATTTCTTCATTTATAGAAATTCCTCCACTTTGAAGAAACATAGGGATAATCCCCTGATAACTCACATGAGAGTCACGATTCTGATAGTTAATTGTGATAGGAGTAACCCCACTACTATTCAAACTAGATAACTCTTGAGTAAAGATCCTCAAATTTTGATAAAAGTCTTGAATGACATTATAAATTTCAACAAGCGTCGATAAATCTTGCTTACTTGAAGTATAAATAAATCCTACTAATTCTTTTGAGAAAATAAAGGAACGATTATCATCAATAATTGTCTTTGTTAAAACACTAACCGCGTCCTTTCCCATAATACTTCTTTGAGATTTTAAATAGCCCGTATGTCGCGGTTGCTCTGTATCAAAATTACTTCCCTCATATTCGTATCTCAGTAAATAGCGGTATCTGGACCCAGCTTCTAGAGGTTTATAAGCAAGTTCTTCTTTTACAACCATTACATCTTGCATGCCTGTAGGTTCACTTGCAGCAAACTCGACTTTATATCGAATGATATAGGTTTCTGGGACTTCTAATTCTAAAGTAATCGCATTTTCCCCTACTTGGTCTATGGCATTAAAAATCCCTTTTGTATGTTGTGGAATAGGCTCTCCTCTCATCAAGGCAGATAGAACTTCAAATACATCTACAACAGCTGTTTTTCCTGAACCATTCTGACCATAAATTCCCGTTACATTGATAAAGTCAGATTTATTTTGAAAATCAATCACTCCATACTGCACGTTCTTTATATTCTCTATAATGAGACTCCTTAATTTAACCACGCTTACGATCTCCTTTGTTTTCTTATATCTATTATATCAAAAAAAGTCATTTTACATGACTTTTTTTGATTTATTACGCTGTTTTTTCTGCGTTATTTAAAAAGCAATTCTATTTCCTACTCAACATTCACATATCTATTAAGCAATGAGGATGCAAAACTGTAGTGTTCAAATACTCTACAATTGATATACAAATCCGACTCCCCATCACCCTTCAAACCCTTGTAAAAACTCTTTAAGCTCGTCATCAGCTTCTGGTGTGGTTCCGTGGAGTTGGTTCAGCATCTCGAGTAGAGAAGCGGTTTGGTTTTGGATTGCTTCATTTGTCGTGTTAATCTTGCTGACGATATCTGTCAGTGGTTCGACTTCTTCTTCCTCAAAGGTATCTACATAACGAGGGATATTGAGGTTGTAGTCATTTTCGACGATTTCTTCATAACTTGCCAGATGGGCAAACTTGTCAATCTCTTCACGTGACTTGTAGGCTTCCAGAATCTTCTCGATATGAGCATCCGTCATGATATTTTGATTTTTCCCTTTATCAAACTCCTTAGAAGCATCGATAAAGTAGACATCACGGTTGGTACGGTTCTTTTTGAGAATGATAACCGTGGTCGGAATGCTGGTATTAAAGAAGATATTGGCTGGTAGACCGATAACCGTGTCAATGGCCCCTTCTTCTAGCAAGGCCTTCCGAATAGTTCCTTCCGCATTCCCACGGAAAAGCACACCGTGGGGAAGGACGATAGCCATGACCCCATTATCCTGTTTGAGATGGTAGTAACCATGCAAGAGAAAGGCAAAGTCAGCCTTGGACTGAGGCGCTAGTTTCCCAAAAGGAGAGAAACGAGGATCATTCAGGAAGCCAGAATTAGCTGACCACTTGGCAGAGTAGGGTGGATTCATGAGAACACCGTCAAAGTTAGTCGGTTCTTGAGTCGGCCAGTCTTCATCCAGTGTATCAGCATTGTGGAGAAATTGATTCTCAACAGGAACACCGTGTAGGATCATGTTCATCCGAGCCAAGTTATAGGTCGAGGTATTGAGTTCCTGACCAAAGTAGACCACTGTCTGCGGTTTATGAGAATATTTCTTGGCGTTGAGCAAGAGAGAGCCAGAACCCATAGTCGCATCATAGATGGTAAAGCCTAGCTGATCCTCACGCCCCAAAAAGGCAATCTGAGTCATGAGTTTGGCAACAGGCTGAGGTGTATAGAACTCACCAGCCTTCTTACCCGAGTCAGTCGCAAACTGACCAATCAGATACTCATAAGCATCACCCAGCATATCACCAGCATGACCAGCTACATCTAGCACAGCCAACTCTTTCATAACCGCTGCCACCGTTTGGTTTTGCTTTTGCGGCGTTGCCCCTAGCTTTTTGGAATAGAGGTCAATATCTTCAAAGAGATTTTCATAGAGTTCATCACTCTGCTCAATATCTCGAAAACCCTGAGCCAAATCTTCCAACTGGAAAGCCCCCTCATTGACACGTGCTACCAGAGCCGTAAAGGTCAACTCAGGCTTGATACTATAGTTGAGTTCGCCCTTCAGAACTTCAAGAAGATCCCCGTGAGTGTCCGCATCTTCATAGTAGGAGCGATAGACCTCAAGGGCATCCTCCAGACTATCCGTCCCCTCATCCATGGTCTCCGCCACGAAAAAGAGCATCTTATCTGACAGGTACTTGTAAAAGACCATGCCCAAAAGATAGGACTTGTAGTCGTTGGCATCCATCTTAGAGCGGAGAACATCCGCTGAGTTCCACAGGGCTTGGTAGAGCGACTGGTAAGTTTGTGTTGTTTCCATAATGTTTCTTTCTAAGTTTTGATTGACAATGGTTTCTTTAGTTCATCAATTTTGGCTTCAAATACGAATCCATTTGACTCCATTTGATTTAGTTTTTCCCGAATATTTAAAATTACTGTCTTTTCATAATCTACATAGTCGTATGGTGGAGCAAACATATATCTTCCTGTCCAAAGAATATATTTCTTATTTTCAGGAATAATATCAAATCCATCAAAGCCATATTCATTCGATAGGATAGACTGAAATATCCAGAATGATAGAAACTCTACATCGTTGAAATGATTTATAAAATCCCATATACTGCTATCCCAGCTATCGAATCTGCTAAATTTTTCCACTGAAGTCAAATAAGTCAACAGAAGAAAATCTTTTCTACGATACTTTGTAAAAGTTTGACAACCAATATCTAAATCATGAAAATGGCACCCTAAATCATGGAAGCTCAATACTCTATGCTTTTCTAAAAAATATATAATCTCAGATTGATCTAATCCTGCAGGTTTTAAAATATTTTCCCACATTTCAACAATTTTAGAAATCACATCTTTGGTTAGGGGATAATTTCTTTCATATGGAGGCACTATCTCATTATACTTTTCTTGGACAATAAGAGTCATAGAGGGACTATTTTTAAACTTCATAGATTCATTAATAACAATATTTAGTAAACTTTTTTTCTGAATATCAGAAAAATCTGCAAATTGATTATTCAAATATTGATAAAAATCAGTCTTTTGATCCGAATTTAATAACTCTTGTATAAATTTATCTGACTGTTCCATGAATAAGGTATCTAATTCATCTTTTGTACGATTCATAGGCACTTCATAAAGAAAATATTCCATACTATTCTTATTAAAACTTAGTGGATATTGCTCATTATCAACTTTTTGGATTTCAGATAACAGCTCTTTTATTGTGTAGCCTTTACGGAAGAAATCTTCTAACTTTGTTTTCTCATTCTCTTCTATAACTATTTGTTTATTGTTGAGTATTTTCTTATAGAGTTCTGGATAAAACAAGTAAGCATAGATAATTAATAACTGTTGTTCGACTTGAACACGACCAAATTTCCTTCTTGTAAAAAATTCTTTATTTACATAATCATTAAAATGTTCCCTATCACGTAAATTTCTCTGGTCACTTTTAACTCTTTTTTTAAAATTCTCTGATAAATAAACGCCAAACTTTTTTTCTAATAAATGAAAATAACTATCCCAAATATTTGAAGAATGTAGTACAAAAGGTAATTCAACTTGCCTATCAATTATCTTTGATAGATAGTTATCCTCTCTCTTATAAAGTAGTGTCATATCACCAACAAAAATAATAGGTAGCTTTCCATTTATCAAACTAAAAAGTTTATAACAGTCTTCTTGTTGCTTTTCCAGCATTCTATCAAAATCATCAATAACTAAAATCTTAGAAAATTTATGTAGTCTAGTTAATAAGAAGCTATACAACTCATCAGATTTATATTTAAAAACATTCCAAACTGCAACTCCTAAAGATACCAATCCTCCAATTTTCAGAATCACTGATTTCTCAGAACCAAAATACTCACCCAATCCTAAATCCACAACATTAGTCATCAAAATAGAAACCATTACTAGGGCAACAATACTTAACCTCATCAAAACTAAGTAAAAAAATGGGTGGAGTTTTGAAAATGTTACTTCAATCATTGAACGATTATCTGTTAATCTCCAAAAATCCATAGTAATTAGTTTTATCTTTTTATTCTTATTTACATCCTGTAAAAATGTTGATTTCCCTGAGCCCCAGTTTCCATTAAGAAAATATGTTTTATCTTCTTGCAGTAGTTCAGCAAAATTTTTTGCTGCTGCTGAGGTATCAATTTTCTCTAGTTTTATATAATTTTTTTCCATTTTGATTTACCTAAATAAACATATCCTGCAAGAGTTTCTTTTTCAATATTTCTAACTGGGAAATTTTTTCTTGGTGAGAGTTAATGAGGTTATCTAGGTTTGAGAAATAGGCACCGATGGCTTGTTGTTCCTCATAAGATGGAAATTTTGAAACCACTTTTTCAATAGTTTTTTTAGACAAACTTGGAACACCTGTAGATTCATCAAATTTCTTCCAACGAATTTTTTGAAAAATTAAGAAAAGATAATTCAAGTCATATCCTACCTTACATATAACATAAAATAAAGTATCTACTGTCCAAAAAGGTGCGGATAATAAATATGGTTTATCTATAGTTCCTTTTCTTCCAATACCTATAGCATCCTCATCAGATAATTTTTCATTTACAGAAAGCATGTAACCACCAGTGCCATATACAGGAATGTCCCCATTCTTTAAATGTTTATAGTCTCTACCAGAATTAATAGTACAAACCTCTGACAAACTCTTCCTTTCCCACTCCCCTTCAAATCCATCTAAACGAATCTCAGGTACTGTCTGTCCAGCTTTTGGAAACATCTTGGAGAGCATGGTCGCCTTGAGAGATTGATAGTTGGCTAGATTGTCCTTATAGCTAGACAGGATGTCGTCAAGTGTGCGGAAAAGAGAGCCAATGGCGGATTGTTCTTCAAATGTAGGGAAATCCATCTTAAAGTTTTTCATCTCTGAAGCTAAAATATGCTTAATAGTATTACCAGTAGAAATTAAAGCAAGATCTTTTCTCTTACCGTTAGATTGAAATTGATAATTTAAGAAATGCGGATTTACTTCTTTTTTATAATCAGTAAAAACTATCAGAGCGTGAGCAGCAGTATTATTTAATTCTTCTGGAATAACAGCTGTGTGACCTACATGTCCAGATTGCACCATTACAATATCATTTGTTTTCAACCACTTATCTCTTTGTTTTTCATAAAATTCATCATTTATGAAAATCTGAGAATTATAATTAATTTTGCCATTTTTGACATTATTAGATTCTAAATAAAACTTACCTTCCTCAACATAATAAGGAGTTGCAGTTCCGACAAAAGCATTTCTTATAGTACCGAAAATATTTATTAATTTTTCTATATCCCATTTATTTTCATAATTTTGAAACCTTATTTCTGGAGTATTACTTTGTTTTTTCATATATCTTATTTTTCCTATACTCACCTAATATTCTTTTAATATCTTATTCGTCCATATAATTTGGAATAAACACATGGAAACTATTTTCAAAATTTTCCTTGTCAAAAAATAAAATCCTGTTTCCTATCGGTATCTCATCAGTTATATCTAAAAAGATTGCTTCAACTTCATAATAGCAACTCTCGTAAATCCCGTTACTAGTATAGTTTTCGATAATCCCACTGACAATATTTTCAAAATATGACTGCCCATTATTAAACTTACCATTGCAATTTGCTCGACTAAATTGTTGATATATATTGTCAATGTTATTTTTATCAAAAAAATGAATTTTACCATTCCTTATTGAAGTACTATCAAAAAGAAATTTTTCAAATTGTTTTCCTAAAAGATGACCTCTATGGACACAATTGTCATGAGGTATACCTTCATTTGTTATATAGTAATCTGATATATCTTCTTTTAATAAAAACCGCCTTGGAATTTTTACCTTCCAACCGACATATCTATTCTTTCTTTGCAAAGCTCCTCTATCTCTTCTGTAGTAATTAAGTTTAATTTCTTTATTAATATCAATAGGCTGAAAACCCTCAGAATTGTTTAGAAATTCAATTTTATCGATTAGACGAGGAATTTTAGGTGTTAATTCATAGTAGTTTCCATTAGACCAGATGCACCCTAAAATCTCTGAAAACTGTCGCAAAGAAATTAATTCATTTTTATCTCTTATCCCAAGTCTTTTCAGAACTTCCTTCTCTTTCATTACGACTCCCTACTATCTCCCAACCCTCAATGGATCAATGACTTGCTCCACTAGCTGGGTACAGGCTTCCTTGATTTGTTTTTTATAGAGGAGAGGATTGAGGGCATCCGCCACCTCTAGCTTATAGTCCTGATAGCGCTGACTCTTGGTCAGCTGGCTTTCTCCTAGTTGTTTTTTCGCTCCCTTACGGTAGTGTTCGACATAGTAACGGAGTTCATCCTCGCCGACATACCAGCGCTTGCTAAAAACTTGGATGTGTTGTTGGATAACCTCCTCGATCATCTGATCCAAGATATTTGCGATAGACTGACCACGATAGCTTTCTGGATGTTCTTGTACCTCTCTCCAAAGTTCAGTGATGATCTGGGCAAGATTTGGATTGGTCTTCTCAAGGCTCTGAATATAGTTATCCACCGCTTCCTTATCTTGAGCGCTTAGGTTCTTTTCTTGACTCTGGCCTTGCTCAATCAGGCTTTGAATCAAGGTCAAGATATAGGCATAGTTGATCTCGTCCACTTGGATAGACTCCAGTTCATAGTGGATATCAAGTGGTTCACCATCGTCATCATCCTCTATTCGGCTTTTTAATTCTGCAAGGACATTGCGATAAAGGCCCAGATACCTTTCCAACTTTTCTCCATCAAGTCCCGTCTGACTGTAAACTTCTTCCTCATCATACTCTTTATACACTCGGATAGAGGCTAGGTACTTATCAAGGGCTTGATAGGTTTTAGCTAGTTTCCTCAACTCAGGCGTAGAGACTTGCTCGAAATCTAGACCGTTCACATAGTCATCAGTGGCAAGATTTTTGAAATCACTGCAACTCCGTAAAAAGTTCCTCTTTTCCTCTTCCCAGCTTGGGGCTAGGACCTCGTTTTCACCACCATTTGAGTAGAGCTTGAGGGCATTATCTACTGCTTCCTTAAAGGCTAGAGGCTTTTGGAAGGTGATGATATGACCATAGGTCTTACTGCTATCAAAAATACGGTTGGTTCGGCTAAAGGCCTGAATCAAGTCCTGCGGTTGCATGGGCTTGCGGTCGATAAAGAGGGTCGATAAACAAGGAGCATCAAATCCTGTTAAGAGACGATTGACCACAATGACTAAGTCCAACTGCTCCTTGCGATAGAGGTATTTGTCCTGTTTTCGAGCTAGACGGTTATTAACATCCGTATTAAAGCCACGAAGATCCGTCATGGTAAAGTGGGTATCAAACTCTTGGTTATAGTCCTCTAAAACCTGCTTCATGTGGTCTTGATTGGCTCTTGAGTCTTCTTCATTCTCCGTAACCGAGTAAGTGATGGTCGCCTTTGGAAAGTCAGGAAGGACCTGCTTGACCCTCTCCGATACCTTGACACGTGTCTGACCAGCCTTGACTCTTTTGAGGAGATCATAGTAGGCCTGAGCTTGAGGAATTGACTTGACAGTCAGGATAGCATTATAGGTCTTACCCACTCCTTTTTGGAATCCTAGTTGTTGACGCGATTTATTGATAATGGCATCCAAGACTTCCAGCATATGCTCCTCATTCTCGTAGACAGTATCTGGTATGTCATTTTCAGATTTATCCGTGATGAGGGTATTGCGATAATCCACCTTAAATCCCAAAACAGCTCCGTCATGGATGGCTTCCTTGACTGTATACTCATGGAGACGGTCTCCGTACTGTTGCTGGGTGGTTTGGGCTAGGTCACCGACCTGCTGGCGTTTATTTTCCTTAAAGATGGGCGTTCCTGTAAAGCCATACCAGAGAGACTGTGGGAAAAAGGTCTTAATATCTTTTTGTGTTTGTGGTGTCACTGCACGATGGCATTCATCCACGACAAAGGCCACTCGGAGTCCCTTGAGTTTTTCCGCATCTCGTTGGTAGTGTCCCTGTTCAAACTTGCGCATCATGGTAGTGATTTTCTGGATAGTTGTCACCACGACACGCTTATCATTACTTCCTAGTCGCTTGACCAAATCATGGGTATTATCCGTCTCATCGATATCAATGACATCATTGGTCGCATAGGAGAGGAAGGATGAAGTGGTTTGTTGATCCAAGTCCCTGCGGTCAACGACAAAAATTGTCTTTTGGATGGAAGGAATCTGGAGGAGATTCCGAGCTACCTTATAAGAAGTCAGGGTCTTACCTGAACCTGTCGTGTGCCAGACATATCCTGATGCTTGCTGGCGAGAAGCTTCTTGCACTGCTTCGATGGCGTGGATCTGATAGGGGCGTAAAAGGATAAGAGCCTTTTTACTATCATCAAGGACAGAATACTGCATGACCATCTGGTGAGCACGAGGGATGGAAAGGACTTCGTGGGCAAAACTGGTCAAGCTCGTTATGGGTTGGTTGTCTTTATCCACCCACTTAGTTAGAAATTGCTTGTTGAGCTTATTTTCTCTAGCTGCAGCGATATAGCGTGTGTCTACTTTATTGGTCACAACAAACATCTGTAAGCTAGAGTAAATGCCACGGAACTTGCCTTCCCTATCATACTTCTTGATTTGATGAAAGGCATCTAGAAAAGCAACTCGGGGACTTTTAAGCTCGATTTGAATCATGGGAAGGCCATTGATCAAGAGGGTCACATCTAGCCTGCGATCTTGATCCTGAGGATTTATCTTGTCTCTCTCGACTTGGTTGACAACCTCATAACTAGACTTACCAGCTGCGATATTGTCTCGCCAAATGACAGATAAACGGATAGTCCCCAAACTAGCATCTTCTCTCTGAACCTCAACCTTGGCAATACCATTTTCACCGACCAACCACTTGGCCGCATCATAGTAGCTAACAAAGTTCAGTTGATTCTTTATCTGGCGTTTTTCCTGTTCTGTCAGGGGATGATCTGCTAATAGAGCCACATTGTTCTGGGCTAGCTTTTCAAAGAAGTTTTCCCATAATTGCTCTTCTGTTTTGAGGTCTTCTCTGTATGTCCATTGACTTTCCCCAGTTACCAGTTGGCTGATCAGTTGTTTTTCTATCTCCAGTTCTGGTTTTACCTGTATCATACTCTCTCCTTTGCTACTTGTCTGCTCCCTTTATTATAGCATGTTTAGACTCAAAATCCATCACTCTTCCCATAGCAAAAAGACTCATTCCCCCTTTCTCTTCCAAAATATGGTATAGTAGAAATATACTATCTATGAGGAGTTTACATGTCACAGGATAAACAAATGAAAGCTGTTTCTCCCCTTCTGCAGCAGGTTATCAATATCTCATCGATTGTCGGTGGGGTTGGGAGTTTGATTTTCTGTATTTGGGCTTATCAGGCTGGGGTTTTACAGTCTAAGGAAACCCTCTCTGCCTTTATCCAGCAGGCAGGTATCTGGGGGCCACCTCTCTTTATCTTTTTACAGATTTTACAGACGGTTGTCCCTATCATTCCTGGGGCCTTGACCTCGGTGGCTGGGGTCTTTATTTACGGTCACATTATCGGGACAATCTACAACTATATCGGCATCGTGATTGGTTGTGCCATTATCTTTTATCTGGTGCGCCTCTATGGGGCTGCCTTTGTCCAGTCTGTCGTCAGCAAGCGCACCTATGACAAGTATATCGGCTGGTTAGACAAGGGCAATCGTTTTGACCGTTTCTTTATCTTTATGATGATCTGGCCCGTCAGTCCAGCTGACTTTCTCTGTATGCTGGCTGCCCTTACCAAGATGACCTTCAAACGCTATATGATTATCATCATTCTGACCAAACCCTTTACCCTCGTGGTTTATACCTACGGTCTAACCTATATTATTGACTTTTTCTGGCAAATGCTTTGACACATAAAAAATCCGTTTGGTTTCCCAAGCGGATTTTGTGCTTTATTGTGAAACTTCTTTTGCAAGGACAAAGTTCCCAAGTGTGGCAGAACCATTTCCTGCGACTGCTGGCGTCACGATGTAGTCACGCACATCTGGCACTGGTAGGTAGCCATTGAGAAGAGCTGTGAATTTCTCACGGACACGATCCAACATGTGTTGTTGAGCCATGACCCCACCACCAAAGACGATCACGTCTGGGCGGAATGTCACTGTCGCATTAACAGCAGCCTGAGCAATGTAGTAGGCTTGAACATCCCAGACAGAGCTGTTGAGTTCAATGTTTTCACCACGAATACCTGTACGAGCTTCCAGACTTGGCCCAGCCGCAAATCCTTCCAAACATCCTTTGTGGAATGGACAAACACCGTTGAATTCTTTTTCAATATCCATTGGGTGTTTAGCCACATAGTAGTGACCCATTTCAGGGTGACCCACACCACCAATAAACTCACCACGTTGGATGACACCAGCACCGATACCTGTACCGATTGTGTAGTAAACCAAGTTTTCGATACGACCGCCAGCATTGTTACGGGCAACCACTTCACCGTAAGCCGAGCTGTTTACGTCTGTTGTGAAGTACATTGGCACGTTAAGGGCGCGACGGAGGGCACCAAGCAAGTCCACATTTGCCCAGTGAGGTTTTGGAGTCGTCGTGATAAAGCCATAAGTTTTTGAGTTTTTGTCAATATCAATGGGACCAAATGAACCAACTGCAAGGCCAGCAAGGTTATCGAATTTTGAGAAGAACTCGATGGTTTTATCGATTGTTTCGATTGGAGTCGTTGTTGGAAATTGTGTTTTTTCTACAACGTTAAAGTTTTCATCACCGACAGCACAGACAAACTTTGTACCGCCAGCTTCCAAGCTTCCATATAATTTTGTCATGATAAACCTCTTGTTTTTATTTTCTTTATTATAGCATATTTTAAAAATCTAAGTTTCTCAATTTTTTAGATTTTCCTCTGTAAATCTTACCATTCAAGCAAAAACGAACAAACATGTCATTTGTTCGTTTTCACATTAGAGAGGATTGATTAGATTTTCACTTCGATCACAGCATCCCCCTTCGCAACTGAACCTGTTGCGACTGGAGCTACTGAAGCGTAGTCAGCTGTATTTGTAACGATAACCATTGTTGTATCATCAAGACCAGCTGCAGCGATTTTGTTTGAATCAAATGTTCCAAGAACATCACCAGCTTTTACTTTGTCACCTTGAGCAACTTTTTGTTCGAAACCTTCACCGTTCATTGTTACAGTGTCGATACCAACGTGGATCAAGACTTCAGCACCGTTAGTTGTTTTCAAACCAAAGGCGTGACCTGTTGCAAAGGCGATTGAAACTTCAGCATCAGCTGGTGCATAAACCACACCTTGGCTTGGTTTCACAGCGATACCTTGTCCCATAGCACCACTTGAGAAGACTGGGTCATTGACATCAGCAAGAGCGATAACGTCACCAACGATAGGCGTTACAAGTGTTTCATTTTGAAGAGCTGCTGGAATGTTACCAGTTGTTTCTTCTTGGACCAAACGTTCTGTCTCTACTTCAGTAGCAACTTCTTTTTCATCCTCATAACCAAACATGTAAGTAAGTGCAAAACCAAGTGCAAATGATACAGCTACCATAAGAAGGTATTGGACAAGTTGTCCGTTACCAACATAAAGCATTGTACCAGGAATGATGGTGATACCACTACCATTACCAGCAAGTCCAAGGATAGAAGCCAAGCCACCACCGATTGCACCAGCAATCAATGAAAGGAAGAATGGTTTACGGAAGCGCAAGTTCACCCCGAAGATAGCAGGCTCTGTAATACCTAGGAAGGCAGAAAGAGCAGCTGGGAAAGCAAGTGTTTTTAGTTTTGGATTTTTAGTTTTAACACCAACCGCAACAGTCGCAGCACCCTGAGCTGTCATAGCAGCTGTGATGATAGCGTTGAATGGATTAGCATGGTCAGCAGCAAGCAATTGAACTTCAAGCAAGTTGAAGATGTGGTGCACACCTGACACGACGATCAATTGGTGAACCCCACCAATCAAGAAACCACCAAGACCAAATGGCATGCTGAGGATCGCTTTTGTAGCGATAAGGATGTAGTTTTCAACAACGTGGAAGACTGGTCCGATGACAAAGAGTCCAAGGATAGACATCACCAAAAGTGTCACGAATGGCGTTACCAAGAGGTCAATCACATCTGGAACGACCTTGCGGACAAGTTTTTCAAATTTAGCTCCGACAACCCCGATGATAAAGGCTGGAAGAACGGAACCTTGCAAACCAACAACAGGGATGAAACCAAAGAAGTTCATAGCTGTTACTTCACCACCTTGAGCAACTGCCCAAGCGTTTGGAAGTGAGCCAGAAACAAGCATCATACCAAGAACGATACCAACGGCAGGATTTCCACCGAATACACGGAAGGTTGACCAAACAACCAAACCTGGCAAGATGATGAAGGCTGTATCTGTCAAGATTTGTGTGTAAGTTGCAAAGTCTCCTGGAAGTGGCATTTCAAGAGCGTTGAAAAGACCACGCACACCCATGAAGAGACCTGTTGCTACGATAACTGGGATGATTGGAACGAAAACGTCACCGAAAGTACGGATAGCACGTTGGAACCAGTTCCCTTGTTTAGCAGCTTCTGCTTTCATGTCATCTTTAGATGATGTTGGCAAGCCAAGCGCAACAACTTCATCGTACATTTTGTTAACTGTACCTGTACCAAAGATGATTTGGTATTGACCTGAGTTAAAGAAAGCACCTTGAACTTTTTCCAAGTTCTCAATCACTTCTTTATTGATTTTTCCTTCATCTTTGACCATGACACGAAGACGAGTCGCACAGTGAGCTACACTGTTGACATTTTCACGTCCGCCCAAGGCATCGATGACTTTTTTTGCAATTTCCTGATTGTTCATTTGCAAAAATCTCCTTATATAAAATTTTGTTCTTGTTTGAAAGCGATTTTATCCGCCCTACGACTTTTATTTTATCATGTTTTAGAAATATGTCAAGCGTTTTGCAGAAAAAATATTCTAGCCACTTAGTAAGCTTGCTTAGATTGATTGATTTTGACTGTTTTATCAGGTATTCCTAAAAAATATAACTTTGAAATCTTGGTTAAGAGGGTTTTGTTTCATTATCTTTCATATTTTCGTGAAAATGTGATTGATTTCCTGCATTTATTTTGTGACAAACGTTTGACAGTTTTTTCTCTTTTTTTAACATAAAAGGCTTGCTTTTTTTCCCGAAAACGGTTACTATTAAAAGTGATAAGATTTTTGGAGGAATGAAAGAATGGAATGGACTACTGAGCGTCGTTACAGACCTTATCAAGACTGGACGCAAGAAGAAATTAAGAATATTAAGGAAAATATGGCACAATCTCCATGGCATACTCATTACCACGTTGAGCCAAAAACAGGACTCCTAAACGACCCAAATGGCTTTTCTTACTTTGATGGAAAGTGGATTGTTTTTTATCAGAACTTTCCTTTTGGTGCAGCCCACGGTTTGAAATCTTGGGTGCAATTGGAAAGCGAGGACTTGGTTCATTTCACAGAAACTGGAGTCAAAGTTTTGCCTGATACTCCATTAGATAGCCACGGCGCCTACTCTGGTTCTGCTATGCAATTTGGTGAAAACTTGTTCCTATTCTATACAGGAAATGTCCGTGATGAAAACTGGATCCGTCACCCTTACCAGATTGGGGCTTTGATGGACAAGGATGGCAATATTACGAAGATTGACAAGATCTTGATCGATCAGCCTACAGACTCTACCGACCACTTCCGCGACCCTCAAATTTTTAACTTTAAGGGGCAATATTATGCTATCGTCGGTGGACAGGACTTGAAAAAAAAAGGCTTCGTCCGTCTCTACAAGGCTATTGACAACGACTACACAAATTGGCAAACTGTTGGCGACCTTGACTTTGCTAACGATCGCACTGCCTACATGATGGAATGTCCAAATCTGGTCTTTGTAGGGGAACAACCTGTCCTTCTCTACTGCCCACAAGGATTGGATAAAGATGTTCTAGACTACGATAATATCTATCCAAATATGTATAAAATTGGGGCTTCCTTTGACCCTGAAAATGCCAAAATGGTAGATGTGTCTCAACTCCAAAACATGGATTATGGTTTTGAAGCCTATGCAACCCAAGCCTTCAACGCTCCTGACGGACGTGCTCTAGCAGTTAGCTGGCTTGGTTTGCCAGATGTTTCTTACCCATCTGACCGTTTTGACCACCAAGGAACCTTCTCTTTGGTTAAAGAACTGACTATCAAAGATGGCAAACTCTACCAATACCCAGTCACAGCGATCAAGGACCTTCGTGCTTCTGAAGAAACCTTCTCAAATCGTGCCCAAACCAAGAACACTTACGAACTTGAACTCAACTTGGAATCCAATATCCAGAGCGAGATTGTCTTACTTGCTGATAAAGAAGGCAAGGGACTTTCCATCAACTTTGACCTTGTAAATGGTCAAGTGACAGTGGATCGTAGCCAGGCTGGTGAACAATATGCTCAAGAATTTGGTACAACTCGTTCTTGCCCTATCGATAACCAGGCTACTACTGCTACGATTTTCATCGATAACTCTGTCTTTGAAATTTTCATCAATAAAGGAGAAAAAGTATTTTCTGGTCGTGTCTTCCCACATGCGGACCAAAATGGTATCCTCATCAAATCTGGAAACCCAACTGGAACTTACTATGAATTAGATTATGGTCGCAAAACTAACTGATGTCGCCAAACTTGCAGGCGTCAGCCCTACTACCGTTTCTCGGGTTATCAATAAAAAAGGTTATCTCTCTGAGAAAACCATTCAAAAGGTCAATGAAGCCATGCGAGAATTGGGCTATAAACCCAACAACCTAGCTCGTAGTTTACAAGGAAAATCAGCTAAGTTAATTGGTTTGATTTTCCCCAATATTTCCAATGTTTTCTATGCAGAATTGATTGATAAATTGGAACACCAACTCTTCAAAAATGGTTACAAGACCATCATCTGCAACAGTGAGCACGATTCTGAAAAAGAACGCGAGTACATCGAAATGCTGGAAGCCAATCAGGTGGACGGTATCATTTCTGGTAGTCACAACTTGGGAATTGAAGACTACAATCGTGTGACAGCACCGATTATTTCCTTTGACCGAAACCTGTCTCCGGACATCCCTGTCGTCTCCTCTGACAACTATGCTGGTGGAGTTCTTGCTGCCCAGACTTTGGTCAAGACAGGCGCCCAGTCTATCATCATGATTACAGGGAATGACAATTCCAATTCTCCAACTGGACTTCGCCACGCTGGTTTTGCATCCGTACTCCCAAAAGCTCCTATTATCAATGTTTCCAGTGACTTTTCTCCTGTCAGAAAAGAGATGGAAATCAAGAATATCTTGACCCGACAAAAGCCTGATGCCATCTTTGCTTCGGATGACTTAACAGCAATTTTGGTTATCAAAATCGCTCAAGAACTGGGAATTTCTGTTCCTGAAGAGCTCAAGGTCATCGGCTACGATGGGACCTACTTTATCGAGAATTACTATCCTCATTTGACAACGATTAAGCAACCTATGAAGGAGATTGCCCAACTCACTGTTGATCTTCTCTTGCAGAAGATCGAAGGCAAGGAAGTCGCGACAACTGGTTACTTCTTACCAGTCACCCTATTACCAGGAAAAAGTATTTGATACTCTTCGAAAATCTCTTCAAACCACATCAGCGTCGCCTTACCGTAGATATATGTAACTGACTTCGTCAGTCTTATCTACAACCTCAAAGCAGTGCTTTGAGCAGCTGCGGCTAGCTTCCTAGTTTGCTCTTTGATTTTCATTGAGTATAAGCACAAGAAAACTCAGACCAATTCGTCTGAGTTTTTTATGATCTTAAATTTTCTAGATAACGCTGGGCTGTCTCTAGGTTAAAGGTTTTATCTGCGATAAGTTGCTCAACTAGAGGAGCAACTTCAGATTCACTGGCACCTGCTAGGAGAGCCAAGGATTTGGCCTGCAATTTCATGTGACCTTGCTGAATTCCTGTGCTCACCAAGGCTTTGAGGGCCGCAAAGTTTTGTGCAAGCCCGATAGACACGATAATCTGGGCTAATTCTTTGGCAGAAGGATTGCCCAATAATTCATGACTGAGGGCTACACGAGGGTTGAGGCCGATAGAGCCGCCTTTGGTCGCTACCGGCATAGGCAGGGTCATCTCACCGACCAATTCTTCTGTTTCCAAGTCCAAAAACCAAGAGCTGAGACCTTGATAGCGTCCATCTCGACCGGCAAAAGCGTGAGCTCCTGCCTCAATGGCACGCCAGTCATTTCCAGTGGCAATCAAAATGGCATCAATACCATTAAAAATCCCTTTATTGTGGGTAGCTGCTCGATAAGGATCAGCTTGCGCAAATTGACTAGCCAAAGCCATTTTCTCTGCAATTTCACGTCCTTGATCCTT
Source organism: bacterium (assembly GCA_905221185.1). Classification (GTDB taxonomy): domain Bacteria; phylum Bacillota; class Bacilli; order Lactobacillales; family Streptococcaceae; genus Streptococcus. The sequence continues at coordinate 25,033 of CAJNCE010000001.1, read as the reverse complement.
TTGACGACTCAAGTAACGAAAGGCGATTCGGCAACTTGCAGTCACCAGAGAATCAGTTGCGTAGTTTGACAGAATCCCCATGAGACTCTGTCCCTGACTGAGTTCTTCTAAGACTGGTTTCAAGGCTTCCAACATGGTGTTAAGCATATTGGCACCCATGGCTTCCTGGGTATCGACATGGAGATAAACAACGAGGAAGTCTGTTTCGCCTTTAATCTGCTCTACATGCAAATCACGCGCCCCACCCCCGCGTTTAACGATAGAAGGATAGGCTTGATTTGCAAGTTCCAAGAGTTCTGCTTTCTTGCTGACAATCTTCTCTTGCGCTTGCTCAGGATTAGCAACTTGATAAAGGGCTACCTGTCCAATCATCTGGCGCTCATGGACTTGTGCAGTAAAACCGCCTGCACGCTTGATGATTTTACTAGCATAGCTGGCCGCAGCAACCACTGACGGTTCTTCCGTCACATAAGGAACTGTATATTCCTGACCATTGACAAGGACCTCTGGAACCAGCGAATAAGGCAGAGAAAAAGTTCCCACTACATTCTCACTCAGCTGGTCTGCGACAGTCACACTAATTTGTTCATCCTGCTCCAGACTCGCTTGCTTCTCAGGACTAAGGAGCGCCTGAGCTTTTAACAGCTCAAGGCGCTCTTGGTATGATTTTTTAGAAAATCCATTCCAACTTATCTTCATTATTTTTCAACCTTGCTATAACGGCGTTGGTGGTCCACAATTTCAACCAAGGCAAAATCTTGATTTTCATAGCCAGCAAACTGGGCAGAGTTTGTTTCATCCAAGTCCACTTCCTCAAAGAAGACTTTTTCATAATCTGCAACGGATAGGGCAGTTCGTTGGTTGAGCTTATTCAAGCGGTCTTTATCCAGATAAGCTTCATATCCTTCAACCAATTCACCACTGAAGAACTCAGCCACAGCACCACTTCCGTAACTATAAAGGGCAATCTTATCCCCAGCCTTCAAGCTATCTGTATTTTCCAAGAGAGATAAAAGTCCTAGGAAAAGTGAACCAGTGTAGATGTTCCCCACCTTTTGACTGTAGAGAATAGACTGGTCAAAATGCTTTTGCAAGAGATCCTTTTTCTCTTGAGGCAGGCTCTTATCCATGATTTTTTTCAAGCCTTTTAGAGCTAATTTAGGATAAGGCAAGTGGAAGCAAACCGCCGCAAAATCATCCAAAGTAAGCTGGTAGCGTTTTTGGTATTCAAGCCAAGTCGTTTTCAAACTATCCAAATATTGTTGAGTAGAATAGACACCATTTACATAAGGGGTTGTTGAGTAATTTGGACGCCAAAAGTCCATAATATCACGTGTTTGAGCCACATTGTCATTATTAAAGGCCATAATTCGTGGATTTTGTGTAATCAACATAGCCACACTTCCGGCACCCTGAGTTGGTTCTCCCGGTGTTTCAATACCATATTTGGCAATATCACTGGCAATAACCAAAACTTTGGACTCTGGAGAATTTTCCACATGCAATTTGGCATAATGAAGGGCAGCTGTCGCTCCATAACAGGCTTCTTTAATCTCGAAACTACGAGCAAAGGGCTGGACGCCAAGCAAGCCGTGCACAAAGACAGCCGCAGCCTTACTCTGGTCAATTCCTGACTCGGTAGCCACAATGACCATGTCAATTTCTGCTCTTTCTTGCTCAGTTAAAATAGAGTCACTTGCACTGGCAGCCAAGGTCACGATATCCTCAGTTAGGGGCGCAATACTCAATTCCTTGAGCAAGAGTCCTTTGCTTAATTTTTCAGGGTCAATTCCCCTCGCTTCTGCTAAGTCTTGTAATTTCAAGACATATTGACTGGTCGCAAAACCAATCTTATCAATACCGATTGTCATATTTACCTCTGTTTTATCATTCATGTAAAAAATCGTTCTATACTATTTTATCACAAATGGCAGTAAAAGAGAGAAAAAAGACTTGATTCACCAAATCAAGTCTCTTATTCGTCATAGTTTTAAATAATGATTAGTTGCTATAGAGTTCACCAACATAAGTAGCTTTATAAGCCCCATTCTCAGTTATCAGTTATCAGTTCCTGGAGGATTAAATTTCCTGAGTAAGTCCTTCCCATCTCATCTACAAATTCTTGATAAAATTGACTGGTCGGAATTTCTCTGATATTCTTATCAAATGTCTTGTCAAGTGTTTTACTAACCTTCTCAGCAATCAACTGATGCTCTTGCAATCCACTTTGAAACTCTGAGCCTGAACTAGAAACCATGACTGGGATAAACAACAAAGTCAGTAGACTTACAGACAATAAGGAAAATAGTAATTTTTTCATGTTTTTTCCTCCTTTCTATATAGAATACTACATAGAGAAAGCGTTGTCAATGCATTTATCTCATTTTTCAGAAAATTCTTTTATTTCTGTAAATTTCCCAATACTCAATGTGTTTTTATATAATGATACAGTCTGAGAATCACTGTTCCGCTAGCCATGCCAATAGAAATTACCAGAGCCAACATGACAACTAAAGTTGCACTGGCAATGGCGTGACTATAGTCTCCTGTCACAAAAAAGGCAGTTGTCCGATAAGAAAGGTATCCCGGAACCAGTGGTGCCAAGATAGCCAAGATAAAGACCACAGCAGGGGTCTTGTAAATAATACTTAAAATCTGACTGACACAAGAACCAATAATAGCGGCAATGAAGGTAGCTACAATGACATTGGTTGGTTCCTTGAGCAAGAGATAGATTAACCAGACAGCCATACCCAAAATCCCTCCTGGTAAGAGCATAGACCGCTGAACATTGAGTACGATTAAAAAAGTGATGATAGCAAGAAGACTTGCTACTGCTTGTAATAAAAAGGTAGTTAGTGTCATATTAGTTCATCAATACCAAGGCGACAGAAGTTCCTGCCCCTAAAGCAAGGGTAATAAGCAAGGATTCAAACATCTTACTCATACCAGAGTTTATGTGGTTGGTCATAATATCGCGAACCGCATTGGTCAAGGCAATTCCTGGTACAAAAGGCATGACCGCACCAGCTATAATCAAATCTGCCGTTGAGGGAAAGCCTGTGTAGCGAGCCCAAAACTGAGCTATCATCCCAAAGACAAAGGCTCCAGCAAAGGCTGTCACAAAGGGAATTCGGATAAACTTCTCCACATAAAGGGAAAAGGCAAAACCAAATAAGGTAGCCACTCCTGCCCCAAGTGCGTCGTAGATATTTCCACTAAACATAATTGAAAAGAAGGGGGCACTAAAGGTCGCAGCCAAAGTTACCTGCAACTTGGTATAGGGAAGGGGTTGAGCTTGCAAGGCCTTCAATTGCTTAAAGGCTGTTTCTAAATCAATCTGCCCCCCAACCAGCTGACGAGAAATCTGGTTCACATCGCAGACTTTTTCGATGTTATAAGAAGAGGAAGTCACGCGCTTCATACGTGAAATATTGGTATTTTCAATAGAGAAAAAGATGGCAGCAGGCATGGCAAGAACATTGCAATCCACAATCCCCTGCGAATGCGCGATCCGAATCATGGTATCTTCTACACGATGGATTTCTGAGCCACTTTTAAGGAGAATAGTCCCCGCTAGCATAATCACATCAATGACGGCATTTAATTCTTTTGATTCTTTCATGCTTGCCTCCTTTTATCAACTCCCTCTATTCTATCACAAATCAGGACTCAAAAAAAATCTTTGCCATGAAATCATGACAAAGATTCGTTTAATCACGAGAATTTTCGTGGTTACCTTCACTACTTGATTGAGTCGTAGCAGGTGCATTCCCTCTTTGATTTCCTTGTTGGTTCCCCTGACCTGGTGTCGTAGTAGAACCTTGGTTTCCACGTTGGGCTGGTGCTGATGATGACGTTGACGGCGGTGTTTTTGGTTTGTAGATTGAAATCTTGACACGCGTCTTAGTCAAATCAACCTTTTCACCCGCCTTTGGACTCTGTTCAACGACTGTACCCTCAGCAGTTCCATCAGGAGCTGTCGACACTTCTACAACTTCAATATTAGCTTCTTTAATACCGACAATTTGAACGAGATTGTTTTTAGTAAATTCAAGACTAGATCCTATATAACTTGGCATGGCAACGCTGGTTACTTTCTTAGCAACGGTTAAGGTAATCGTTGAGGCCTTGCTCAAATCATAGGTTGTTCCGGCAGCTGGACTCTGTCTGAGAACAGTTCCTGCTTCGCTCTCACTTGATTCTTCTTCCTCAATCTTGATGAGATTTTCAGGAACCTTCTTCTGCTTGAGTTCTGCGATAACATCTGTCGATTTCCGGCCGATATAGTTACTCAATTGGAAGGATTGCTTGCCTGATGAGACAACCAAATTGATTTTCGAACCTTCTTTTCGAGTCTTTCCAGCTTCAGGATCTGTACGGATAATCCGCCCTTCTTCCACCTTTTCACTAGCCTCTGATTTCTCCTCACCAATCTCAAAATTGGCTTTCTTGAGCGTTTCCTTGGCCTCCGCAACTGTCTGACCTGCCACATTTGGAATGGCAATAGTTGCAGGAGTTCTGGATAATATCCAAACAAGAGAAGCTGCCACCAATACAATGCTAGCCAACAAGATCATATAACGAACTCTAAATTTCCGTTTCTTAACAGGCTTGGTTGCGTAATTGTCTTCTGAAACCTGCTGACTCGGCTTCGCAGTCTGTGGCTTCGGACTTTGTGTTTGCACCTTAGGAATCGAGGTCAAGGTACTCTGGGATACCTTTGGTAGAGTCTTGGTGTCTGCCTTAGTAGTATCATTAAATACCAGTTTAGGTTCATTTCGACGATTGTAAGACAAGCTACTAGACAAGTCCACATACATCTCTGCAACTGACTGATAACGATCTGTCAATTTCTTGGCAGTTGCCTTGATGACAACATTCTCCAAAGCCTGAGGCACAGATGGATTTTCATCAATAACTGACGGCAGTGGTTTCTGGAAATGCTGAAGGGCGATAGTCACCGCGCTATCCCCGTCATAAGGGATATGGCCTGTCAGCATCTCATAGAAAATAATCCCCATGGCATAGATATCACTCTGTACAGTCGCCTTCGAACCACGCGCCTGCTCTGGTGACAAGTAATGAACCGAACCCAACATAGAGTTAGTCTGGGTCAGACTAGTCTCTGCAAAGGCTACTGCAATCCCAAAGTCTGTGACCTTGGCAGTCCCATCTGGTGTCAAAAGGATATTTTGAGGTTTCAAGTCCCTATGGACAATTCCTCGAGTATGGGCTAAGCGCATAGCCAAGAGAATTTGCCCCATGATACGGACAGCTTCTTCATTAGAAAGAGGATAGTGTTCCTTGATATAGCGTTTAAGGTCCAGTCCAGCAACATACTCCATTGCAAGATACTGTTGACCGTCTTCCTCACCAATATCTGTTATCCGAACGATATGAGGATGGTCTAGATCTGCCATAGCTCTCGCTTCACGCTGAAAACGAGCTACAGCTATCGGGTCCGTCTGGTAGTTGGTCCTCAGGACCTTCACTGCCACTTCTTCTCCGTCTAGAATTAAATCCTTGGCCAAATAGACATCTGCCATGCCTCCTCGGCCAATCTGTTTCACAATCCGATAGCGTCCGGCAAAAATCTTGCCGATTTGGATCATTCTGCATCCTCCTCGTTCATAGAAACAAGGGCAACCGTAATGTTGTCTAAACCTCCTGCATTGTTAGCAAAACGCACGAGCGTCGCTGTTTTATCTGCCAAAGGAATATCACTGGTTACAATATCACAAATCTCACTGCCTGAAATCATGTTAGTCAAACCATCACTATTGAGCAAGAGATAGTCACCTGGCTCAAGGGTGATCATTCCAAAATCAGGTTGAACTTCATCTTTTTGACCGATAGATTGAGTAATAATATTTTTCTGTGGATGACTGGCTGCTTCTTCTGGTGTCAATTGACCTGCCTTAAGCAATTCATTGACCAAGGAATGGTCGCTCGTTAACTGGTGGTATTCTTCCCCACGAATCAAACCGATACGAGAGTCCCCAATATGGGCATAGATAGCCTGATTGCCAATAATAGCAACAGCTTCTAGAGTTGTTCCCATTCCTTTATAGGCATCATCTTGCCCAAGTTGATGAATCTTTTTATTTTCAATTTCTAGGTAATTGGCGAACCATTCACGCACTTCATTGACTGTATCGATTTGGGTATCGACCCAAGCTATACCTAGGTCTGTTACCGCCATTTCACTAGCGATATTCCCTGCGCGATGACCTCCCATCCCATCAGCTAAAATAATCATGGTACGTCCAGCTCTATTGACATAGTGGTTGACATAGTCTTGGTTATTTGTCCGTTTCTGACCAACATCTGTTAATAATGAAATTTCCATGTGTCAGTTCCTTCCTAATCCGATATCTTGCGAAATTGACTGATGAAGAATCCATCACTTCCATACAATTCAGGTGTAATGAGGATACAGCCGTCTTTCATGATATCCTTACATTCATGTTCTAGTCTTACCTGCTCGAACTCAGGATGACTTTCTAAAAACGCCTCAACGACTTGAAAATTCTCCTCTGAGACAATAGTACAGGTACTATAAGTTATTATACCACCTTTGCCTAGTGTTTGACAAACACTACCTAATATTTCTAGCTGAATTTCCTGTAAGGACGCGAAATCTGCCGTTTCTTTATTGTATTTGATATCTGGTTTTCGGCGCAAAAGACCGATTCCTGAACAAGGAGCATCTACTAGAATCTTATCAAAATAATCCTGACCAAAAAATTCATGCACTTTTCTGGCATCCAATTTTTGCGTTTGAACCCGTTCTGCAACCCCTAAACGCTCCGCATTTTCTTGGATTAAGTCCAACTTGTGATCATACAAGTCCAGAGCAGTAACCTGACCTGTCGTAAGATAAGAGGCAATATGGGCTGTTTTCCCACCCGGAGCCGCACAGGCATCTAGAACCTGCTCATTTCCTTGTAGATCAAGCGTCGGCGCAACCAATTGACTGGACTCATCTTGGATAGTAATGGCTCCCTCCGCAAACAAATCATGACCTGCAAAATGCCCTTGCTCCTTAACCAGACCAGAAGGAGACAAAGGTGAATCACTAGCCTCCAATAAGGCTTGAATTTCCTCTTTTCGGTCTAAATCAGTCACTCGGATGCTGGCCTTGTTTCGCACCAAAAGACTTTCAAAGATGGCTTGTGCTCGCTCTTCACCGTATTCTTCCTTAAGTTTAGACACGAGCCAAACCGGGAGAGAATAGGCAATAGAATCACGTTTGTTTTTTCGTTTGATGCTGGTGATATCTGGCCAGCCTTCACGCAGGATACGACGAAGGACGGCGTTGACCAATTTTTCACTGCCTTTTTTACGGACTTTGGCCAATTCTACTGCTTCATTGACCACAGCATGGTCTGGAATTTTGTCCAAATAGCGAAGTTGGTAGGCACTCATAAGAAGCAGAACATAGAGCCAGCTGTCTAACTGGTCTCTGTCCTCGATAAAGTGGGACAGGTACCATTCCAGAGTCAGTTTACGGGCTACCGTTCCATAGACCAGCTCGGTCACCAAGCCCTTGTCTGCTGCCGAAAGTTGACTTCCCTTGAGATGCTTATTCAAGGCAATATTTGAGTATGCTTGATTGATAAAGACATCCTCTAGCACTGCCAGAGCTAGACTTCTAGCCGTTTCTACTTTAGTCACCAAATCGTTCTCCTACTGTCAATGTACGTCCAACACCATTGAGGAAGGAAGCAATGTCCATCTTAGGTTTACCAGCTGGCTGCACTTGCTTGAGAGACAAAGCTCCTTCTGCCGTTGCGACAATCAATTCTTTCTTTCCGATAGAGAGGATTTCACCTGGGTTGCCCTGACCTTCTACTGGTAGGGCTTCATAAATCTTAAAGCGGTCGCCCTTAAGGAAAGTATGGGCCACAGGCCACGGGTTCATGCCACGGATTTGGTTGAAGAGTTGACGATTGGTTTTGTTCCAGTCCAGTTTTTCTTCCTCGGGCTTGATATTTGGCGAGAAGGTAACCTGACTTGGATCTTGCGGTTCAGGTTTGATATCACCAGCAATATAGGCAGGCAAAGTGTCCAAAAGCAAATCACGACCTACAAGAGCTAATTTCTCAAATAAGGTCCCTACATTATCCTCATCTGTGATAGGGATGCTGCGACGAGAAATCATATCTCCTGCATCCATTTCCTTAACCATTTCCATAATGGTCACACCAGCTTCCTCATCCCCTTGAATCAAGGCGTAATGGATAGGCGCTCCACCACGGTGTTTTGGAAGAAGGGAAGCATGAACGTTGACCGCAAAATCCATGCTATCAAGGAGTTTACTTGGAAGAAACTGCCCAAAAGCAGCAGTCACAATTCCATCCGCTCCTAGCTTCATAATCGCTTCCATTTCTGGACTTCCAGATAATTTTTCAGGTTGGTAGATAGGAAGTCCTGCTTCCTTGGCAGCCTGCTTGACTGGGGTCTCTTGGATCACTTTTTTACGGCCGACAGCACGGTCTGGCTGGGTCACAACTGCTAAAATTTCGTAACGATCATCTGTCAAAAGTCCTTTTAAGACTGTTGCTGAAAAGTCGGGAGTTCCCATAAAGATTATTTTTGTCATATCTTCTCCTTCTTATAAAAATTGCTGTGGCTCATGGTCAATGCTGAGACGGAGCTCACTATTTTCCCGTTCTTGAGTCAAGGCCAGAACCTGATTTAGAGTCGGCCCCAGCTCATCTTCTAAACGGTATTTAATCAAAATCTGGTAATGATAGAGGTTGTGGGTACGGGCGATGGGTTTGGGCGTTGGCCCAAGGATGTTACTGGTCGCTGACAAACCTGACCGCAAAATATTCATAACATCATAAGCACGTTTAACAACCTCTTCTTCTTTCTTGTGAGAAAGGGTAATGCCAATGGTGAAATAATAAGGTGGATAGCCAAGTTGTCGTCTGATACCCATTTCATAGGCGTAAAAACCTTCGTAGTCCTGTTCCTTGGCAAATCGAATAGCATAGTGCTGCGGATTGTAAGACTGGATCAAAACCTGACCAGCTTTTTCAGCACGTCCTGCCCGACCTGCCACCTGAGTCAAAAGCTGGAATGTTCGCTCAGAAGAACGGAAATCAGGCAAATTCAAGGCGGTATCCGCATTGAGAACTCCGACTAGGGTTACATTGGGAAAATCCAAACCCTTGGCAATCATCTGAGTTCCAAGCAAGATATCCGCTTCTCCTCGTCCAAACTGGTCAAGAAGAGCTTGGTGACTACCTTTCTTACGGGTCGTATCCACATCCATCCGCAAAATGCGGGCCTGAGGAAAGAGCTCTGCCAGCTCGTCATAAGCTTTTTGAGTCCCTGTTCCATAGTAACGAATACTGTGGCTCTTACAGTTAGGACAGGCCTGAGGAATGTCTTTCGAAAAACCACAATAATGGCAGTTCATGGTCTTGGTATCCATGTGCAAGGTCAAGGAAATATCACAGTTGGGACAAGTATCCACCGTCCCACACTCCCGACACATAACAAAGCTAGAATAACCACGGCGATTGAGCATGAGAACCACCTGCTCTTTTTTAGCCAGACGGTCCTGAATAGCTTCAAGCAAAGGGGGCGTAAAATTTGACGTCTCGTTTTGTCCGATATAGTCCCGAAAATCAATCACCTGAACCTCGGGAATGGTGGCCAAAGGATTGGCCCGTTGGGTCAGACGTAAGTGTTGATAGACGCCTTTTCCAGCCCGCGCACGACTTTCCAGACTTGGTGTTGCTGAACCAAGCACCAGGGCTGCTTGATTATACTGGGCCCGTAAAATAGCCACCTCTCTGGCATGGTAACGGGGATTGCTGTCCTGCTTATAAGTCGCTTCATGCTCCTCATCGATTATCATGACACCTAGATTTTTCAGCGGAGCAAAGATGGCAGATCTGGCACCAACAACAACGTGGGCATCGCCACGCTCCACCTTGCGCCATTCATCATACTTTTCACCATTAGACAAGCCTGAGTGAAGAATGGCCACTTTCTCTCCGAAACGAGCAATAAATCGCTCTGTCATTTGTGGAGTCAAGGAAATCTCAGGCACCAGCAAAATAGCTGTCTTACCCTTGTCCAATGCCCCTTGAATAATCTGCAAGTAAACCTCGGTCTTTCCACTTCCTGTAATCCCTTGAAGGAGGAAGGGAGGCTGGTGACTGCCAATCGCACTGACAACCGCATCACGCGCCTGTCTTTGCTCTGGATTCAACTCCAAAGGCTGACTTGCTTCAATCCCTTCAAAATAAGCAGCCGAGCGTTGAACTTCCTTTTGGACTATGGTCACAGCACCTTGTTCCACAAAGAAGTTGACTTGTTCCCGCGAGTAGGACTCTAACAAACTAGCCAAGGAAGCACTCTCAGGATGGGACAGTAAATAGTCTCTCAATTCCAACTTTTTCTTGGCACGTGTAGAAATCTCTACACTTTCTAATTGAGCAAGGTCTACCTCATACCAAGACTGGGTCTTGACCTTCTTTTGATCAACTGCCTGATATTCCAGACCAAGCAGGCCTTTTCTAGTCAAACGCATCATTTCGGCTTGCTTACCTAAATCCAGAGAAGAAAAGGCAAGCGAATCTTCTGAACCAAACAGACGCTCTCGGTCTTCCTGACTCAGATTTGCCAGAGGATAGAGAATCTTGTCATAGCTGGAGTTCAGAAATCCCGGTAGCATAGCCTTAAGGATAGAGATTTTGTAAGAAAAGACGGACTTGCGTAACTCCTCAGCCAACCAGAGTTGTTCTTGCGTAAGAACAGGAGAAAAATCCAACACCTCGGCAATATCTTTTAACTCTTGCTCCATCTCTTCTCCATCTGATCGGGACTCCAAACCAAGAACAATCCCTTGAATCAGGCGATTGCCCTTACCAAAAGGCACATGAACCCGCATCCCAACTTCCAGCATTCCCTCAAATTCCTCAGGAATCCTGTAACTATAGGGCTGGTCCGTCTGCATCAAGGGCACATCTACAATAATCTTGGCTATAGCCATCTTCTCACCTCCTCCTTGTCAGTACATTCTTGCAATAGAAAAAATAAGATTGAGTCCCCCCAACCTTAAATTTTTTCACCATCTTCTTTTTCTTTAGCGATTTGCTCTTTGATTTTCTTTTCTTCTTCTTCTTTGCGGCGTTTTTCTTCTTCGATACGGCGACGCACTGCTTCACGTTTTCCTTCTGGATCTGGGTGAATTGTAACGTTTCCTGATTCGATTTCTTCTAAAGCGCGAAGAGTTGACTTTTCAGATTTGAAACCTTGAGTAGCTGGCGCACCTGCTTCCAATTCGTGGGCACGTTTTGCTTCCAAGATTACGAGTGAATATTTTGAAGGAACCTTGTCGAGCAAGGTATCAATAGAGGGTTTTAACATCATTTGCTTGTACCTATTTTCTAAATTTTATCGGGTAGTTGGAGATTTCGGTAACATCTCCTGATAGTGACCAATGACGCGATCCACACGGAAGTGTTCTGCTTCGATGACACGTTTGACACGCTCAGCAGCTAGGGGCACCTGATCGTTGACAATCGCATAATCATACTCACGCATGAGGGCAATTTCTTCCTTGGCTTTTTCGATTCGTTGGGCAATTACTTCTGCACTGTCTGTTCCACGTCCTACCAAACGATCTTGCAATTCATCCAAATCTGGTGGTGTCAGGAAGATAAAGACAGCATCTGGAACCTTTTTCTTAACCTGAAGAGCCCCCTGAACCTCAATTTCAAGGAAAACATCGATTCCCTTGTCCAAGGTTTCATTGACGTAGGTCAGAGGAGTTCCATAGTAGTTGCCGACATATTCTGCGTATTCCAACATCTGTCCTTGACGAATCAGCTCTTCAAACTCTTCGCGAGTGCGGAAGAAATAGTCAACACCGTCCACTTCTCCAGGACGTTGTGCGCGTGTCGTCATCGATACAGAGTATTGAAATTGGTTTTCAGAACTCTCAAAAATCTCTCTTCTAACCGTTCCTTTTCCAACCCCTGAAGGACCAGAAAAAACGATTAGTAAGCCTCGGTCTGCCATTGTGTCTCCTTTTAGTCAGTCTGTAAAAATAAAATAAGATTTCCCTTCAGATAGTAGCATTTAGTGCAAACTATCCTTCTACAGTCTTTCTATCTAGTGTAACAAAAAAGCAGTAATTTTTCAACTGCTCTTTCTTATTTATTTAGCATAATCTATGATTTATACAAGGTAGCCCCCTTAAAAAAGACTTGCCTTTTTATTCCATTTAAGAGATAATGAAACTACTAATATAAAAGGAGAGATTTATGCCAATTTATAAAGGAAAAAACGTTGATGAAGCTATTGAAAACGGCTTGTATGAACTCAATCTCAAAAAAAATGAGGTTAAAATCAATATTATTGAAGAAGGAAATGCTGGAGTATTTGGTTTTTTTGAAAAAGAAGCTGAGGTTGAAATTACACCATTAAGCCCACTGGAATTGAAGGTAAAAAAATTAATTCCATATTTAATTGGTGTTGCTGTAATATTTATTATTATTCTGTTGGTTCTATTTGGAGGAAACTCAGATAAGTCAACTTCTGTTCCTACATCTACAGAAACTAGTTCCATTGTGGAAAAATCCATCGAAAAAACAAGTGAGGCATCATCTACATCACAAAATTCTACATCCATTTCCTCTAGTTCAACTAGCATCTCATCAAGTTCTACCGAATCCTCGTCAACAAGTCCAGCCCAATCAGCTGTCATCACGACTGAAAACAATGAGGAATTTAAAGCACTATTACAGACTGATGACTCAAGCACCATAACAAATTTTATTCAAAAATATAAAGGTCAAATCATCGAATTTGATGGACACATAGCAGATATTGCACACTATAAAAATTACAAAACAAAATTCGATATGCTTATTTATGGCGGTAATTACTTAGGAGCAGAACAAGCACCTTCGGGGCCAAACTTTAAATTTGTAAATATAACAACAGTTTCTAACGCTGCTTTCAACTCTTTTAATGGCGAAAATATTTCTAAAGGACAAAATGTGCATATAAAGGCACAAATTGGAAATTATAACTCCACTCAAGACTTAGTCTATCTATCTCCAATTGAGGTTTCACCTCGCTAATATAACTAATTATTTCAAATAATTTATTCAAAAAACTGAAGTCAGATTCTATTCTGACCTCAGTTTTTTATTATTTAGCATAATCTACTGCACGAAGCTCGCGAATCACGGTTACCTTGATATTTCCTGGGTAATCGAGATTATTTTCAATTTTCTCACGAACTTTGTGAGCCAAGATTGTGACTTTGTCGTCCTTGATTTGTCCTGGATTGACCATGATACGAATTTCACGTCCTGCTTGAAGGGCAAAGCTAGTTTGCACTCCCTCAAAGCCGTTAGCAATTTCTTCCAAATCATGGAGACGCTTAATGTAGCTTTCAAGAGACTCACTACGAGCACCTGGACGTGCCGCACTCAAGGCATCTGCTGCAGCAACGATTACTGCAATCACGCTTTCAGGCTCAACATCGCCGTGGTGACTAGCAATTGTATTAACCACAACTGGATGTTCCTTGTACTTACGTGCCAATTCCATACCGATTTCAACGTGGCTACCCTCAACCTCGCGGTCAATAGCTTTACCAATGTCGTGAAGAAATCCAGCACGACGGGCAAGAGCCGCATTCTCACCAAGTTCGCTCGCCATAATACCAGCTAACTTAGCAACCTCAATCGAATGGCGCAAGACATTTTGTCCATATGAAGTACGGAACTGCAAACGTCCCATAATCTTCATCAAGTCCGGATGAAGGTTTGGCGCACCAATTTCATAGGCAGCAGCCTCACCGTATTCACGGATCTTATTGTCAATCTCTTGACGGTTTTTCTCAACCAACTCTTCGATACGAGCTGGGTGAATACGACCATCCTTGAGCAACATTTCCATAGTCATACGGGCAATCTCACGACGAATCGGATCAAAACCTGACAAGGTCACCACTTCTGGTGTATCGTCGATAATCACATCGACCCCTGTCAAACTTTCAAAGGTACGAATGTTACGACCTTCACGACCAATAATGCGTCCCTTCATAGTATCGTCTGGTAGATGAACCGTTGAGTTTGTAGACTCCGCTACATAGTCACCAGCGATACGTTGCATAGCTTGAACCAGGATATCCTTGGCCATTTTATCGGAACGTTCCTTGACCTCTTGCTCAGCTTCGCGAATGCGACTGGCAATCTCCTTGGTCAAGTTCTCCTCTGTCTGTGCCAAGATAATATCTCGTGCTTCTGCCTGAGACAGAGCACCAATACGCTCTAGTTCTGCTTCTTTTTGTCTTTCGACTTCCTCTAATTGCTCTTCACGCGCATCAAGGTTTTTCGCTCTATCAGAAATACTTTGTTCTTTTTGTTCAAGTGTTTGTTCTTTACTCGTCAAATTGTCGTCCTTACGGTCAAGGCTAGTAGCTCTCTCCGTCAAACGACTTTCGATTTGTTTGAGTTCTTGACGTTCTGATTTAAATTCAGCGTCCACTTCTTCACGGTATTTTCTGGCTTCTTCTTTGGCCTCCAATAGTGCTTCTTTTTTAAGAGACTTGCTTTCACGTTTAGCTTCATTAACCAGTAAATCCGCTTCACGTTCAGCTTGTCCACGTAAATTAGTTGCTTCTTGTTCAGCATTTAAAAGCATCAACTCTGCAGCTTCCTGAGATGATTTCATCTTAGCTGAGATGCTGACATATCCAATGACTAAACCAATGATGACGGCAAAAACAGCAATCGCAAGCGACATGATTTCCATGTTTTTACCTCATTTTATTGTTATTCCGAATGACATACATTCTTTTACATTCTACCATAAAAAAGTGATTTTCACAAACCTAAAATAGAATATGTTTTGGGGAAATTGGAGTTTAATTACCTATAATTTATTAGTGCAATCTCTATTTCTTAGAAACAGTTGCTTAGTAGAGATGCGAGAAAAAGCCTACCTTTCAGTAGACTTAGTTTGTTTCTATTCTAATGGGCACTCTTCCAAAATTCTGCTCTGCTATGCTTGGTTGTCCTAATTGGTAAATCTGATCTGCCTTTTGGGTCATATCATCCCAAGGTTCTTTACCTATGCGGCTGACTAGATGTACCTGCTCTTTCAAGAACTTGAGATGTTGTCTGCCTTTTTCAGTAAATCCAAGGACATGAATCCCTTCTGGCAAATCACTTTCTCTGGCCTGTACCAAGATATAGGTCAAGAGTCGTCGTACACGCGCCTTGGTGTAACGTTTGGTGGCAACCATCTCAACCAATTCGTCAACAGACTGGGCTGTTTTGATGGCACCCTTGATGCGCACCGCCATTTCTTGATTAACCTGATAGATGGTGGTTAGGTCTAGATTTGACAATATTTGATAGCGGAGCAGAGGAAAATAATTTTCCCAACTCACCTTACTCGCCTGCTCAAAGGTGGAAACAGAAGGCATAAAGCGTTCCAAGAAATCTTTGTCCTTCTGGTGCTGACGGAGGGCTGTCGCCGAGGCAAAGTCCACATTCTTGTCCACAGAATGGTAACCTGCCCCCTGACGCTGAATCGGATGCAGTTTGATGTTGCGTCCTGCAACCGCCTTGGCATAGGCCAGAGCAAGAACATGATTTGGCGTATTGCCAGAAAAATCAAGACCTGCAAATTCCTTCCACATGGCTTGGGTTTTCTGGGGATAGGAGAGAAAATCTGGCAGATTTTCCACAAATTTCTCCATCTCAGCACCTTGCTCTGTGTATAAGTCAGCGATTTTTTGATAATCCAGAACTTCCTCCGTCCCAAAAGCTAGGGTATCAATCCCCAACCGCGCCAAGATATCCACAGCTCCTTGGCCAAAGAAATCTGCCGCCTGAACACTGACTAAAAAGGGCAATTCCACTACCAGATCCGCTCCATTTTCCAGCGCCATCTGGGACCGAGTCCACTTGTCTACGATAGCAGGCTCTCCTCGCTGCATGAAATTCCCTGACATGGCTACGATTTTCAATCCCTCAACCTGTTCCAGCAGGTATTTGTGGCCATTATGAAAAGGATTAAACTCCGCGATAATACCCGTGATGGTCATAGTAATCTCCTACTTCTGCGCGACAAAAAACCAACGGGTGCTAGTTTCTGTTGGCTCCTTGTCTTCAAAGTCGGCATAGAGTTTGAAGGACTTAAAACCGGCCTGTTCCAGCAAAATATCATAGGTCAAAACCTCATAGGTCCGTTCCTCATGTACTTCATCGTGGCGACTAAAGGAACCGTCAGCCTCCTTGATAAAGAAGGTCAGCTCATGCACGATGGAGTGAGGAGCTTCGTCCTCATAGGTGTCCCAGAGCATAGCGAAATCTTCCGCATTTTCATGGTAAGAATAGCCTGGGAAGATCTCGTCTGTTTGGTAGGTCGAATGCACATCAAAGATGAAAACTCCGTCTTCGTTGAGGGCATTATAGACTTCCTTAAAGACGTCCCCTACTTCCACCTCATCCTGCATGTAGCAGATAGAGTCCGAGTAACAAGTGACAAAGTCGTATTGACCTACCTTGGACAAATCCAGCATATTGCCTTCAATAAAATCAATCTTTTGCTTGGCTGAAGTAGCTCTCTTCTCAGCAATCTTCAACATATCCGCGCTCAAGTCAAGTCCAGTCACATCAAAACCAGCTTGAGAAAAGCGCACAGACTGGATGCCTGTCCCACAAGCCAATTCCAAAAGCTTCTTTCTATCCTTTGTCTTAGGCAAATGACGCAAAGAAAAATCCGTCCATTTATCGTATAAACTATCATCCATGACCGCATCATAGACCGCCGCAAAGGTTTCATAAGTTGCCATAATCATGATACCAAGAGCCTCTCGCCCTATACCTTTCTATCAATTTTTTCTAAAATAAGCAAAGAAACCCAGTTGACTGCAACTGAGTTCGTCTTCTAAGCAAGAGCTTCTGAAATATCTACTGACTCTGCCTCATGCCATAGCTTCTCTAGGTTATAGTGGGCACGCATTTCTTCTGAGAAGATATGCACTACGACAGCACCTAGGTCCAGCAAAACCCAGCCTCCAGCTGCGTCGCCTTCAACATGGCTACCTTTAAAGCCTGCTTCCGCAACTTTTTCACGGATATTATCAGCGATAGCATCCAACTGACGGCTATTCATTGAACTAGTAATAACAAAGTAGTCCGTCACGCTGGTTAAATCTTGTACGTCAAGTGCGAGGATATCCTCCGCACGTTTCTCATCAGCCGCTTTCACGACTAGTTCTAGTAATTCTTTTTCGTTCATTTAGTCCTCTTTCAAATAGTGCACAAAGGCGTTATAGGTTTCAAGGGTTTGGGGATAGATGGGAAATCCCTGATGAGCTAGATGCTCCACAGTACGAGCTGTTTCGTAGGCCACTGCCTTATTAAGTGACAAACTTGCAATCTCACGCGCCACATCCACTCCAGGAAAGGCACGATTATGCTCGATATAGTCTGCAACGTAGATGACTTTGTCTAGGTCGGTCATCTGACCAGCCCCGACTGTATGGATTTCAATAGCTCGCAGGATTTCTGGATCATGCAAATCCAAATCTTCTTGAATCTTGTAGATACCAACCATGCCATGCCAGACATTATTGCCCCAGTTTTTAAGGTCAGGGTCTAATTGGTAACGGTCAATCAAATCCAGAAATTCCTGATCTGACAGCTTTTTAGCGTAGTCATGAAGAAGGCCTGCTAGTCCTGCTTTTTCACTATCCACACCAAAGCGCTGAGCCAGTTCTATGGCTGCACGCTCCACCCCCAAACAATGGGTTAACCGTTTCTCGGGTAGAAGCTCTGCCATTTTTTCCAACAAAGCCTCACGGGAACAGTTGATATAGTCTTGATAAGCCATCAGTAGAGCCCCTCCTTCTCGATGTAGTCTATCACCGGCTGAGGTAGGAGAAAGTTAGGTTTTCGACCTTGGGCAAGGAAATCCCGCACCATGCTGGACGAGATATCCATGAGAGGCACATCCACCCAGATAACGGGATAGGAAGTCCCTGCCTTGTAGCGTGGGCGCTGAACCCCCACAAACTGAACCAGATCGACCAGCTCATCAATTCGGTACCACTTAGGCAGATAGTCCACCATATCCGCACCAATAATGAAGTAATAATCCGTATCCGGATGTTGCTCTGTCAAAATTTTCATGGTGTCGTAGGTGTAGGAAATACCCTTACGCTCCAACTCAATAGTTTCAATGTCCAGACCTTCAATCCCCTCAATCGCCAACTCAAGCATCTTGAGACGGTGGTGCTCAGGAATGGTTTCCTTTTTATCAACATGAGGAGGTTGGTATTCAGGCATGAGCAAAACCTGATCCAGTCCCAACTGCTGGCGTACTTGGTCCGCCACAACAAGATGGGCATTGTGAACAGGGTTAAAATTTCCCCCTAAAATCCCGACTTGTTTGCGTTTTTTCTCCTTGATTTCCGGCTCCAACTCTACCTTGGTAAAGGGAGTCAATAATTCAATTGCCATAGGCTAGTCTCCTTTAATTCTCTGTAAAAACAGTTGTTTGGAGTAGGTTTTTTAGATTTCTTTGACTTTTTTAGAAATCTTGCGATTTTCTTTCTTGCTGGATTGTTTAAACAAAATCAAGATGCGTCCGATTTTTTGGACTGTATCCACACCGATTTCTTCTTCCAAGATTTCAGCTACTTCGTGGATATTTTCATCTGTGTTTTGCAAGAGAGTGACTTTAATCAATTCGCGGGCGTCAAGAGCTTGACGGACGCTGGTTTTGATTTGGTCGTTGAGACCATTTTTCCCGATTTGGATGATGGGTTTGAGGGTGTGTGCCTGGCTGTTGAGGAAGGCACGTTGTTTTGATGTTAATGACATAATTTTCTTCCTTGTTTTTTGATAGTTATTTTAAGTGGTGAGGGACGGTCGGAACTAATTTTCCAAAGATTTCATCTTTGAAAAATGGATTTCCTGACCTCACAATTGAGCCTTGGTCTCAATTGTGCCCCTTGCCAATCTACAGATTGGCAAGACACTACGGCAATAACTATCGCTATATGAGCTCACTTTGTTCGCTCAGCGATTTTATTATAACGATTCTTTTAAATAATTGCTTTTCGTGTGACGACTGCGACGCCTTCGGGTGCCCAGACGGCGACTTTTGCTGTGCCTGTTACGCGGATCCAGCCTAGGCCTGAGATGACTAGGTCTGTCTTGTCCTTAATGTTAAAGACATGCTGAACTAGTTTTGGAAAATCTTCTTTTTCCTTACTATTTGGTGGTGTCAGAAGAGTTCCGACATGCTTGTCGTAAAAGGCACTAGCGCCTTCTAGCTTGGTACGATGGAGTTTAAGTTCATTGTCAAAGAAGGCTGTGAATCCTTGCTTTTCACCCGCAATGAAATCAAATCGTCCGAGACCACCTAAAAACAGGGTTTGTTCAGGGTTAAGCTGATAGGTTTTGGGCTTGATTTCCTTTTTAGGGCTGACATACTTGAGATTTTTAGCCGTCAGGTAATGAGCCATTTGGTGACGGTGGATAATCCCCGGTGTATCATAGATATAAGATCCGTCATCAAGTGGAATCTCAATCTTGTCCAAGGTTGTCCCTGGGAAACGCGAAGTCGTAATGACATTCTGATCACCCGTAATTTCCTGGATAATAGCGTTGATAAGGGTTGACTTTCCAACATTGGTCACGCCGACCACGTAGACATCACGGCCCTTACGGTAGTGCTCGATTTTGTCAATGACTTCCTTAATGGCATACTTGTTTTGTGCCGAAGTTAGGACGACATCGACAGGACGAAGACCTTCTTCGTGGGCACGCTCCATGAGCCACTGGCTAATCTTACCCGGTTTAACTGACTTGGGCAGAATATCCTTTTTATTTCCAACCAAGAGGACATCATTGCCCGATACAAAACGTGGCAAGCCTGGGATAACAGAGCCATTAAAGTCAAAGATATCAATGACATTGACCACCAAGGCATCGCTGTCTCCTACCTCATGCAAGAGCTTGAGGAAATCGTCGTCCGTCAACTGGACATCCGTGATTTCATTGTAGTGGCGGAGACGGAAACAACGTTGGCAATAGACTTCACCTGTCTCCAAACCTTTTTCAAGTGCCGACTGGGGGGTAAAACCAAGACCAGTCTTGTCTGTCGTCTGAATGGTTGCTCCACAACCAATACAGAGAATTTCTTCCATAATTAAATTCCTTTTTTATATGTAATCGGTCCGTACTTTTCAGTGATTTTTCGCATGACACGGCGCTCACGAGCTCGGTTAATCTGCGTCTTAATAGAGTCGTGCTGAACCAAGGGCTTGACCAAGATTGAGCGAATACCTGCACGGTGGGCTGCTCGTATATCGGTCATCAGCTGGTCGCCGACCATGACCACTTCCTTTTTCTCATAGTGGAATTCCTTCATGGCACGGTCAATCCCAAATGTGAAGGGTTTCAAGGCCCAATAAACGTAATCAATCCCAAATTTTTCAACTGCTCGTTGAACTCGTTTTTTGGTGTTATTTGAGACCACGATGATGCGAATCCCCGCATCACGGAGGTCATGTAGCCATTGCTTCATCTCTGGCGTCCCATCAGGGTTGTTCCAAGCAATGAGGGTATTGTCCAAATCGACCAAAACAGCCTTGATTCCCTGCGCCTGCAGGCTTGGGACTGTCAGATCATAGACTGCTTCCACAGCAAAATCTGGCATATAATTTTCAATCGCCATTCTGGCTCCTTTTCTTAACTTTTTTTCGCAATTTTCCTTAGTAATAATGACAGGATAATCCACAAACCTGCACTGGCCAAGCTAATGTAGAGCCAAGCATGGGGCTCATCTGTTAAAGGTAGGGGAACATTCATTCCGAAAAAGCCTGTCACGACTGCCAAAACCGCTAGCAGGACTGAAATGATGGTCAAGGTTGTCAAATTATCATTCAGATTATTGTTTAGGATGTTGTTGTAAGATGCTGATAGTTGTTGGAGAACTTGAGAAATCAAATCTGTCATGGACACCAGCTGATGAGCTTCAATCATAGCATCATCAAACTGCTCTCTCTCAATCTCGTTAAAACTGCGATAGAGGGCATGCCCTTGGATATGTTCCAGCAACATGCGATTTTGCTTGGCAGCCGCAGTAAGATAAACCATACCGGTTTCCAAGTCGGAAAGGGCAAAGAGGTTCTTCTTGGTCGTCCGCTGACGTAAGAGGCCATTCACCTCATCCTTACTCTTGTCCATCTGCTCGATGACAGGGTAGTAGGCATTGCTGATGATTTCCAGACTGGCAAAGAGAAACTTGTAAATCGAAAGCGTGTCATGGCTCTCCAGATAACGGGTCATCTGCTCAATGACATAGGCGTTCTTGGTATTACTAATGGTAATCAGACGACGATGTTCCACGATAAAGGTCATGGGAAAGGCTTCGTAGTATTCCTTGTCCTTTTTCAAGTTCAAGACATTGTAGATAAAGGTCACAGTCCCATTTTCGCGGTGATAATCCATGTGGGCACGCTCATTCCTATCCAGTGCGTACTCAATGGTTTCCTTGTCCAAACCGTAGATTTCAGAAAGGTCCTCTAGTTTTTTCAACTTGTCCAAATCTAGGTCAATCCAAGTACAGCCATTGCCCAACTGTTTTTCTAAAAACATCTTCTCTCCTTTACCAAACTCTTTCTATTGTACCATAAATCTGCTAAAATTTCAGGCCTGGTCTGTCCGAGAGAAATTGCTGACGACAGTGATATTGCGATTGGGAACGAAGTGCAGAACCTGATCTTCTCCTCTGAGTTGTGTTGTTCGAATGCCGACGCTGACAACCTTGCCCGATACAGTAATGGGGCCATTTGTCAAAACGACCTCATCTCCCACATCGAGTTGCCGTTCAAAGAGGATGAAAAAGCCATTGATGACATCAGACAGAAAACCTTGGGCTCCCATACCAATGGCCACCCCAGCGATCCCAGCACCTGCCAGCAAACTAGAAACTGGTAACCCTAAAATCGACAAAATGCAGTAAAGCAAAAAGAAATAAAGGGTATAATTAAACACATTTTCTAACAGACGTGAGATGGTTTTCTGACGCCCGACATCATGGTGAGACATTTTTAGAGAAGGCTTGACAATTCTCTGCACCATGGTATGAAGCAGTTTCTTAGCTATATAAAAGAGCAAAAACAGGAATAAAAGAGAAAGTAGCTTGGTCAAGATATTCTCGATAATCGCTGTAATATCAAGCTTATTGAGGTAGGTTTGAATAAATTCTTGCATAGAAAACTCCTTTCATTTATTATACCATACTTTCATAAACTGTCATTCTCCATAAATATTCAAAAATAATTTCAAAAATAGACAGAAAATTCTTGATTTTAGCTCATATTTATACTATAATCATAAACATTACACAACAAAGGAGATTGTTATGAAAAAAATCATTCATGCTTGGAATAAAGCAAGCCTGATCAAACGTATCTTGATTGGCATGCTTATTGGAGGAACTCTAGGACTGACACTTCCTAACATTTCAGGAATTGGCCTGCTCGGAGATCTCTTTGTTGGTGGCCTCAAAGCCATCGCACCGATTCTGGTCTTTGCCCTCGTTGCCAATGCCCTTTCCCAACATCAAAAAGGACAAGATAGCAATATGAAAACGGTTATCTTCCTTTACTTGGTAGGAACCTTTGCCGCTGCCCTTATCGCTGTACTAGCAAGTTTCATCGTCCCTGTTGAAATTACCCTAAATAGCGCTAATACCGATATTGCTCCACCAGATGGGATTGGACAGGTCCTCAGCAACCTCTTGCTCAAACTGGTTGACAATCCAGTCAATGCTCTTGTCACAGCCAACTACATTGGTATCCTATCATGGGCAGTTGTTTTCGGGATTGCCATGAGAGAGGCCAGCAAAAATAGTAAAGAATTGCTCAAAACTATGGCTGATGTGACTTCTAAAATTGTAGAATGGATCATCAACCTAGCACCATTTGGAATCCTTGGTCTTGTCTTCAAAACCATCTCTGATAAAGGAATCGGCAGTCTCGCCAACTATGGAATCTTGCTTGCCCTCTTGGTGACAACTATGTTCTTTGTGGCTCTGGTAGTCAATCCATTGATTGCCTTCCTCTTTATGAAGAGAAATCCTTATCCCCTCGTTTGGAAATGTTTGCGTGTCAGCGGTGTGACAGCCTTCTTCACTCGTAGTTCTGCGGCTAACATCCCTGTCAACATGAAACTTTGTCACGACCTTGGACTGGATCCAGATACCTATTCTGTTTCTATCCCACTTGGTTCTACTATCAACATGGCGGGGGCAGCGATTACTATTAACGTTTTGACTCTTGCTGCAGTAAATACTCTTGGAATCCCTGTTGACTTTGCGACAGCCTTTGTCCTCAGTGTGGTAGCAGCTATTTCAGCCTGTGGTGCTTCTGGTATTGCCGGAGGTTCCCTCCTTCTTATCCCAGTTGCTTGTAGCCTTTTCGGTATTTCTAACGATATTGCCATGCAAGTTGTCGGAGTTGGTTTTGTGATTGGGGTCATCCAAGACTCATGTGAAACAGCCCTCAACTCTTCTACAGACGTCCTATTTACTGCCGTTGCCGAATACGCAGCAGCTCGTAAAAAATAACACATAAAGACAAGCCTGCTCAGGTCTTGTCTTTTACGCTTTTATTCTAATTTATTAGGAAATTCTTATGTCTATTAGTCAACGTACGACCAAGCTCATCTTAGCCACCTGTCTTGCCTGTCTTCTTGCTTATTTTCTCAATCTTTCTTCCGCAGTTTCAGCCGGAATTATCGCTCTCTTGAGCCTATCTGATACTCGTAGAAGCACTTTAAAATTGGCCCGCAATCGTCTTTTTTCTATGCTTCTAGCTCTGGCTATCGGTGTTCTGGCTTTTCACTTGAGCGGATTTCATATCTGGAGCCTTGGCCTCTATCTTGCCCTCTACGTTCCTCTAGCCTACAAGATGGGCTGGGAAATTGGCATCACACCAAGTAGCGTTTTGGTTAGCCACCTCTTGGTGCAAGAATCAACCTCTCCATATCTTCTATTTAATGAATTCCTTCTCTTTGCAATCGGTACAGGATTTGCTTTACTAGTCAATCTCTACATGCCTTCACGAGAAGAGGAAATCCAGCATTACCACACATTGGTAGAAGAAAAGTTAAAAGATATCCTCCAACGCTTCAAATATTATTTATCAAGAGGAGATGGACGCAACCGAGCACAACTGGTTGAAGAATTAGACACCCTTTTGGAAGAAGCCCTCAGACTGGTCTATTTGGATCACTCAGACCACCTCTTTCACCAGACCGACTACCATATCCACTACTTTGAGATGAGACAAAGCCAAAGTCGTATTCTGCGAAATATGGCCCAGCAAATCAACACCTGTCACCTTGCTGCCAGTGAAAGCCTGATTTTGGCCCAACTCTTTTCAAAAATTGCAGGGCAACTTAGCCAGACCAATCCTGCTTCTGATTTGCTAGATGAAATTGAACGTTATCTGGAAGTCTTCCGGAACCGCAGTCTGCCCAAGACAAGAGAAGAATTTGAAACCCGTGCCACCCTTCTTCAACTCCTACGCGAAGCCAAAACCTTCATCCAAGTAAAAGTTGATTTTTACAAAAAATATGGACAGTAATACTCTTCGAAAATCTCTTCAAACTACGTCAGCGTCGCCTTACCGTATATAGGTTACTGACTTCGTCAGTTCTATCCACAACCTCAAAACGGTGTTTTGAGCTGACTTCGTCAGTTCTATCCACAACCTCAAAACGGTGTTTTGAGCTGACTTCGTCAGTTCTATCCACAACCTCAAAACGGTGTTTTGAGCTGACTTCGTCAGTTCTATCTGCAACCTCAAAACGGTGTTTTTGGCGGCTTACGGCTAGCTTCCTAGTTTGCTCTTTGATTTTCATTGAGTATAAAAAAGAGGCTCTATAATATTTGTAGTGGGTAAATCCCCTATAGATATTATGGAGCCTATTTTTGTGTAGAAAAAAAGTCCCAT